>NZ_PJJU01000051.1:0-120108 GCF_002929635.1 Cryobacterium sp. M25 | reverse complement strand
TATACGAATGTGCAGTCAAGAGGTTCTGCACGAGTATAGAAAGTAATTCGGTCGGCGCGGTGCCGTGGTTGGCCGACCACGCGCATCCGTTGCTGTGCCCCACGGGCACCCGGGCTCCCTAACGAATTCGACGGAGATTTTACCGATTTCGAGCCCAAACGGATGCTGTGGGCCGGTTCTGAGCAAAATCTCCGTCGAATTCGTTCGGCCGGTGGCCGGCGCAGGAGTAACGGGGAGCTCACGCCGACGGGCTCAACCGCCGCTACCCGCTAGAAGTGCGGCAGGAACTCCTGCCAGACCGCCCGCCGCTCTCCTCGCGGATCCGATTCGATGCGATCGACCTCGTCGATGATCAGAGTCAGCCGGTCGGTTTCCGAGTAGGTCGGCCAGGTGTCGTCGGGCCGCCTTGTGCAGGCGAAGCGAAGCCAGTGCAGGCGCATCCGTTCGCCCGCAATGATGAAGAGTTCCCGCCCGCCGAGCAGGATCATGGCCCGGGCCGTGGGGCCGTCGACGTGGTCGAACAGGGCGAACAGCTCGATTCCGTGGGTGGCGCCGATGCCCAGCATGTGCATAAGCCGCGGGGCCAGGTCGAACCGGTCTGTGTAGACCGGCGCGACCCGGGAGTGAAAGTCGCCGATCTGCAGGCTCGGATACCAGAACACGAAATCCCCGCCGAAGTCCGACGACGACCGTTTCGCCGGCAGGCTCGCGTCGACGGAGCGCATCGCGTCGTGCGAGCTCACCGGGGCGTGGTCGAACGGCCGCGATACGCGTCGGCGACTTCGGCAGGATGTCCACCCGGCCCCGGAACAGCGACCCCTCCCGCTCGTTGGTGCCGATGATCAGCGGCACCCGGTGCGCGGTCCCGTGACGGAAGGCGTCGAGCGGCCGCTCGGGCAGGAAATCCCCGTCGATCACCGGGATCAGGCAGAAGGTGCCCGGGTTGGCATCCGGCGTGCGCGCCTGCAGCGCCACGGCCGCCTGGGTCAGGTCGGCTACCGCGGCGGTGGTCAGCAGCTCGTTCGGCAACAGGGCGGAGGCGTGCGGCCGCTGGGAGCGCAACTCCACCACGAACTCGGCGGCCCAGCCCTCGGTCAGTGAGTGCGAGAACGACGCTCTGGTCGGGGGACTCTGCGCGATGGCGCGGGCGAACAGCCCCGCGGCGGAGGGCGTCGCCATCAGATGGAGCACCGCGTTGGCGCCGGCCGATTCCCCGAACACGGTCACGTTGTGGGGGTTCCCCCCGAAGGCACGGATGTTGTCGTGCACCCACCAGAGGGCGGCCACCTGGTCGCGCAGCCCGGGATTGCTCTCCAGGGGCCGTTCCGATGTCGAATACCGGGAGAAGTCGAGGTAGCCGAGGGCACCCAGCCGGTAGTTGAAACTGACGCAGACCACCCGCCCGGTGCGCACGAAACTTTCCCCTCGGCCGGTGAAATCCTGCGAGGATCCCACGCTGTAGCCATCGCCGTGGATGAAGACCATCACCGGGCGGCCCAGCCGTCTACGCGACGCCGACGCCGGCCGAAGCACGTTGACACTCAGGCACTCCTCACCGGCTGCGGGGCCCGGAACCGCAGCTCGCCCACGGGTGGCGCGGCGTAGGGGATGTCTCGCCAGGCCGAATGCCATTGTCGTCCACGCCGCGCACGATCCCGCCGGTGACCCGCACGTCCAAGCGGCTCCGCGGGGAGGCCGGCGCCACCTCGCGCAGGGTCGCGGTCATGGCGTCCTCACTTCGGGCGCGTCGACGCCGCTATCGGTACTCCGGGTTCGGCTGGAATCCGAATCGCTCGCCCTCGTCCCAATCCGCGCGGAGGTTCCCGTACGCGGGGATGCCGCCGTTTGCCTTCAGCATTGCGGCCAGGTGCATCAGGTTCCAGGTCATAAAGGTCACGTTGCGGTTCGTGAAGTCGCTGTCCGGCCCCCCGGAACCCGGGTCCAGGTAGCTCGGGCCCGGACCGATCGCGCCGATCCAGCCGACGTCGGCCGTCGGTGGAATCGTGAAGCCGATGTGCTGCAAGCTATAGAGCACGTTCGACGCGCAGTGCTTCACGCCGTCCTCGTTGCCGGTGATGACGGCCCCGCCCACCTTGCCGTAGTAGACGTACTGACCCTTGTCGTTCAGCTCCCCCGACATGGCATAGAGCCGTTCGATCACGCGCTTGGTGACCGAGCCGTTGTCGCCGAGCCAGATCGGCCCGCCGATCACGACGATGTCGGAGGCGCGCACCTTGTCGAACAGGGCGGGCCAGGCATCCGTCGCCCAGCCGTGTTCGGTCATGTCGGGGTAGACGCCCGAGGCAATGTCGTGGTCGATGGCCCGGATGTTCTCGACGTGGACGCCCTGCTCGTGCATCAGGTTGATGCTGAGGTTCATCAGGCCCTGTGTGTGGCTGATTTCGGGGCTTCGTTTGAGGGTGCAATTGATGAACAGGGCCCGAAGGCCGGCGTATTCGAAGGATGCCTGGGTGTTGCGGGTCGCGGTCATGGCGTCAGTTTTGCACCTGCCCCAGACCTCGTCTAGGGCCACACCGGGGCCCGCGCCCTCCGGATCGGGCCTTCGATCGGGCCGCGAATCGGGTTAACTGGGAGAGTGATTTCCAGAGAGCATCGGGTGTTGATCGTGGCCATTCTGGCGTCGTTCGTGGCGTTCCTGGACGGCTCCATCATCACGGTCGCGCTGCCGGCGATTTCTCGGGAACTCGGCGGCGGTCTGGTGCTGCAACAGTGGGCGGTCGACGGCTACCTGCTCTCATTGGGCGCCCTGATCCTCGTGGCCGGGTCACTCTCGGACACGTTCGGCCGGGTGCGGGTGCTCCGGATCGGGCTGGTATGGTTCGGGATCACCTCGCTGGCGTGCGCGGTCGCACCCTGGGGGAGTGCGCTCGTGCTGGCCCGGGTGCTGCAGGGCGTGGCGGCGGCTCTGCTCGTGCCGAGCTCCCTGGCGCTCATCACCTCGACGTTCTCGGGGGTGGCGCAGGCTCGAGCGATCGGGGCCTGGACCGGCTGGACGGGCATCGCGGGCATCATGGGTCCGGTGCTCGGCGGCATCCTGGTGGACACGCTCAGCTGGCGCCTGATCTTCGGGCTCAACGTGATCCCCATCATGGTTACCCTGGTGCTGCTGGCCGGCCTGGACGAGCCGGTGCGCACCCGTCCGGCGGCCCCCATCGACGCGTGGGGCGCCGGCCTGGCCGCGCTCGGGCTGGGCGGTCCGGTCTTCGCCCTGATCGAGCAGGGGCGGCTGGGCTGGGCCAGCCCGGTCGTGTTCGTGCCGCTTGTCGTCGGGCTGCTGGCCTTCGCGGGGTTCCTCTGGTGGGAGGCGCGCGCGCCGCATCCGATGATGCCCCTGAGCCTGTTCAAGATCCGCAATTTCGGCGTCGGTAACATCGCCACGGTCGGTTTCTACGCCGCCCTCGGCCTCGGTTTCTTCGTGTTCACGCTCTATCTGCAGCAGGTCGGCGGCTTCTCGGCGACCGTAACCGGTTTCGCCGGCATCCCGGCGACCGCCATGCTCCTGCTCTTCGCGACCCTGTTCGGCACCCTGGCCGGCCGCTACGGACCGCGCGCGTTTATGACCGTGGGCCCGATGGTGGCAGGAGCCGGATTCCTGCTGCTACTCGGGGCGGTGCCGCCGATCGCGCTCTGGTCGCAGGTCGTGCCGGCCGTCGTCGTGATCGGCCTCGGCCTGGCCATCACCGTGGCGCCGCTCACTTCCGCGGTCCTCGGCTCCATCCGGCCCGAGCAGGCCGGCATCGGCTCGGCCATCAACAACGCCGTCGCCCGGGTGGCCGGTCTAGTCGCGGTAGCTCTGGCCGGCACGATCATCGGAACTACGCTCGACGTTCCGGGATTCCAGCGCGTGATGGTCGTCGTCGCGGGCTTGATGTTCGCCGGCGGGCTCGCCTCCTGGCTCGGAATCCGCACCTCGGGTCCGGTTGCCGCGCCGGAGCATCCCGAATAACTGCTATAGTTTTCAAGTTGTCAGAGAGTACTTAGCTCTGGGCAGCCTGCGCTCGTAGCTCAACGGATAGAGCATCTGACTACGGATCAGAAGGTTGGGGGTTCGAATCCCTTCGGGCGCACATCTGGACCCCCGCAATCAGCAGATTGCGGGGGTTTCCTGTTTGTCCGAAATGCATGGGCGTCGGCACCCGAAAAAACGCGGTCTCTCGCAGCGATAGAGTGAGAAAGTGCTCACCCGCCTGGTTCAGATCTCCCGACCGGTGCTCTGGGTCAACACCATCGGAACCACCGTCATCGCCATGTGGCTGGTCGGGGATTTGTGGCGGTGGGAGATTGTTCCGCTGCTCCTCTGGGTGACGCTGCCGTTCAACCTGCTGATCTACGGTGTGAACGACATTTTCGACCAGGAAACGGATGCTCGGAACGCCCGCAAGGGTGGCCTCGAGGGGGCCCGCATCCTCGGCTCGGAAACCCGCGCCATCGTGCTCGGAGTCGTGCTGACCAACGCGCCTTTCGTGGCGTATTTCCTCGCTACGTTGCCGGCGGCAGCGCTCGCCTGGATCGCCGCGTACATGGTGATCTTCATCTTCTACTCGGCACCCCCGCTGCGTTTCAAAGCCCGGCGCTACCTCGACTCGCTCAGTAACGCCGCCTACGCTTTCCCGCTGGTCTTCGTGCCTCTCGCCCTCGGCGAGTCACCGGTCTGGGCGACGGCGATCGGACTGATGGCGTGGAGTGTGGCCAAGCACACCTACGACGCGGTGCAGGACATCGACGAGGACCGTGCAGCCGGAATTCAAACCACTGCCGTTCTTCTCGGCGCGCGCGGCGCCGTGGTGTGGAGCGGCGCGTGGTGGGCCCTGTCCACCGTGGGTTTCGCGCTGATCAACTGGCCGGTCGCCGTGGTGAATGCGCTCATCGCCGGCTGGCTGGTGGGGTCGCTGGGGCGCAGCCCCACGCCGATGACGGCCCGCCGAATGTACCGCTACTCGATCGCGTTCCCCTACGTCGCAGGTTCCGTCGCCGGGGCCCAGCTCGTGGCAGTTTTTTTGCTCAAGGAGCTCCTATGACACGATCCCGCAGGAAGACGAACCTGACCCCGCAGCGCATCGTCGTGCTCGGCGCGGGAGTCGGCGGGCTCACGGCCGCCGCGCTGCTGGCCCGCGCCGGCCATTCGGTGACGGTGCTGGAGGGCTCCGACTGGATCGGCGGCAAGAGCCGACGACTCGAAATCGACGGGCAGCACGTGGACACCGGACCGGCGCTGGTCACCTTCCCCCTGGTCTGGGAGGAGCTGCTGGCCCGCTACGACGCGCTCGGCGCCCGCCGCTCTGTTCCCGCCGAAGCCGCCGCGGTGGCCGCGGTGACGTTGCGGAGACTGCCTGAGGTGGGCCGGTACTTCTACCGGGGAGCGGACGCCGTCCTGCCGGTGCCCGCCGGTCACCCGTGGCACGCGGCCTGGACCCGGTTCGAAAAAGAACACGGTGGACTCGGGCCTCAACTCACGAGCATGCTGACCGCCGACCCGGCCGATCCGGCATCGCTGCCGGCCGTACGCAACGTGTTTCGGCTCTACGGCACCCGCCTGACCACGCGCAGCTTTCTCGACGGCCTGAGCTGGATGCCCGAAGGCCTGCGTGAGGTTATCGCCATCCACACCCTCAATGCCGGTGTCTCTCCCCGGCAGACCCTCGCACTGTACGCGAGCATGCCGGCGATCATGGCCAGGGACGGCGTGTGGGTTCCCGAGGGCGGTGTGAACGAGCTGCCGCTCGCATTGCACCGGCTCGCGTTGAACGCCGGCGCGGTCGTGCGCATTAGCGAGCCCGTCACCGCCGTGTCGAAAGGGCTCGTGACCACGGCGACGGCGACGCATCCGGCCGACGTGATCGTGAGCGGGCTCGACCGTGGGGTGCTCGACGGGCTGCTCGGCGTGCCGCCGGTCCGGCCACGGAAGCTGTCCTGCTCCGGCGTGGCCATCTATGCCGTGCTTGAGACCTCATTGCCGGAGGGCACCGCCACGCATTCCGTCGTGTTGCCCGACGACCCGGCCGCCCTGCACCGCAGTCTCGATGCCGGGGCTGTGCCCGAGCAGACGATGGCCTTCCTGAACTATTACCGGCCGCACGAGGTCTATGCCAACGACCGGGCCACCGTGGCGGTGCTCCTCACCTCGCCCGCTGACGGCCGCCGCTATGACCTCGACAGCCCGTGGGTGGCGCGTGAGGTCGCGCGGGTCAGCGCCGCCGTGGGCCTGGACCGGCCGATCAGCGAGCTGTTCCGTGATCACGTCGTGCTTGATCCGCGGTACTTCGCTGGCTGGGGCTCCACCGGTGGTGCGCTCTACGGCGCCACCAACCCGCTCTGGCAGAGCGGGCCGTTTCACCGCCCCGGGTACACCAGCCGGTTACGCCCGTGGCTGTGGCGGGTGGGGGCATCGGTGCACCCCGGCGGCGGTATACCGGCCGTGCTCGGCGGCGCCATGACAGCGACCCACAAGCTGATCGGCCGCCTCGACGCCCGCTGACCGAGGAGTGACGGCCGCCGGATCAGCGAACGGTCAGGACCGGCCGAGGCAGATGCGCCGACTCGCGGCGCACATTGGTGCGATCACAGCCGGAGCAGGTCAGCACGTAGACGGGGAGGGCGCGGTGCGCGGCGTGCGCCGGGTTCGGCGTCAGGCGAGCTGTCGAGTGGCAAAAAGGACACGTGATTCTCATGGCTGAAGCTCCTGATCTTGTACCCGCCACGATCTGCAACGCGTGTTTCGAAGTTGACTCAGGTGATGTCGGCGCAGTACCCCCTTGACCTGGCCGGATGCG
This sequence comes from Cryobacterium sp. M25, assembly GCF_002929635.1. Taxonomy (NCBI): domain Bacteria; kingdom Bacillati; phylum Actinomycetota; class Actinomycetes; order Micrococcales; family Microbacteriaceae; genus Cryobacterium; species Cryobacterium sp. M25. The sequence goes on along the minus strand of NZ_PJJU01000051.1, from coordinate 113,317 downwards.
TGTGCCGCACCCTCCGGCATCCTGTGCTAGCGAGGTTCGATGTGCTCGATCATGAAGTCCGTGCCGGGGAACAGGATGCTCTCATGCCCTTCGCTGAACCGCACGAGGTAGGGAGGTTCGCCGTCGGGCCCGCGAACCTCCACGATCTCACCGTGCCGGTCCGGTGCTTCCACCGTCTTTCCTCGGATGACGACCCGGTCTCCCTGCGCTGCATGCATGGGAATCACCTCCTCGCGGATCACCGTACGCTCGCTCGCGCGCCCTGCACAGGGCAGGGAGAGGCGGCGCGCCGGGTTCCGTCAAGGCGGCGCAACCGGGGCGGCGCAGGTCAGTCCGCGCCATGCAGGCGATCGCAGAGGGCGGTGAGTTGCAGGAGCTCGTCGGTGCCGAGCGTGTCGCCGATGCGGTCGGTGATGGTGCCCATGTGCTGGACAGCGACCCGGCGGAACAGGTCGAAGCCGGCATCCGTCAGTTCGATCAGGGCGCCGCGGCCGTCAGTAGGGTCGGTGTGCTTCCGCACATAGCCCCGCGCGGCCAGCCGGTCGACCAGACGGCTCACGCTCGGCTGGGTCAGCAGCACCTGCCGATTCAAATCGCGGAGCCGCAGGCGCCGGCCGGCGGCCCGGGACAGGTTGAACATCACGTCGTACTCGTTGAACGAGATGTCATGAGCCGGAAAATCGGCGGCCAGGCTGCGCATAATGGCAACCTGGGCACGAAACAGTGATTCCCAGGCGGCCACGGCCACGGCTCGATCGGTCACGCTGCCTCCCCACATCCTTGATCTCCAAGAATAGGGACTCGGCATCGGGCCGCCTCCCCCACTCGTGGGGATCTGAACAAAAAAAAAGAATGACAAACAAGTGGCGCTTCGTTATGCGTTCGTTATATATTCGAAGTGCGTCAACCGTTTGCTGTGGCGGAAGACGCGAAATGTGATTGCAGGACACTCTTGGTGCAAGGGAAGAGGGTCGGTCGTAGCTACTACGACCGGCCCTCTGTCACGCCATCGCCGTCGAATTGTTTTGCAGCGTCGCTCCCGGAAGGCCAGAACCGACCGCAATTTGTGGATGCTGTTCATCTCAGGCGGAGCGCCGTGCCCGGTGTTGGACCAATTCGACGGAGATTCTGGTCTGAAACTGCTTTTCGGAGTATTGCGGGGACGATTTGGGCAGAATCTCCGTCGAATTCGTTCGAGGAGAGGCGCTGCAAGGCCCCGGAAACCCCAATCGGCGAACCCTCATCGCCCACGGCGGCGGGACTCACACAGCGGGAAGCTGGAAGCTAGAAGACGTCCGGGCTCGGCGTGCTCGATTGGCGGATCGACACGTCGGCGTGCCGGTCGAAGCGGTAGCCGACCCCGCGCACGGTGCGCACGATGTCTTCGTAGCGACCGAGCTTGGCGCGCAGGCGACGCACGTGCACGTCGATGGTGCGCTCATTCGGCGCGTCTTCCTCGTCGGAGGCGTTCCACAGCTTGGCGATCAGTTCGGCACGCTCGATGGTGCGGCCTTCGCGGAGCACCAGGTACTGCAGCAGCTCGAATTCCTTGTAGGTGAGCGCCGCGGTCTCGCCGTCGAGGATGACCCGCTTGCGGGAGATGTCCACCACGACGCCGCCGAGTGCGCGGTCGGGGTCGTCCGTCACAGTGCGGTGCCGAGCCAGCGCAGTCGGGTCCTGCAGGGCGAGGCGCACGACGTCGACGTCGCGTCCACCGGCTCCGGCGGGCGCCAGTGCGACGGCGGCATGAGTCTCCGCCGTCGGCGCGATGGTTCCGGTGAGGGCTTTGAGCGCCTCGACGATGCGGCTGAGGCTGGTCCCGGCCGCGGCGGCCGTGGCCTCGTCGATGCCGACGTAGAAAACGAAGCCACGGGCCTGCGTGCCTTCGGGCACGGCGCGGATGCGGGGTGCGGCGGGCGTCGGAGCGGTCTGGCGTTCGAGGCGTGCGGCCTGGGCCGAGCGGGCGGTGTCAATGTGGGCAAGCGACATGAGAGTAATCCTTGGCTGGGGTACTGCAGGTGAACCCGACGCTGAGGAGCTGTTCCAGGTTCGAAAAAGTGCGGCCGGTGAGAGGCCTGGAGGGAGCGAGAGGGGCTCCGGAGTTCAACCAACCGGCCGCGTGAAGTCAGCGGGGCGGGAACTCGGCGAGGTGTTCGCTGCTTAGCGGGACATTCGGCAACACGCGCAGCAGCTGCCGGGCATCATCATGCCGGCAGTCCCGGGGGCCTCGAAGGAGGTCTGGGGGCGTGCGCTCGTTGTCATAGTTGCGAGTAAAGCCCACTGTTACGGCGTGTGTCAATTCTGAAACCAAGGATGACGCCGTGTGACACGCATCACGTTCGGTGGCTCCGCGGCGGATCGGAGAATCCATCGCGGATCGCGAAAGCATGAAAGTTTCCATGATGAAATTCAATTTCATCAAAGATTCTTGAATATGCCGGGTATCGACGCCCGGCATGTCGCAGGACCTGCGGTGTCCGCCGCTCGACGGAATTGGTGCTCGCTAGGGCTAGACCAAACCGTAGAGGCGGTCGCCGGCGTCACCGAGGCCGGGAACGATGTATCCGTGCTCGTCAAGCTTGTCGTCGACGGCACCGAGAACGATGGTCACTTCGCGGCCCTCGAGGGCCTTCTCGACCGCGGCGAGCCCCTCAGGCGCGGCGAGGATGCAGATGGCCGTGACATCGACGGCGCCGCGGTCGAAGAGGAACTGGATGGCTGCGATCAGCGAACCGCCCGTGGCCAGCATCGGGTCGAGCACGAAGCACTGGCGGTCGGAGAGGTCGTCGGGCAGGCGCTCCGCGTAGGTGGCGGGCTGAAGGGTCTCCTCGTTGCGGGCCATGCCGAGGAAGCCGACCTCTGCCGTCGGTAGCAGTTTGACCATGCCCTCGAGCATGCCCAGGCCGGCGCGGAGGATCGGCACGACGAGCGGCTTGGGGTCGCTGATCTGCACGCCGCGGGCCTCGGAGACCGGGGTCTGCACGGTCACGTCCTCGACTCGCACGCCGCGGGTCCCCTCATAGGCGAGGAGGGTCATCAGCTCTTCGACAAGTGACCGGAAGATCGGCGACGGCGTGTTCTTGTCTCGGAGTACCGTGAGTTTGTGGGTGATCAGGGGGTGGTCGGCTACGTGGACTCGCATAGGCTCAATCTACTAGTCGGGGAAGGGAACGTAGATGGGCGAGGTCGATCGCCGGCACAGCGAATGGATGCGGCTCGCGCTCTGCGAGGCCCGCGCTGCCCTCGAAACGGGGGATGTGCCCGTCGGTGCGGTGGTGCTGGACCCGTCCGGCCGTGTGATCGGCCGCGGACGCAACGAGCGCGAAGCGCTGCAGGATCCCACCGGCCACGCCGAGATCGTCGCCATCCGTCACGCTGCCGCGTCCCTGGGGGACTGGCACCTGACCGGCTGTACCCTGGTGGTGACGTTGGAGCCCTGCGTGATGTGCGCGGGCGCGATCCTGGCCGCGCGGGTGCCGGTCGTGGTTTTCGGCGCGTGGGACGAGAAGGCCGGCGCCTCCGGATCGGTCTACGACGTGCTGCGTGACCGCCGGCTCAATCACCGCGCTGAGGTCTACGCCGAGGTCGACGCTGACGAATGCGGGGAGCTGCTCAGGGCGTTCTTCGCGGACCCAACCCGTCGAGCCATTCGCTGAACATGGACCGGGAAGCGTTCTGCATACCGCTGGAGTAACGTTCGCGTTCGCGGCGCAGGTCGCCCACGTCGAAGCCCTCGGCGGCCACCTCCGCCTCCGAGGCCGCCAGCCACACCTCGTGCATCTCCTCGGTGACCTCCGGGTGGAACTGCACGGCCAGCGCCCAGTCTCCGATCCCGAAGGCCTCATTGCCGTACTGGGGGGACCCGGCGAGCCGTGTCACCCCGTCGGGCAGGTCGAACGTGTCGCTGTGCCACTGGAAGACGGGGACGCCGCTGACGTGCCGCAGCGGGGATGTCGCCCCGGCCTTCGTGGGCTCCACGGAGCGGTAGCCGATCTCGTTCGTCGGCCCGCGGTAGACGCGGGAGCCCAGGGCGTTCGCCATCAGCTGCGCACCCAGGCACACGCCGAAGACGGGCAGAGAGGCGCCGAGCCGCTGCGTGAGCAGGTCGATCTCGGCGTGCAGCGCGGGGAACTCGTCGGCCTCGTAGACCCCCATCTCGCCGCCGAGAACGACCAGCAGGTCGGCTTCCCGCGGGTCGAGGGCGCGCACGTCCTCCTTGAGCGTGTCGACGTAGCGAATGGAGTAACCGTGCTCCCGCAGCACCGGTTCGAGGTTGCCGAGGTGGATCGTGTCATCGTGGCGCAGGACGACCGCGGTGGGGGTCACTCGCTGCCTTTGATGACGATGGTGTCGGTGGGCGGCGTGCGGCGGTTGGGGTCGAAGAACAGGTCCGGCTCGAGGTAGATGACGCGGGCCGCCGGCACGGCCTCGCGGATGCGGGTTTCGACGGTGTTGATGCCCGCCGCCACATCGGAGAACTGGCTGTCGGCCTCGAAGGCGATCTTGGCGGCGACGAGCAGTTCGTCCGGGCCGAGGTAAAGGGTCTTGAGGTGGATGATCTTGCGCGTCTCCGGGCCGGCCAGGATGGCACGCTCGATGGCCGCGGCATCCGTCTTACCGGCGCCTTCGCCGACGAGGAGGCTCTTGGTCTCTACGCCGAGGACCATGGCGACCAGGACGAGCAGTACGCCGATGAACAGGGTGCCGATGGCATCCCAGACGGGCTCGCCGGTGATGATGGTGAGGCCGACGGCGAGGAAGGCGAAGACCAGGCCGGCGAGAGCGGCGATGTCTTCGATCAGCACGACGGGCAACTCGGGCGCCTTCGCGTGCCGCACGAACTGCACCCAGCTTTGGTTGCCGCGCACGAGGTTCAATTCCTGAATGGCGGTGCGAAGTGAGAAGGACTTGAGGCCCATGGCGACCAGCAGCACCACGATGGGCAGCCACGGCACGTCGAGCGGGTGCGGGTCCTGCAGCTTCCGCACACCCTCGTAAAGGGAGAAGACGCCGCCGACGGAGAACAGGATGATCGACACCACGAACGCGTAGACGTAGCGTTCCCGGCCGTAGCCGAACGGATGCTCCTTGTCGGCTTCCTGCTTGGCCTTGCGACCGCCGACGAGCAGAAGCACCTGATTTCCGGAGTCGGCCAGGGAGTGCACGCCCTCGGCGAGCATCGAGGAGGAACCGGAGAATGCCCAGGCCACGAATTTCGTGATCGCGATCCCCAGATTGGCGAGGAGTGCCGCCACGATTGCTTTGTTCCCGCCCGAAGTGCTCATGGGGCAATCCTAGAATGCACACCAGACGGACCCGGCACAGGGGGCGAAAGTAGACTCGTTGGATGACTTCGACTGCAACCACCACACTGCCCGCCATCGCGTTCCTCGGCGCCGGATCGATGGCGAGGGCCGTTCTGACCGGGCTGCTGAACCCGAATGTGACCGTTCTGGGCGGCATCCGGGCAACCAACCGCTCCACGGCGAAGGCCGACGAACTCGCAGGAATCCCCGGCGTCACCGCCTGGGCCACCGCCGACGAGCCCACGGCCAACCGCAAGGCCGTCGCCGGCGCGCGCATCGTGATCGTCGCCGTGAAGCCCGTCATGGTCCTCGACCTGCTGGCCGAGATTGCCGACAGTCTCGAACCGGGCACGCTCGTCATCAGCGTCGCCGCCGGCGTCACCATTGCCACGTTCGAGGCGTCGCTGCCCGAATCCGTGTCGGTCATCCGCTCGATGCCGAACACGCCGGCCCTTGTCGGCAAGGCCGTCACCGGGCTGAGCGCCGGCACGCGGTCCAGCGACACCGATCTCGAGCTCGCGAGGTCCCTCTTCGGCACCGTCGGCGACGTCCTGGTCGTGCCGGAGGAGAAGCTCGATGCCCTCAGCACCATCTCCGGGTCAGGCCCGGCCTACGTTTTCTACCTGATCGAGCAGCTCACCGCCACGGCGATCGCCAAGGGTTTCACCCCGGAGGAGGCCGCGGTCATGGTGAACGGCACCTTCCTCGGTGCGACGAGCCTGCTGGTGGCATCCGACCTGTCCCCGACGGAACTGCGCCGCCAGGTCACAAGCCCGAGCGGCACCACCGAGCGTGCCGTGTGGGAGCTGGAAAAGGGCGGGATCAAGGACCTGTTCGACCGGGCGACGGATGCCGCACTCGCCCGGGCCCGCGAACTCGCCGGCCACTAGAACTCCAGGCCACGAGAACTCCAGGCCCCTAGAACTCCAGCGACGCGAACCGCTCGATGTCGGACTCGGTGCCGGAGACGATGATCAGGTCCTGGTCGGTGATGACCGTCTTCTCGGTGGCGTAGGTGAAGGGGCGGTCGGGGCTCTTCACACCGACCACGGTGACGTTGTACTTGCGGCGCAGCCCGGATTCGGTCAGGTTCAGGCCCCGGATCGGCTTGGGCGGGATCATCTTGACCAGGGCGAAGTCGTCGTCGAATTCGATGAAGTCGAGCAGGCGTCCGGAGACGAGGTGCGCCAGGCGTTCGCCAGCCTGTGCCTCCGGGAAGACGACGTGGTTCACCCCGATGCGCTCGAGGATCGTGCCGTGCGACTTGGAGATCGCTTTCGCCCAGATCTGCGGGATTCCGAGGTCGACCAGATTCGCCGCGATCAGCACACTGGCCTCGACGGACGAGCCGACGGCGCAGACGGCGATCGAGAATTTCTGCGCGCCGATCTGGCGGAGCGCTTCCATGGAGGTGGCGTCGGCCTGCACCGCGTGCGTGACGCGTTCGGACCACTTCTGCACGAGGACCGCGCTGTCGTCGACGGCGAGCACATCCCGTCCGAGCCGGTCGAGTTGCCCCGCGGTGGCCGCGCCGAACCGGCCGAGGCCGATCACGAGCACCGGTGCGTCGTGTTTGAAGCGGTCAGCCAACGACGGGTCTCTCTTCCGGACGGGAGAACAGCTGCCTGCTCTGGCTCGCGGCGAGGGCAGCGGCGAGAGTCACTGTACCAATCCTGCCCATGAACATGGTTGCCGCCAGCACATACACTCCGGCCGGAGGCAGTTCGCCGGTCAGGCCCGTCGACAGGCCGCAGGTGGCGAACGCGGAGATCACATCGAAGAGCACCTGGTCGAACGGCGCCTTGGAGATCTGCAGGATCAGGATGCTGGACACGGCCACCGTCGTGGCGCCCCACAGCAACACGCTGACCGCGAGCCTCAGGATGTCGCTGGGGATCCGGCGGCCGAACGCTTCCATCTGGCTTCGTCCGCTGGCCTCGGCGAAGGCGGCGAGGAAGAGGATGGCCAGGGTCGTCACCTTGATGCCGCCGGCGGTCGACGCGGAGCCGCCGCCGATGAACATCAGCATGTCCGTGGCGAGCAGGCTCGCCCCCTGCAGGTCGCTGATGTCGATGGTCGAGAAGCCGCCGGACCGGGTCATCATCGACAGGAAGAGCGACTGGAAGATCGTGTCGCCCACGTTCAGCGACCCGAACGTCTTCGGGTTGTCGAACTCGAGCGCGATGTACACGGCGACGCCGGCCACGAGCAGCACCACGGTCGTGAAGAGGGTCAGTTTCACGTGCAGCGACCAGCGTCTGGGGCTATGCCAGCCCCGGACGAGGGCGTAGATCACCGGGAAACCCAGGCTGCCGAGGAAGGCGCCCACCATCAAGGCGCTGAGGAACCAGTAGTCGCTGGCGAACGGGGCCAAACCTCCGACGTTGGGGGAGAAGCCGCTGTTGGTGAACGCCATGGCCGCGTAGTACACGCTCTGCCAGAGCGCCTCGCCGACAGGTGTCCCGACCGCGAGGATACGCGGAAAGAGCAGAATAACCACGACCAGCTCGATTACGAAGGCGCTGATCGCGACCGTCACGAGCAGGTTGCCGACCTCGCCCAGGCGAACGGCCTGTCTTTCATTGACCGGTCCGGCATGGATGCGGGACGGGTTCGTGTCACTGGCGGCCATCAGCCGGGCGCGCAGGCCCAGGCGCCGGGAAATGACCATTCCCATCAGAGAGGCGAGGGTCAGCACGCCGACCCCGCCGATATTGACGCCGACCACCACCAGGACATTGCCGAAGGCCGACCAGTGCGTGGCCATGTCCACCGTCGCGAGGCCGGTCACGCAGATCACCGACACCGCGGTGAAGAGGGCGTCGTGCAGCGGGGTGACGATGCGGTCTGCCGTGGCGATGAGCAGGGAGAACAGGAGGGTGAACACTAGGACCAGTGCGGTGTAAACGAGGATGGCGAATCGGGACGGCGAGCTGCGGACCAGACCGTCCACTGAGTCTCGCAACCAGGCGTACCAACTGGTGGGACGCGGTGCGAAGGCGGACTCCGCTATCCGAGTCTGCACTGAAACCTCCGACTTGCCCGCGACGAACGGCTGTCGCCATGGTATCCCCCACCGGGAATGAGTAGCCTTGAGGCATGGCAGACATCTTTGGCGTGGTGGCGGATTCGACCCGACGCGAAATTCTACGCATTCTCCTCGAGCGATACAACCAATCGAACACGGCCGGCGGAGAGCTGAGCGTGTCTGACATTGTCGACAAGCTCGGCCTGAGCCAGCCAACCATCTCGAAGCACCTGAAGGTGCTGCGCGAAGCGGGCTTGGTGGGCGTGAGAGAAGCCGGTCAGCACCGGTATTACCATCTTGACTACGCGCCGCTGGAGGAAATCGAAGACTGGCTGATCCCCTTCCTCACTGTCGACTTCGACGCCACCGTCGAGGAGCTGACCGAGGAGACCGAGGGCTTGAAGGTGGAACAGCGGGCATTCGCCGCGGCCATCGGAAAGGCCTTTGCGGAAACATCATACCAAATGGCGCATGCGGTCAAAGATGCGAAGCCCCGAAAATGGCGGAGAATCGACTAGTCGGCGGCGCTTGAACGCCCGAATGCGCACACCGCGTAGGAGAGTGTTGTTTTTCCGGTAGACTGATATCTACCGTGTCTGTCGCGAATCCCGCGGCGAAACCAATTCTTTTGTGAGGTCCGTGTGGGTTCTGTAATCAAGAAGCGACGCAAGCGTATGGCGAAGAAGAAGCACCGCAAGCTGCTTCGTAAGACTCGCCACCAGCGTCGCAATAAGAAGTAGACGGTTCTGAACCGTTTGTAATAGCTACCGGCGTAAGCGCTAGGCCCCTGGGGTCTAGCGCTTTTTGCTTGTCCGGGTGGCGGCCCTGATGCTGCCGCGTTTGAGGATCATCACCGGCCAGTGGCGGGCCGCGGCATAGCGGCGGAGCGTGGCATCCGGATTCACGACCACCGGATTGCCGACCAAGTCCAGCAACGGAATGTCGTTGTGGGAGTCGGAGTAGGCCCAGCAGACGGCCAGGTCGACGCCGCTGCGCTCTGCCTGGGCGTTGGCGGCGACGGCCTTGCTGACACCGTGGCAGACACCCTCGGTGAGGCGGCCGGTGAAAATTCCGTCGACGGCCTCGAGCCGGGTACCGAGCGCGCCCGTGAGGCCCAGCCGTTCGGCGATGACGTCGGCCACCTCCTGGGCGGTCGCGGAGACGAGCCAGACCTCGCGCCCGGCCTTGAGGTGCGCACGGGCGACGGCGACCGTTTCCGGCCAGAGCCGCTGCAAGAGGCGGGCGTCGAAGATCTCCGTGCTGAGCGCGACGAGTTCGTCCCGGCTGTAGCCCACGACCACTTCCAGCGCGCGCTCCCGGATGCTCGCGAGGTGCATCCTGTTTTCGCCGACGTAGAGGAATCGGGCCTGCTTCCAGGCGAAGGAGAGCAGGTCCCGGCCGGTGACCAGTCGTCGCCGCCAGGCACCCACACCGAGGTGGTACAGGCTGGCGCCGCGCAGGAGGGTGTTGTCCACGTCGAAGAACGCGATTGCGGGGGCGATGGTGTCTTCGGACATGTGTGCGGTCAAGTCTAGTTGCGTGTTGCGTCGGCGAGCCAGCATAGGCTGGAGCAATGGCTACTGCACTCCTCACCCTGATCGGCAAGCCCGGCTGTCACCTCTGCGATGACGCCCGGGATCTGGTCGGCAGCGTCGTGACCAAACTCGCCGACGACCCGTCCGCCCCCGACATCGTGCTCGAAGAGCGCTCGATTCTCGACGACGCCGAGCTGCACGCCCTGTACGTCGAGGACATCCCGGTGCTCCTGCTCAACGGCAAGGTGCACAACTACTGGCGCATCGATCCACTGCGGCTGCGCACGGCGCTTCTGGCCGTGCGATGATCCGGCACATCGTCTCCTGGCAACTAGCCCCGGCCGACCCGGTCCAGAAGGCCGCCGCCGCGGCCGGGATCGCGGTCCGCCTGGAAGGGCTCGTGGGCGTCGTCGACGAGATCCGCTCACTGCAGGTGGGTTTCGACGTCGCCGGCGGCTCCAACTGGGACGTCGTGCTGATCGCCGACTTTGACGACCTGGACGCCGTCAACCGCTACCAGGTGCACCCCGCCCACCAGGCGGCGGGAACCTTCATCCGTTCCGTCGTATCGTCGAGGATGGCCGTCGATGTCGTCGTCTGACCGTTCGGCTACGGCCCGTTCGGCTACGGCTCGAGGCGCGTCGGGCCGCGGAACAGGTAGGTGACCTCGCGGATGCTGGCCTGGTGCAGCATCAGCATGAGCACCCGGGCGAGGCCCATGCCGAACCCGCCGTGCGACGGAACGCCGTAGCGGAAGAAGTCGAGGTAGCCCTCGATCTCCTCGAGGTCGACGCCCTTCTCCTTGGCCTGCTCGACCAAAATGTCGATGCGGTGCTCGCGCTGCGCTCCAGTGGAGATCTCGGTGCCGTTGAAGATCAGGTCATAGCTCTTGGTGATGCTCGCGTCGCCCTCGTGGCGCATGTGGTAGAACGGCCGGATGCTTGAGGCGTAGTCGGTGAGGAAGACGAACTCGTGGCCGAAGGTCTCGAGCACGTAGGCGGCGATCCGGCGTTCGCCTTCGGGGTCCATGTCGTCGTCATCGCGCGGGACCTCGTAGCCGCGGGTCTTGACGATCTCCTTGGCCTCGGCCAGCGGGATGCGCGGGAACGGTGTACTGGGCACGGTGACCTCGACCCCGAAGAGGGCCAGGACCTCGTCGCCGTGCTTCTCCTTGACGGCCGTGAATCCGGCGACAAGCAGCTCTTCGTGCAGCTGCATGACGTCTTCGTGGCTGTCGATCCAGCTGATCTCGGAGTCGACGCTGGTGAACTCGGTGGAGTGACGGCTGGTGAACGACGGGTCGGCGCGGAACGCCGGTCCGACCTCGAAGATTTTGCCGAAGCCGGCGGCCTGGGCCATCTGCTTGAAGAACTGCGGGCTCTGCGCGAGGTAGGCCTTGGTGTCGAAGTACTCCACCTCGAACAGCTCGGCGCGGGACTCGCTCGCGCTGGCCATCAGCTTCGGGGTGTGCAGCTCAATGAAGTCATTGTCGATCCAGTACGTGCGCAGTGCGTGCTCGAACGTGGTCTGGAGGCGGAAGATCAGGTTCTGCTTGGGCTGGCGCAGATCGAGGAAGCGCCAGTCGAGGCGCTTGTCCAGATTGGAGTCGGCCGCGATCGGGGTCTCGGGGATGGCGACCGTGACGACCTCGAGGGTCGCGAGCTTGATTTCGATGCCGCCGAGCTTGACGCGCTCGTCGTGCTTGAGCTCACCGGTGACGGTGACGAAGCTGCCCTGCGACAGGGTGGAGATGGTGGTGGCCGGTTCGTCGGCGACGACAATGCCGTCGGCATCCGTGGTGCGCGGGTTCACGAGCTGCACCGCGCCGGATTCGTCGCGCAGCACGACGAACTGCACCTTCTTCTGGTCTCGGACGGTGTCGACCCACCCGGACACCGTCACGGGTCCGTTGTCGAGGGCGTCCAGGTTCTTGATCACTATGCGCTCAGTCACCGGTCAAGTTTAGCCGTACGGCTCTCGGCGTATTCGCGGGTGCCCCCTCCGTAGACTGGGAGAGTGGTAGCCAGACAGGTACATCTCGTGCGGCACGGTGAGGTTTTCAATCCCGAGCGCGTTCTGTACGGACGCCTGCCCGGATTCCGCCTCTCCGATCTGGGGGCTCAGATGGCCGAGGCGGCCGCCGCCGATCTGGTGGAGCGCGGGCGCCCCGTCGCCCGCATCATCTCCTCACCGCTGCAGCGTGCGCAGGAGTCGGCCGCTCCGATCGCGGCTGCCTTCACCCTTCCGGTCGACATCGACCCGCGCATCATCGAGCCGACCAATTTCTTCGAGGGCAAACGGATGCGGGGCACGGGCGGGGCCTTGCGCGATCCCCGCAGCTGGCACCCGCTGATCAACCCGCTGCGTCCCAGCTGGGGCGAACCGTTCGACTCGATCGCGAAGCGCATGCTCGCCGCGATCGAGGATGCCCGCAACTCGGTCGACGAGGGCGACGTCGTGCTCGTCAGCCACCAGCTTCCGATCTGGATGGTGCACCGCGCCCTGGCCCGGCAGCGTTTGCCGCACGACCCGCGCAAACGCCGCTGCGACCTGTCGAGCATCACAACCCTGTCCTGGCCCGGCGGCTTCCCCGACGAGACCGGCTACTCCAACCCTGCCCTGTCGCTGCAGGTCGGCGCCTCGGACGTAGGAGCCGTATGAACCTCCGTCCCCGCGCCGCCGTCACCGCCCTGGTTGCCGTGGCGCTACTGCTGACCGGCTGCTCCGCCGACCCGCTCGCCGAACAGTACCGCGAGGGCAGCAGTAAGGGCTTCATCGCCGGTGACGGCAGCTGGACCGAGATCCCGGCCGCCGAGCGCGGCGATCCCATCTCCTGGAGCGGCGCCGACGAAAACGGCGACCCGCTCTCCAGCGAGGACTACGCCGGCAAGGTCGTCGTGGTCAACTTCTGGTACGCCAGCTGCGCGCCCTGCCGGGCGGAAGCCCCGGCCCTGCAAAAACTCAACGAGGAATTCGCCGGCACGGACGCCCACTGGGTCGGCGTCAACGTGCGGGACCAGGCCGCGAACGCGACCGCGTTCAACGAGAGCTTCGGCATCACCTACCCGTCGGTGATGGACGTCGACAACGGGAGCATGCAGCTCGCGTTCAGCGGCAGCATCCCGCCCAACGCCGTTCCCACCACGCTGGTGCTCGACCGGTCAGGCCGGGTCGCGGCCCGCATCCTCGGTGCGATCTCGGAGCCCTCCATCCTCGAGACTCTCGTGCGCGACGCGATCGCCGAGGATTCGTAGGCGTGGACAACCCCTTCGGCGAGATCGTCTTCAGCGGCCAGCTCTACCTGGCCATTCCCATCGCCGTGCTGGCCGGGCTCGTCTCGTTCGCCTCTCCCTGCATCCTCCCGCTCGTGCCCGGCTACCTGGCCTACATCGGCGGCTTCACCGACGGCAGCTCGACCGCCGCGCGCGGCGACCGCCGGGGCCGCAACCGTCTGCTGCTCGGGGTCCTGTTGTTCATCCTCGGCTTCACCCTCGTCTTCGTGCTCACCGGTGTCATTTTCGGGGTTGCCGGATTCTGGCTGAACCAGTATCGCGATGCGATCACCCGCATCGCCGGCGTCGTGATAATCCTGCTCGGCCTGGTGTTCGTCGGCCAGTTCGGTTTCGCGCAGCGCAGCGTGAAGGCAACCTGGAAACCGGGGATGGGCCTGGCCGGCGCCCCTCTGCTCGGCGCGGTCTTCGCCGTGGGCTGGACCCCCTGCACCGGCCCCACGCTCACCGCGATCAACTCTCTCAGCCTGACCACGGGCTCTCCCTGGCAGGGGGGCCTGCTGGCCCTGTTCTACGCGCTCGGGCTGGGCATCCCGTTCCTTCTCATCGCGCTCGGCCTCAGCTGGGCGACCGGAGCCGTTTCCTTCCTGAAACGGCACGTCAGGGCTATCAACCTGTTTGGCGGTCTCCTCCTCGTTCTCATCGGCGTGCTCATGGTCAGTGGTGTGTGGAACGCCTGGCTCCTCGACCTGCAAGGAACGATCGGAAGTTATGTCCCGGCCATCTGACCATTACGACGCCCCGGCCTCCGCGGGAATCGTGCAACCGCACCTCGGCTTCGCAGGCTGGCTGCGCTGGTTCTGGCGCCAGCTGACGAACATGCGCACCGCGCTGTTCCTTCTGCTGCTTCTCGCGATCGCCGCCGTGCCGGGATCCCTGGTACCCCAGCGCAGCTCCGACCCGAACGGGGTTACCCAGTACTTCGCCGACAACCCCGACCTCGCACCGCTGCTCGACACGGTTCAGGCGTTCGACGTCTACTCGTCGGCGTGGTTCTCGGCCATCTACCTGCTGCTGTTCATCTCGCTGATCGGGTGCGTCATCCCGCGCACCAAGCACCACTACCTCGCGCTGCGGGCCAAGCCGCCGCGCACCCCCGCCCGCCTGTCCCGGCTGGCCGGCTTCACGGCGCGCATCGCTCCGGCCGGCACGGATGCCCAGGCCGCCGTCGAGTCCGCCCGCAGGCTTCTGAAGTCCAGCGGCTACCGGGCGGCCGTCTTTGAGAATCGCGGGGAGACCTCGGTCTCGGCCGAACGCGGCTACCTGCGTGAAACCGGCAATCTGGTCTTCCACTTCGCCCTGGTCGGCATCCTGATCACCGTCGGTTTCGGTGGCGGCTTTGGGTTCAGCGGCCAACGTGTGCTGGTCGAAGGGCAGACCTTCGTGAATACCCTGCTGGCCTACGACTCGTTCAACCCCGGCCGGTTCTTCAACGACACCAGCCTCACGCCCTACAAACTCACCCTCGACAACTTCGACGTCACCTACGAGGAGGAGAACCTCAAGGCCTACGGCCAGCCGATCGACTTCACAGCAGAGGTCACCATCACCCCGCGGGGCGAGGCCGCAGAGGCCAGCCAGGTGAAGGTGAACGGGCCGGCCCGCACCGGCGGCACCGACGTCTACCTGCTCGGCAACGGCTACGCCCCTACCCTCACCGTAAAGGACCCGAACGGGGTGGTCGTCTTCACCGACTCTGTGCCGTTCCTGCCGCAGGATGCCAACCTCACCTCCCTCGGCGTGATCAAGGTTCCCGACGGGCTCGCCGAGCAACTCGGCATGATCGGCTTCTTCTACCCGACCCAGGCCACCGCGGATTCGGGGGCCTTCTTCTCCTCCTTCCCTGACCTCGAATACCCGCTGCTGACCCTCAACGTCTACTCGGGAGACCTGGGGCTCGACGCGGGCGTGCCGACGTCGGTCTACTCGCTCGACATCGACAAGATGACCCAGCTCACCGGGGGCAAGACCGGCGTGGAGTCGATCGAGTTGAAGCCGGGGGAAACCCGGGAACTGCCGAACGGCCTCGGGTCCGTCACCTTCGACGACGCCAACCCGGGGGCGCAGAACGGGGACTTCTCTGGTTCTGTGCTGCGGTTTGCCTCGTTCGACATCCACCACGACCCCACCCAGCTCTGGGTGCTGTCCTTCGCCGTTCTGGCCCTGCTCGGCCTGCTGACGTCACTGTTCGTGCCACGTCGGCGGGTCTGGGTGAAGGCCGTGCCGGAGCAGGACGGCTCGCTGCGCCTCGAATACGCGGGTCTAGCCCGGGGCGAGGACCCGACCCTGGAATCCGCCGTCAGCGACCTCGCCGATCGGCACACGGACCTGCTGTTATCCTCCCAATCGGCCACCCCGGCATCCGAACAGAAATAGGCTGTCATCGTGAATCTCAACGAGCTCTCCATTCTGAGCCTCTACTCGGCCATGGCGGTCTACGCTCTCGCGTTCATCGCCTTTTCCTTCGACCTGGCCAAGCGCTCCGCGGCGGTCACCTCCGCCACGGCGGCAGACGCACAGGTGCGCCGGGCCGAAGCTGCGCGCGCGGAAGCGGCCGGCGCGGCGGGCGGAACCACCACCCTCACCCGCATCAGCGCTCGCATCGCGAACGACGCGGTCACCCCCTACGGCCGCTCGGCCAGCCTGCGGGTGGGCGTCTCGCTCACCGTGCTGGCGTGGCTGATCCACCTGGTGTCGGCGGTGCTCCGCGGCGTGGCCGCCGAGCGCGTCCCGTGGGCGAACATGTACGAGTTCGCGATGACGGGCACCCTGCTGATCGTCTCGGTGTTCCTGATCGTGCTGACCCGCGCCGACCTGCGCTTCCTCGGCACCTTCGTCACCGGCATGGTGCTGGTGCTTCTCGGCATCGCGGCGCTGCGCTTCTACGTAGAGGTCGCGCCCCTGCCGCCGGCCCTGCAGTCGGCTTGGTTGGTCATTCATGTCTTCGTCGCCTCGCTGGGCACGGGCTTCTTCGCACTCGGGTTCGCCCTCTCGACCGTGCAAATCCTCCAGTTCCGGCGTGAGTCGCTCCTCGCGTCCGCGAAGAGCGGTCGGCTGCGGTTCCTGGCCACCCTGCCGTCGGCGGCCACGCTGGAGAACCTGGCCTATCGGGTCACCATCATCGGCTTCATCCTGTGGACCTTCACCCTCATGGCCGGCTCGATCTGGGCCGAACAGGCCTGGGGTCGCTACTGGGGCTGGGATACCAAGGAGGTCTGGACGTTCATCATCTGGACCCTCTACGCGGGCTACATCCACGCCCGCGCGACCCGTGGCTGGCGCGGATCACGGTCCGCCTGGCTGTCGATCATCGGTTTCGCCGCCGTCATATTCAACTTCGGCATCGTCAACGTCTTCTTCAAGGGCCTGCACTCCTACTCCGGCCTCTAGACCATGGGTCCTCGCCCCTAACGAATTCGACGGAGATTTCGGCCGGATCGCCGCCAAACAGGCCGAAAACCCTCTTTTTGCGCAGAATCTCCGTCGAATTGGTTCAGTCGGTGAGTAGCGCGTAGCAGCGGGTCAGGCGGGCCAGCCACCAGTCACGCCGGTCGTCCGCGGCCGCGTAACGCTCCAGCAGCTGCGGGTCGGGGGTCACCCGACGTACCGGGATGCCGCCGTCGACCGGCAGCAGCGGGTCGGTGGTGACATCGGCGGCAAGGAGCGAGGCCGTGCCGAGTCCGCAGTCGAAGTTGAGTTCCGGAATCGCGGCGGCCAGGTGGGCGCCCATCGAGATGCCGACCGAGGTGTCGAGGGCGCTTGAGACCACGGCGGGCAGCCCGGTCTGGTTGATCAGCGCCAGGGCGGCGCGGATTCCGCCGAGCGGCGCGGCCTTGATCACGAGGATGTCGGCCGAGCCCGTGCGGGCCACCAGCAGCGGGTCCTTCGCGCGGCGTACGCTTTCGTCGGCGGCGACGCCGACGTCGAGGTAGCCGGTGCGGCGGCGGATCTCGGCGAGTTCCTTGATGGTGGCGCAGGGCTGCTCCACGTATTCGAGGTCGAACTCGTTGAGGGCGTGGATGGCGTGCTCCGCCTCATCGACGTTCCACAGGCCGTTCGCGTCGACACGGATGCGCCCCTCCGGCCCGAGCACACGGCGAACCATGCGCACGCGTGCCACGTCGTCGGCGAGGGTCTGACCGGGGTCGGCGACCTTCACCTTGGCGGTGCGGCAGCCGGGGAACCGGGCGAGCACGCCGGCGACCTCGTCGGCGGTGACCGCCGGCACCGTCGCGTTCACGGGGATGCGCTCCCGAAGCGTGGGCGGCGTGGCCTGCCAACCGAAATCGAGGGCGGCCCGCAGCCAGGTGGCAGCCTCCGCGTCGTCGTATTCGGCGAACGGGGAGAACTCCGCCCAGCCTTCCGGTCCCTCCACGAGCAGGGCCTCGCGGGTGTCGAGTCCGCGAAACCGCGTCGCCAGGGGCAGGGCGACGACGCGGGCAGTTCTGAGCAACTCAGCAAGTGGTGGCAGCATGTTCCCAGTGTGCCAGCCGGGGGCTCTCCCGGGGAACGCCGGTCAGGCGGGGAACGCCAGTCAGGTCAGAGCACGTCCTGGTTGAACGCCCCGTCCACCTCGAGATCAATGTCCGGGCCGGTGTGCGGCTTGACGTTGAGAATTGCGAAGGGGATGCCCGGCGCGATCAGCAGGTAGGCGTCTTCGAAGCGCCCGCCGCCACTGTTCACCCGCAGCCAGTAGGGCTTCCCGGCCAGGAACGCGGTCTCAACCTCGGTCTGGATGGACTCCAATGACCGGCCGCCTAACGAGTACTCCGCGCCGCCGTAGACAATATCGACTCGGATCACGATTCGTCCTTCACCAGTACTGTCGCGGGTCAATGTGGTTCCGGCACGAGCTGGAGGCCGCCGGAGGAATTGGCCGAAAGCATGAGGGCTTCGATCCATTCGCGGTTGAGGCTGGGGGAGCGCCCGCCGAAATACTTGTAGGCCAGGGGTATCGCGGGATGCAGCCAGATCGTGCTGCGGCCGTCGCCGCCCTGGGGGTCGTCTCGCCACGTGAAATAGAAACACTCGCCGCGTCGCAACTTCGCCCCGATGACGACCTGGATATGGGCGAGGACCCGGTCGTCGAAATCTGCTGTCAGAGACGAGTTGTACGTGAGCTTGCCCATATATCCCCCGATAACAAAGTTTGAGCCGAGAATAGCGTGAAGTCGCCAGCACCGCTACGCTCCGTTCAGGGGGCACGGCCGAGGTTCAGTCCCGCGGGTACCGCTCGAGTCGGGGGACCTTCAGCAGGGCCAGTGCGCGCTTCTCGATCTGGCGCACCCGTTCCCGGGTCACGCCCTGAACGACGGCGATCTGGTCCAGCGTTTGGGGCGCGCCCCCGTCGAGACCGAACCGGGACATCAGGATCGACCGCTCCCGCGGCGGCAGGGCACTCATGGAGAAAACGATGTCCGAAGCCCGCATGGTGAGCACGGCGTGCACCTCGGGCTGGGCCATGCCGCGGTGGATGGCTTGGCGGATCCACCAGGTGGCGTAGGTGGAGAATTTGTAGCCGGTCATGAAGTCGTATTTTTCGACGGCGCGGACAAGGCCGATGTTGCCGTCCTGCACGAGGTCCATGATGGGCATTCCGCGTCCGGAGTAGTGCTTGGCGATGCTGACCACCAGGCGCAGATTCGCTTCGATGAAGTGGTTCTTCGCACGGCGGCCGTCATGGGCAAGCCAGGCCAACTCGCGGGCCAGGGACGGGTCGTCGACTCCGTGGGACAATTCTTCGCCGGCGAACAGCCCGACCTCGATGCGCTGCGCGAGGGTCACCTCGTCGACGGCGGTGAGCAGGGCCCCCTGCCGATGCGGCGCAGGTAGTCGCCGAAGGCATCCGTCGATGTGCTGTAGCGGGCGGGAGCGGTCGACGGAGCGGAGGTGAAATTCGCTCACGCTGACGCTGACGCCGAGGTCGGGGGCTGATTCGCGGCCGGTGTCGGTCGGGAGCTTGAGTGCTCCGGGGGCTGGGTCTCTTGCATGGCCGTGCTCATCGCAGCGCCGTTCCGCTGGGTGCCGGACGGAGGGCGAGACTGGCCGTGGCGCGGTCAAAGGATGAGAAGTACGCTCGCCCCCGGGGCGGCCGAAGTCCGTCACTTCGAAGGCGTCGTCCACGCGCTGGATGAAGCCGACCAAGGCGGCCGGATCGCCGTCCGCGATCATCCGATCGCTGATGCGCCATTCCGTGGGGGAGAGTTCGTTGATCCCGATATTTCTCGCGGGTGGGGTGGGGATCGTTTTTTGTTTGTCATTGTCGGCCATCACTGCCTCCGAGTATTTCTCGATAGCTCAGTACACGGGGTGGAAACGACGGCCTCAAGGGGCTTGACTTTGCCGCTCAAACGGGGGTGCCAACCAGCTGCCGAGAGGCCCATGGCCTGCCGCATTGCGGCGCCGCAGGCCCGCGTAGGCTGGGTGCATGATCGAACAGGTTTCCGAAATCTTCGACCCGACCCAGTGGCAGGAAGTCGCGGGCTTCGACCGCCTCACCGACGTCACGTACCACCACGACGTGACTGGGAGGATCGCCCGGGTGGCGTTCAACCGGCCCGAGGTGCGGAACGCGTTCCGCCCGCACACCGTCGACGAACTGCACGCCGCCCTCGAGGACGCGCGCGTCAACTCGCGCATCGGGGTGGTGCTCCTGACCGGCAACGGACCCAGCCCGAAGGACGGCGGTTGGGCGTTCTGCTCGGGCGGGGACCAACGCATCCGAGGCCGGGATGGCTACAAGTACGCCGAGGGAGAGACCGCGTCCGGGATCGACACGGCGCGCGGCGGCCGGCTGCACATCCTCGAGGTGCAGCGGCTGATCCGGTTCATGCCCAAGGTTGTCATCGCGGTCATCCCCGGCTGGGCGGCCGGCGGCGGGCACTCCCTGCACGTGGTCTGCGACCTCAGCATCGCCAGCGCCGAGCACGGCAAGTTCAAGCAGACGGATGCCGACGTCGGCTCCTTCGACGCCGGCTACGGCAGCGCCTACTTCGCCCGCCAGGTGGGGCAGAAGACCGCGAGGGAAGTGTTCTTCCTGGCCCGCGAGTACTCCGCGCAGCGCGCCTTCGAGATGGGGGCCGTGAACGCCGTGGTGCCGCACGGCGAACTCGAGGTGGAGGCGCTGGATTGGGCCCGCACGATCCTGACCAAGTCGCCCACCGCCATCCGGATGCTGAAATTCGCTTTCAACGCCGTGGACGACGGCCTGGTCGGCCAGCAGGTGTTCGCCGGGGAGGCCACCCGCCTGGCCTACGGCACCGACGAGGCGGTCGAGGGGCGTGACGCGTTCCTGGAGAAGCGCGACCCCGACTGGGGTCCCTACGACTGGCAGTTCTAGGCGACCATGACCCGGCGGCTGAAGGTGGTGCCGGTCGGTGACCCGCTCGACCTGATGACCCCGTTGCGCCTCGCGCTGGCCGACACCGGCGACGCCGTGCTGCCGGTACCCGGCCGGCAGGAGGCCGCCGGGCGGCCGAGCCTGGTGCGCGTGCCCCGTCAGGTGGCCGTGGTGATCGAGACGTCCGGATCGACGGATGTGCCCAAGGGCGTGATGCTCAGCACCGACGCCCTGCTGAGCAGCGCCGCCGCCTCCAGCGTGCGCCTCGGCGGCCCCGGTCAGTGGCTGCTGGCCCTGCCCGTGCACTACATCGCCGGGGTGCAGGTGCTCGTGCGCTCGATCGTGGCCGACACCGTCCCCGTCGTGCTGCCGAGCGGCCACTTCGACCCGGCCGTGTTCGCCGCCTCAGCCGGGCGCCTCACCGAGCCGCTGCGGTTCACCGCCCTGGTCCCGGTGCAGCTGGCCCGGCTGGTCGCCGCGGCCGCAGACGACCCTCACCTGCTGGCCGTGCTACGCCGCTTCGACGGCATCCTGGTCGGCGGCCAGGCGCTGCCGTCACTGCTCGCCGAGCGGGCCGTCGACCTCGACCTGCACGTGTTCGCCACCTATGGCTCGTCGGAAACTTCCGGCGGTTGTGTCTACAACGGCACCCCGATCGGCAACTCCGAGGTGCGCGTGGTCGACGGGCAGCTGGAGATCGCGGGCTCCGTGCTCGCCGAGGGGTACCTCGGTGACCCCGTGCGCACCAGCGACCGCTTCCTCGAGGTGCATGGGGGACGCTGGTACCGCACGGGTGACCTGGGCGAGGTGGATGCCGCGACGGGCCTCGTACGCGTGCTCGGGCGAGCCGACAACGTGATCATCTCCGGCGGCGAGAAGGTGTCGCTCGACGCGGTCGAGCGGGTCGTCCGGTCGCTGCCGGGCTTCGGCGAGGCCGTGGCGGTGGGGCGGCCCGACGTCACGTGGGGCCAGGTCCCGGTGCTGGTCGTGCCGGCGGAACCCGGTGCGGAACCCGGTGCGGCCGGCCTCCCCGAGGACTCCCTCGAGAGAATCGGGGAAGCCGTGGCATCCAATCTGGGCAAGGCGGCCAGGCCCGCGCGCCTCGTGCGGGTCGCGTCGATCCCGCAGCTTTCCACCGGCAAACCCGACCGTCTTGCGCTGGGCCGGATGCTCGCCGATCTCTGAGCTGCCGAGCTACCGAGCTACCGAGCCACCGGGCCACCGGCACGTACTATGAATGCGTGGCACACGGAGCGCGGCCGATCAGGCCCTCACAACAGCGATTGAATCCCTCGGCAGCGACCTCTTCGGCGGCCCGGAACGGGAGGTCGGGCAACCCCGCCCGGCGGAACGCCCCCGCCGGCCGCGGCCGGGCGCGAACCGGACCGGCCACGGCAGGAGACTGGGTCTCCGGAGCACGCCTGCGCACCCTCCCGCTGGCTATCGCACCGGTGGCCCTCGGCACCGGTGCGGCGATCGTCGTGAGCGGCCCCGGCGTCTTCCATCCGGTACGAGCGGTGCTCGCCCTGATCGTGGCCCTGTGCCTGCAGATCGGCGTGAACTACGCCAACGACTATTCCGACGGTATCCGCGGCACTGACGCCAACCGGATCGGCCCGGCCCGGCTGACCGGCGGCGGAGCCGCCCAGCCCCGTGCCGTACTCACGGTAGCCCTCGCATTCTTCGCGCTCGCCGCGCTCGCCGGCCTCACCCTGGTGGTGCTGACCGGTCAGTCGTGGCTGCTGCTGGTGGGTGTCCTCGCCATCATTGCGGCCTGGTTCTACACCGGCGGACGCAAACCGTATGGCTACTTCGGTCTCGGCGAGGTCTTCGTCTTCGTGTTCTTCGGCCTTGTGGCCACCGTCGGTACCACGTATGTGCAGGTCGGCACCGTGAACACCGAAAGCTGGCTAAGCGGCGTCGGGATCGGCCTGATCGCCATGGCCGTGCTGATGGTCAACAACCTGCGCGACCTGGAGCCGGACCGGGCATCCGGCAAACGCACCCTCGCGGTGCTGATCGGGAGCATGGCGTCGCGCGTCGTGTTCTGCCTGTTCCTGCTGCTGGCGTTCGCGATCGTCGCCTTCTTCGCGGTCTTCTACCCGCTGGCCTGGCTGACGTTTTTCGTGCTGCTGCTGGCGGTGCCGGCCGGGTTGATCACGGTGACGGCGACGACCTCGACCGAACTGGTGCTGGCCCTCAAACTGACCAGCGTCTCGGCGTTGGCCTACGGGCTGCTACTGGCTCTCGCGTTCGCGCTGTAGGTCGGCATCGGCCGCCCGCGCATCGGCCCGGTCGAGAGCAGCATCCTCGGACACGGCGTCGGGGTGCGCCGGCTCCGTATCGGGGTGCCGCGCCTGGTAGAGGCCCAGCGCGACCTTCTCGCGAGGCTTCCGCAGGAAGATGAAGGAGAGCGAGGCTCCGATCACAGCGGCGGCGATCGCGGCAATCCACCACTCGATCCGGAGGAAGAGCATCACGGCGAGCGGAACGGCGAACAGGAGCACGCGGAAGACCGAATAGGACACCCAGGCGGGAACAACATTCATGGACACAGTTTAGATCGCCGGGCTGTGCGCTCACTCACCGATCTCACGGGTGGGAGCCATACACTGTGGGAATGGTTCGCCTGTGGTTCGCTCTTGGAGTCGTCGTCGTCGTCCTCACCGTCTATGCGCTGGTGGATTGCGCGCTCCTGCAACGATCCCGGGTGCGCGGGCTACCACGCTGGGTGTGGATGTTCGTGATCGTGCTCATTCCCGTGATCGGGCCGGTGCTGTGGCTGCTGATCGGTCGCGGCCGTGCCAGCACGGGCAAGATCGTTCGATCGTTCGCCCCCGACGACGACATCGACTTCCTCAAGGGTCTGGACCGGGCTACGTCCGACCAGGAACGACTCCGTGCCCTCGAGCAGGAGCTTGCCGACCTCGACGCTCCGGATCCCCGGGACCTCGGTGCGGCAGGAACCACCGACACGACAGGAACCTCCGGCACAACCGGTCAGGGCAGTCAGGCCGGCCAGAACGGCCAAGCCGGGTTCGAGCCGAAAAAATCCGAGCCGGGCGAAGGCGACCTGCCTGGCCGGCGGGATGCCTGACATCGCGTCGAGCGGTAGCCCGGCCACAGACTTCAGCGTCTCTCTCCTCGGTGAATTCGTGCGTCTGGGCGTGCGCGACCTGGTCCTCAGCCCGGGCGCCCGGTCGCAGGCCCTCGCCCTGGCCGCCGCCGAACTGGAGCGGATCGGGCTGATCCGGCTGCACGTGCGCCTCGACGAGCGCGGCGCGGGCTTCCTCGCTCTCGGCCTAGCCGTCGAGGCCGGCCGGCCGGCGCTGGTCGTCTGCACCTCGGGCACGGCCGTGGCGAACCTCCACCCCGCGGTGCTCGAGGCGCACCACTCGGGGGTGCCCATGATCCTGCTGACGGCCGACCGGCCGAGCGAGCTGCGCGGCATCCGTTCGAACCAGACCACTTTGCAGCCCGGCCTGTTCGGTGTGGCGACGCGCCTGTGCGTGGATGCGCCCGCACCGGAGGGTGCGGCCGGCGAGCACGCCGACGCCATTGCCCTGGCCCGACGGGCGACGGATGCCGCCACCGGCGCCACCTCGCTCGATCCGGGCCCGGTGCAGCTCAACCTGGCGTTCCGGGAGCCGCTGTCGGCGCCGGTGGCGCTGACTCCCGAAGCGATCTCCGGCCCGGTCGGACTCGCCGAGTCGGCCGCGGTGCTCGCCGCGCCGGTCGTGGACGCTTCCCCGACCGAACCGGTCTTCCCGGTCACGGGCGGGCCGCGCACCGTGGTCATCGCCGGCACGGGCGCCGGCCCCGAGGCCGAGGAATTCGCGCGTACCGGCGGCTGGCCGCTGCTGGCCGAGGTGTGCAGCGGCGCCCGGTTCGGCCCGAACCTCGTCTCCGCCTACCGCGAGCTGCTGCTGGCCTCCGACCTCGGCGGGCGGGTCGAGCGCGCTGTCGTGTTCGGTCACCCGACGCTCAGCCGCGAGGTGCCGGCCATGATCGTCCGCGAGGGTGTGGAGACCATTGTGGTGGCTCCCACCG
Organism: Cryobacterium sp. M25; assembly: GCF_002929635.1. Lineage (NCBI taxonomy): Bacteria > Bacillati > Actinomycetota > Actinomycetes > Micrococcales > Microbacteriaceae > Cryobacterium > Cryobacterium sp. M25. Next base: position 88,769 of record NZ_PJJU01000051.1, on the reverse strand, counting down.
GCACCGAATGGTTCAACCCCGGACACCGGGTGCGCGTATTCGCCCGCGCCGCCGCCCCGGACGCCGTGGCCATCGCAGCGGCCGGCAGCCCCGAGGGGCGGGAATGGCTGGGCCGCTGGGTGATGTCCAGCCGGCACCTGCTGGCCGCGGGAGCCGCCCGCGAATCGATCCCGATCGGTGATCGCGGAATCACCCGCGAAGAGCTTGCCGCCATGCGCGCGCCGGTCACCCGGCCCATGCTCGTGGACGCCGTTTGGCGCGCCTCCTGGCCGCACGACCGTCTCGTTTTCGGTGCCTCCCGGTTGGTGCGGGTGGCCGACCGCCGCGTTCCCGGCAAGAAGATCTCCGTGCACTCCAACCGCGGACTGGCCGGCATCGACGGCACGGTCGCCACGGCCGTCGGCATCGCCCTGGCCAGCCAGACCGGTCCGACGCCGCAGTCCACCGGGGTCACCCGCCTGGTGGTCGGCGACCTCACCCTGCTGCACGATGTCGGGTCGCTCCTGCTCACCCCGGGGGAGGCGCTCCCGCGGCTCCAGATCATCGTCGGCAACGACGGCGGCGGCACCATTTTCGACGGTCTGGAGGTGGCGGCATCCGCCCGCGCCGACGCCATCAACCGAGTTCTCTTCACCCCGCAGCAGGCCGACGTCGCCAACCTCGCCGCCGCCTACGGCTGGTCATACGGTCTGGCGGCCACCCGGAGTGACCTCGAGCGCGCGCTGACCGCGCCGCACGCGGGGCCGAGCATCCTCGAGGTTCCGCTGGTTCGCTAGGTTTGCCGGGGCGTCTGCGGGACACTGATTCTGCAACGAAGGGTGCACCGTGGCTAAACGCAGTGAGCAGGAATTCTGGACCGGGGAACCGAGGGCGTTGCTGCGGGTGACGCCGGGGTTCCGGCTCGCGGGCGTGGACCCCGCCTCGACGCCCGGCTTCGACGGGGTGGAGAAGGACAGCGCGGATGAAGCGCTGGCCTCCGGGGCCGGCGTGCTGTCGGACCTGCAGGAGATGCTCTTCGCGAACAGCCGGTCCGGCGTCCCGCGCCGCGTGCTCCTCGTGCTGCAGGCCATGGACACGGCCGGCAAAGGCGGCATCGTGCGCCACGTCGTCGGCGCTGTCGACCCCCAGGGCATCCGTCTGTACGCGTTCAAGGCGCCCACGGAGGTGGAACGGTCCCACGACTTCCTCTGGCGGGTGCGCAAACGGCTGCCCGACGCCGGCTTGATCGGGGTCTTCGACCGTTCACACTATGAGGATGTGCTGGTCGGCCGCGTACGCGCGCTGGCCCCGGCGGCGGAGATCGAGGAGCGCTACGGCCTGATCACCCGGTTCGAGCAGGAACTCGTCGACGCCGGCACGACGATCGTCAAGGTCATGCTGCACATCGGCTCCGACGACCAGAAGGAGCGCCTGGCCGAGCGGCTGGAACGCCCGGACAAGCACTGGAAGTTCAACCCGGGCGACATCGACGAGCGCATGCAGTGGGCCGCCTACCAGGAGGCGTACCAGCTCGCCCTCGAACGCACGTCGACCGTTGCCGCGCCCTGGTTCGTGGTGCCGGCCGAGAAGAAGTGGTACGCCCGCCTGGCCGTGCAGCACCTGTTGATCGACGCCCTGCAGCGCCTCGACCTGACCTGGCCGTCCGCGACCTTCGACGTCGAGGTTGAGAAGGCCCGCCTTGCCGCGACCTGAGTGTGTCCGTTCCGGTCGAGAGTGACCCGCGGAGCGGGCACTCTCGCCCGGAGCGGGGATCCTCGCTGAGCGGAGTCTGCGGAGGCTTCTCAGCCGAAGGCCTCCACGACGGGGCGGAACTTCATGCGGGTTTCGGCGAGCTCGCGCTCGGGCTCGGAGTCCAGCACGATGCCGCAGCCGGCGTAGGCCGTGACGCTGCCGGCGGGGCTGACCTGGGCGCAGCGCAGGGCGATTGCCCACTCGCCGTCGCCGTCGGCGCCGACCCAGCCGACCGGGCCCGCATAACGGCCCCGGTCAAACGGCTCGAGTTCGCGGATCAGGGCGAGCGCCGTCTCGGTGGGCGTGCCGGCGACCGCGGCCGTCGGGTGCATGGCGGCGATCAGGTCGAGGGAGTTCGATCCGTCGCTCAGGGTGCCCTCGACATCCGTTGCCAGGTGCCAGAGGTTCGGCAGCTTCACGGTGAACGGGATCTCGCTGGTGGTGAGGTGAGAGGTGTGCGGGCGGAGCGAGGCCAGCACGCTCTGCACCGCGAAGGCGTGTTCGTCGCCGTCCTTGGCGGAGGTGGCCAGCTGGAGGGCTGCCTCCAGGTCGGAGGCGGCATCCGCGCCCCGCGACATCGTGCCGGCGAGCACGCGGGCGTTGACCTCCCCGTGGTCGGCGCGGATGAGGGTCTCCGGGCTGGAGCCGACGAGGCCGTCGACCGCGTAGGTCCAGCAGTCGGGGTAGCCCAGCGCCAGCTCGCTGACGGCGCGGCGCAGGTCGGATTCCCCCGGCAGCCGCCCGACCAGGTCGCGGGCCAGCACGACCTTGTTGAGGTCTCCGGAGGCGATGCGGGACACGGCTTCGCCGACCGCGTCGCGGTACCCGGCGGGCGGCAGCGCGCCCGGCAGCAGGGAGATGCGGTATTCGGTGCCGAGAGGACGGCGAGCCAGGGGAATCTCCGGCGGCGTGGTGCCGGTCGGCCAGATGCGCGTCACCCAGCATCGGCCGTTGTCGCGCCCGATGACGACCTGCGGCACGATCAGCACGCTGGTCTGGGCCGAGGAGGCGTCGAAGGCGAAGGCTCCGAAAGCGAGCAGGCCCGTGCCGGTGCTTCCGATCGGGTCGGACACGGTGGCGGCGGCCGCGACGTCGCGCCAGGCGGTGGCGGCATCCGTCAGCCGGGTCGCTCCGGAGAACTCGAGCCGCAGGGCCGTGCCGATGCCGGCCAGACCCTGGTTGCGCCGCATCCAGAGCAGCGGTGCTCGGGTGTCGAGCAGAAGAATCAGTTGGCGGATGTCGGCGATGGGGGTGGTTTCAACCGTTAGAGCCTGAGCATTCACCTGCATAGCCTATGCCAGAGGCTGTGGAGAGCCCGGCGTGTCCGCGGGCAATCTAGACTGTGGGAGTGAGTAGAGCAGACCTCAATAAGCAGCCCGAGCAGGTCGCTGCCATGTTCGATCAGGTCTCCACCCACTATGACCGCACGAATGCCGTTCTCTCGGTAGGAAACGCGGCCCTGTGGCGGATGGCCGCGACCCGCGCCGTGAACCCCCGGCGCGGCGAACGCATCCTCGACATCGCCGCCGGAACGGGCACCTCCAGCGTCGCGCTGACGAAGACGGGCGCGCACGTTGTGGCCGCCGACTTCTCTGAGGGCATGATCGCGGTCGGCCGTTCACGCCACGCGGACAACCCGCAGGTCGAGTTCGTTCAGGCCGACGCCACCGCGCTGCCGTTCGCCGACAACGAGTTCGACGCCGTGACCATCTCGTTCGGCCTGCGCAACGTGGTCGAGCCCAAGAAGGCCCTGGCCGAGTTCTACCGGGTGACCAAGCCTGGGGGGCGCGTCGTGATCTGCGAGTTCTCCACGCCGCCGTTCGCACCGATCCGGCTGGGCTACTTCGCCTACCTCACTCGCGTGATGCCGATGATCGTAAAGCTCGCGTCCTCCAACGCGGAGGCGTACGACTATCTGGGCGAGTCGATCGCGGCCTGGCCGAATCAGCAGACCCTCAGTGTCTGGCTGCGGGAGGTGGGCTTCGACGCCGTCGCCTACCGCAACCTGACCTTGGGTATCGTGGCACTGCATCGCGGCGTCAAGCCGACGGATGCGTCAAACGCACCGTCTTGAATCCTCCCAGATCCGATCGTTAGGCTGACAGAGTGAAACCGAGCATGCCCCTGTTCCGTCGCGGCTCATCCGTGACGAGCCAGCTCGGCCTCAGCGATCGCATTTTCTCGACCGCCCAGGACCGTGGCCTCGCCGCGGGCATCGAAGGGGGAATCGACCAGGTCGAGGCCAGTCTGCTCGCCGAGGTGACCTTTGCCGACGAGATCGCGAACGTCACCAGCCGCTACCTGCTCAACGCGGGCGGCAAGCGCGTGCGCCCCATGCTGGCGCTACTCACCGCCCACCTCGGCAGCGGCAACCACGCGGACGTCATCACCGCGGCCACCGCGATCGAGATCACCCACCTGGCCTCGCTCTACCACGACGATGTGATGGACGACTCGGACAAACGCCGCGGGGTGCCGAGCGCGCAGACCGTGTGGGGCAACTCGGTGGCGATCCTGACCGGGGATCTGCTCTTCGCCCGCGCCAACCAGCTGATGGCACGGCTGGGCGAACGGGCCATCCGTTTGCAGGCCGACACCTTCGAGCGCCTCGTGCTCGGCCAACTGCACGAGACCGTCGGTGCGCAGCCCGGCCAGGACCCCGTGGAGCACTACATCCAGGTGCTCGCCGACAAGACCGGGTCGCTGATCGCGGCGGCCGCCCAGGCGGGCATCATCTTCTCCGACGCCCCCTCCGAGTTCGAAAAGCCGGTGATCGCGTTCGGCGAGAAGATCGGCGTCGCCTTCCAACTCATCGACGATGTGCTCGACCTCTCCCCGCAGCCGGAGGAGACCGGCAAGGTGCCCGGCACCGACCTGCGCGCCGGGGTGGCCACCCTCCCGCTGCTGCGCCTGCGCGAGCGTGCCCCGCACGACGCCGACGCCGCCGCCCTGCTCGAACGCCTCGAACGCGACGTGATGGCCAGCAACGGCGTCGCGACCGCTGCGGCGGACTCCGCGATCACCGCGCTGCGCGAGCACGACGTGACCGGGCAAACCCTCGCCGAGGCCCACGGCTGGGCGCATGACGCGGTCGAAGCCCTCGCCCCGTTGCCGGACGGCTCGGTCAAGAAGGCCCTCACCCGTTTCGCCGACACGATCGTTGAACGATCCAGTTAGACGATCAAGCTAGAAAGGCTTCCATGACCAAGTTGCGATTGGCCATTGTCGGCGCGGGACCTGCGGGTATCTACGCCGCCGACATCTTGCTCAAGGCGGAACGGAACTTCGAGGTTTCGATCGACCTGTTCGACCACCTGCCGGCACCCTATGGACTTGTGCGCTACGGCGTCGCCCCGGACCACCCCCGGATCAAGGGCATCATCACGGCCCTGCGCGATGTGCTCGACCGCGGCGACATCCGCGTCTTCGGCAACGTGCGGTTCGGTATCGACATCACCCTCGACGATCTGAAGAAGCACTACAACGCCGTCATCTTCGCGACCGGGGCCGTGCGCGACGCCGACCTGGACATCCCGGGCATCGACCTGGACGGGTCCTACGGGGCCGCCCGGTTCGTGAGCTGGTTCGACGGTCACCCCGACGTGCCGCGCTCCTGGCCGCTGGAGGGCCAGGAGGTTGCCGTCATCGGCAACGGCAATGTGGCGCTCGACGTCGCACGTATGCTCGCCAAGCACGCCGACGACCTGCTGAGCACCGAGATTCCGACGAACGTCTACGAGGGACTCAAGGCATCGCCGGTGACGGATGTGCACGTGTTCGGCCGCCGTGGACCGACCTCCGTGAAGTTCACCCCGCTGGAGCTGCGGGAACTCGGCGACCTGCCCGATGTGGACATCGTCCTCTACGACGAGGACTTCGACTACGACGATGCCGCGCGGGACGCCGTGGCCAGCAACAAGCAGGTCTTCGTGATCGACAAGGTTTTGAACAAGTGGCGGGAGCGCCCGGCCGGCACGGCCAGCCGCCGCCTGCACCTGCACTTCTTCGCCAAGCCCGTAGAGATCGTCAACGACGGCGAGGGCCGGGTCGGCGCCATCCGTTACGAACGCACCACCCCCGACGGGCAGGGCGGCGTCGTCGGCACCGGCGAGATCCGCCAGCTCCCGATCCAGGCCGTCTACCGCGCCGTGGGTTACTTCGGGTCGCCGCTGCCGGGCGTTCCCTTCGACAGGAAGCACGGCGTGATCCCCAACCGGGAGGGGCAGGTTCTCTGGAAGGGCGACCCATCGTTCGGATCGAAGAGCGCCAACACGCAGCTGTACGGCGTCTACGCGACCGGGTGGATCAAACGCGGACCGGTCGGGCTGATCGGGCACACGAAGTCCGACGCCATGGAGACCGTGCGGCACCTGATCAACGACCTCGGCAACTGGTGGCGACCGGATTCGCCCTCGGAGCAGAGCATCGTGGACCTGCTCGACGAGCGAGGGGTGCAGTACACGAACCTCGACGGCTGGCACCGGCTCGACCAGCACGAGCTCGCGCTCGGCTCCGACGAGGGTCGCACGCGAGTCAAGGTCGTTCCCCGCGACGAGATGGTCACGATTTCCCGCGGCGTGAGGTAGACGCGCGTGGCGCCCTGGCTGTCGATTGTCGCCGGTCTGATCGGCGCCGCACTCGGGGTTTTCATGACCGGGATTGCCGAACGGATGCTGCGCATCCGCCGCCGCTTCGTCTGGCCGGTGCGTGCCGCGGTGACCGTGTCGACCGGCCTGCTGGTCGCCCTGGTCGTGTGGGAGTTCGGGGTCGGGTGGGAGCTGCCGGCGTATCTGTACCTGGCGCTGATCACGGTGGTGCTCAGCGTCGTCGACATCACCGAGAAGCGTCTGCCGAACGCGTTGGTCTACCCCTCGCTGATCGTGCTGCCGATACTGTTGACGCTCGCGGCGGCGGCATCCGGGGCCTGGCAGGCCCTGCTCGGGGCCTTCCTTGGCGGTGCCGCGCTGTTCGCGTTCTATCTCGTACTCGCCCTGATCTCGCCCGGCGGCATTGGCATGGGCGACGTGAAGCTGGCCACCGTGATCGGCCTTGCGCTCGGCTACCTGGGCTGGACCCCGTTTCTCGTCGGTGCTTTCGGTGCCTTCCTGATCGGCAGTCTGGTCTCGCTGGTCGCCCTGGCGCTGCGCCGGGTGACCCTGCGGAGTTCCATCCCGTTCGGGCCGTCCATGCTCGCCGGGGCCTTTCTCGGCGTGATCCTGGGCTGAAGAACCCCCGGCACGGGGGTAGGGCGATCGTGGAGACGGGGTTACGGTGACTCTGTCGTCGACCCTACGGCGAGATCGCTTCACCCGAGGAGCACCTGTGTACCCGATTTTTCCTGCCCGCAGCGCGCCTGGAGACACCTCCCGCGCGATTCCCTGAGCCACTCGAACTGATCGGCTCGAACCCGAATGACGGCCTCGCTCGCGACAATCCCACCTCGCGAGTCATTGTCATGCTGCTTTCAGTATTTCTTCAGCTTTCATTCAGCTGCCCCCAGACGGGGACCCCCTCTTCTGGGGAGTAGTGAGGTTTTCTCGGCGAACGTAACTTGTGGTCATTCGCTCGGCCGCCCTGGCCGGCCCACACAGAACGGAAAACCCGAGATGAAGTTCTACACCAAAATTCAGGCCCTCATGAACAGCCTGCGCACCGACGAAGAGGGCGCCACCGCAGTGGAGTACGGCCTCATGGTCTCGCTCATCGCCGTCGTCATCATCGGCGCTGTCGGCGCAATCGGCCTCGCCCTGACGGGGATGTTCAATGGCGTTGCGGTCGACCTCGGCGGCACCCCCGGCTAACCGACGCGTGCCCGGCGGAGACTGACCGCCAGAACCCCGTGCGCCGGCGGCGGCTTGCCAAGGCGAGCCGCCGCCGCCCGCACTCACCCCCGACTTTCACCCGCAACGCCAGGCCTACCCGAAGGGGCCACCAAATGATGCGTTTCCTCCATCGACGAGGCGAACGCGGCGCTGCCGCCGTGGAGTTCGCGCTCGTGCTGCCCATTCTCCTGCTGCTGGTGCTCGGCCTCATCGAGTTCAGCCGGCTCTACAACATTCAGATTTCGCTGTCCAATGCGGCCCGCGAAGGCGCCAGGAACATGGCGATTCACAACAGTCAGTCGACGGCCAAGGCCGCGGCCATCGCCGCCGCCCCGTCAATCAGCCCGAGCGTGTCGGGCGGCCAGATCTCGATCACGCCCGCGGCGTGTGCCGCCAACCAGGCCGTCACGGTCACCATCACCTACAGCGTGTCACTTCTGACCGGTTATTTCGGCACCACGCTTCCCCTGACCGGCAAAGGAGTCATGCTATGCGGTGGTTGAATCGTGGGCTTCGTTCCGAGCGCGGTGCGAGCGCTGTGATGGTCGGTATCCTGCTCGTGCCTCTGCTGGGGTTCGTGGCGATTGCAGTCGATGTCGGGGCCCTCTACGCGGAGCGCGCACAGCTTCAGAACGGCGCGGATGCCGCTGCCCTCGCCATCGCCCGCGACTGCCAGGACGGTGTCTGCACCGATCCGGCCGGCGGCGCCGCGCGCTTCACCAACGACAACGCGAATGACGGCGCCGCCAACGTGCTGGCACCGAGCATCAGCATGGCTAACAAGACCGTAACGGTCTCCGACAGCACCCGCGTCGCCGGCACCAATGCAGGGGCCATCAGCCACCCCTTCGCGCGGTTCATCGGCGTCGACCCTACGACCGTGGGCGCGACCGCCACGGCGCAGTGGGGCGGCCCGGGGTCCGGCCCCGTGCTCGCGCTCGCGCTGTCCTGGTGCGAGTTTCAGGAGTCGTTGGCGGCGTCGGGCAAACATGTGACCATCCGCACCGACACCAACAAGATCTGCAAGCACGCTCCCTCAGAGGAAGTCATCCCCGGGGGATTTGGTTGGCTTGACAACGCCAACGCCTGCGTGGCGATCGTCAACTTGAGTCTCAACCTTGACGCGGCCGGGCAGCTCTGGGTGGGCAGCGACGCCGGCGGGAGTGTGAACACCGACTGCAAGTCGAAGCTGGAAAGCCTCAAGGGCACGACGGTGCTGGTGCCGATCTATGACCGCGTTCGTGGCACGGGAACCAACGCCGAGTATCGCATCTTCGCCTTTGCCGGGTTCACCATCACCGGCTGGAACTTCCCGTCCACCAAGGTCCTCGATCCACTGGCCCCGCTCTGCCCCGCCGCAGCCCCAACAGCTCCCAAGGCTCCCAAGGACCCCAAGGCCCCTAAACCCTGCGATGAAAGCGACAAGAGCAATAACTGGAACGGCATCCAGGGCTACTTCAATAAATGGGTCTCCATCGACGGGGCGTTCGGACTGGGCGGGCCTCAACTCAACGCAACCAGCGTCAACCTAATCAAGTAGGAGCTGCAATGAAAACCCGACTCATTGGCGCGATCCTCGCGATCGTTCTGGCCATCGTTGGCACCGTCGTGCTCACCGGTTACGTGAACAGCGCCGACGCGCGAGCAGCCGACGGCGCCGAGTTCGTATCGGTCTACCTGGTCGCCGATGAGATCCCAGCCGGCACCGAGGCGAGCGCGATCACCGACCTCATCACCGCGAAGCAGATCCCGGCCCTCGCCGCGGTGCCGGGCCGGGTGACGAAGCTGAGCGACCTGAAGGGCCTGGTGGCGGACACCGCACTGATGCCCGGCGAGCAGCTGCTCGAGTCTCGCTGGGTGACGCCCGCCACGCGGGCGGCCAGCGGAGACGTCGCACTGCCGGAGGGAATGCAGGCGGTCAGCATCGCCCTTCCCGTCGAGCGGGTGGTCGGCGGCACGATCAAGCCGGGCGACACCGTCGGCGTCGTGATTTCCGCCACCATCAAAGGCGCTGACGGCGCCGAAGACACGCCAATCAGCCGGCAGGTCTTCCACAAGGTGCTCGTCACCGCGGTACGCGAGGGAACCAGTACGCCCCCTGCCGACGGAGCGGACGCGGCAGCCGAGGCAGCCGAGACCGTCATGGTCACTCTTGCTCGGCCGACCGCAGATATCCAGAAGTTGGTTTGGGGCAAGGAATTCGGCAGCGTGTGGCTCACCATCGAGCCGAAGACGGCTGATGAGACCGGTTCAGCGGTCGTCGACGGAAGCGTCGTGTTCCAATGAGCCGCCCACGACTGAGCCCCTGGCGTGACGGGGTGCTGGGGTCGGTAGCGCAGACGGCCTCGGCCGTCGGACCCGGCGACGAAGCCCGGGATGGCAGCCCGGGCGAGATCGGGCTAGCGGATGTCACCGCACTCGACGACCGGTCGGCAGCCGATGAGCAGGAACCGTCCACCCTCGAACCCCCTACCCTCGACCCGCCCACGACCGAGGAGACTCCGGAGCCGGAGGTCATCCCGCGCCAGACCATCGCGGTGGTGGCCGCCAAGGGCGGTGTCGGCAAGACGACGATCGCGACCAACCTGGCCGTCGGCCTCGCCAAGCTGGCCCCGCTGTCGGTGGTGCTCGTCGACGCCGATGTGCAGTTCGGAGACGTGGCCATGGCCCTGTCGCTGACACCCGGACGCTTCCTGCCGGATGCCGTCACCGCCGTCGCGGCCAACGACGCCATGGTGCTCAAGGCCTACCTCACCCCGCATCCGGACGGCTACTACGTCGTGTGCGGCGCGGAGTCGCCGGCCGACGGGGACCGGGTCACCGGCGAGCAGCTCGGTCACCTGATTCGCCAACTCGCCGGGATCTTTCGGTTCGTGATCATCGACACGGCGCCCGGCCTGGGTGAACACGCGTTGGCCGCCCTCGAGGCTGCCACAGACGCCGTATTCCTCTGCGACATGTCCGTGCCGGGTGCACGCGGCCTGCGCAAGGAGCTCGCCGTTCTCGCCACCATCGGCATCCTGCCGCCGGCCCGTCATGTCGTGTTGAACTTCGCCGACCGGGTGAGCGGGCTGAGCGTGAAGGACGTCGAGGCAACGATCGGTGTGCCGGTGGACGTCGCCGTTCCCCGATCGAGCCTGGTGACGCTGTCCACGAATCGTGGCATTCCGCTGCTCCAGAACGGAAAGAAAAATCCAGCGTCGGCTGCCCTCACGGAGCTGGTGCGCCGATTCGACCCCAGCGGGTCGTTCAAACGCGGTCGCTTGCATCGAAGGGTGGTTGTCGCATGAAACTGACCGACCGAGTGGAGGCGGCACGCCGCGATGGTCCACTGCACAAGCTCGACAAGAAGACCGGCAACGGCAACCTCTCTGCATCGAGGGCGGTGACGGACGTTGCCCTTCAACCCTCCACCGAGGCCACAGCTGCACCGGAGGCTCAGGCTCCCGCTCCGGAACCCGCGCCCATCCCGGCGCCGCCGCTTGACCCACTGGCAGAACTCAAGGAACGGGCGGCACAGGAACTCTTCGGCCGTATCGGCACGCGCCTGAACGACCCGAGCCTGAGTGAGGAACAGCTGCACTCGTATGCCAGGGCTGAACTCGGCAGCATCGTCGCCGCCGAACAGGTTCCGCTCAGTCCGGAGGAGCGCACCCGGCTGATCGCCGAGATCGGTGCCGACGTGCTCGGGTTCGGCCCGCTGGAGGCACTGCTCGCCGACGTCGGCGTGACCGAGATCATGGTCAACGGCCACGAGCAGATCTTCGTCGAGCGTGACGGCCAGCTCAGTCGCAGCGCTGCCCGCTTCACCAGCGAGGCCCAGCTGCGCCGGGTGATCGAGCGCATAGTGTCGAAGGTCGGGCGCCGCATCGACGAGTCGTCGCCGCTGGTGGACGCGCGCCTCGCCGACGGCTCGCGGGTGAACGCGATCATCCCGCCGCTCGCGGTCGACGGCTCCTCGCTCACGATCCGCAAGTTCGCGCGCGAACCTTTCACCGTGAACGACCTGGTCGGCTTCGGCACGCTGAGCGCCGAGATGGCCCAGGTGCTGGATGCCTGCGTGAAGGCCAAACTCAACATCATCGTCTCCGGTGGCACCGGAACCGGGAAGACGACGCTGCTCAACGTGCTCTCCGCCTACATCCCCTCCAGTGAGCGCATCATCACCATCGAGGACGCGGTGGAGCTGCAGCTACAGCAGGACCATGTGATCCGGCTGGAGTCCCGGCCGGCCAACATCGAGGGTAAAGGCGAGGTCACCATCCGTGACCTCGTGCGCAACTCCCTCCGGATGCGGCCGGACCGAATCGTGATCGGCGAGTGCCGCGGTGGCGAGAGCCTGGACATGCTGCAGGCGATGAACACCGGGCACGAGGGATCGATCTCGACCGTTCACTCGAACTCGCCGCGCGACGCGATCGCCCGGCTCGAAACCCTCGTGCTGATGGCCGGAATGGACCTGCCGCTGCGCGCCATCCGAGAGCAGATCTCGTCGGCGATCGATGTGATCATCCAGATCACCAGACTCAAGGACGGCACCCGTCGGGTCACGCACGTGACGGAGGTCCAAGGCATGGAGGGTGACATCGTCACCCTGCAGGACGCCTTCGTCTTCGACTACAGTGCCGGCGTCGACGAGGCCGGACGCCTGCTCGGCCACGCGGTGGCGACCGGGGTGCGGCCCCGGTTCGCCGACAAATTCCGGGACCTCGGAATTCCGTTGTCCCCGAGCGTGTTCCAGGCCAACCTCGTCACCCGGAGCCAGAGATGAATGAGCTGGCCCTCTACGGAGGAATCGCCGCCGCGCTGATCGCCCTGTTCGTGGTCGTCTTCCTGGTGATCGCACCACCACGGCCCCGGGTGCCGCTGGAACGCCGTCGAGCGCCGGGTGCGGTGGACACGTCGACCCTCACCCGGGTGACCGACCGCACGGTCGAGGCCATCGAGGGGGCGATCCTTCGTCGCGGCCGCGCGCCGTTCACCGCGGAGGAACTGGAACAGGCCAGCATCCGGATGCAGCCGTCCGGCTTCGTGCTCATGGTGCTCTCGACGTCGACCGTGCTGGCCCTGACCGGCCTGCTCTTGGGGAACGGCACCTTCTGGGCGATACCGCTCCTGGCGACCTTCGCGGCGCTCGGCCCGATCGGAGCGAAGGTGTTTCTTCACGTGCGGGCGGGGCAGCGTCGCGCAAAGTTCGCGGAACAGCTCGACGAAACCCTTGCGCTTCTGGCCGGCGGCCTGCGGGCCGGTCACAGCCTGCTGCGGGCGGTGGACGCGGCCTCCCAGGAGACGCCGTCGCCGTCGGCGGACGAGTTGGCTCGGGTCGTGAACGAGACTCGCATCGGCCGGGACCTCGGTGATGCTCTCGACAACACCGCCACCCGGATGCGGAGCGAGGACTTCCAGTGGGTGGCGCAGGCGATCGCCATCAACCGTGAGGTCGGCGGCAACCTGTCCGAGGTGCTCGACCGGGTGGGCCACACCATCCGGGAACGCAACGAGATCCGTCGCCAAGTGAAGTCGCTCGCCGCCGAGGGAAAGATGTCAGCCTGGGTGCTGATCCTCTTGCCGATCGGGGTGTTCACGTTTCTGCTGCTGACGCAGCCGAACTACTTCGCCGGCTTCTTCGGCAGCATCTGGGGCATCGCCGCCCTGGTCGTCGCCGCCATCCTGCTCGTCGCCGGCTCATTGTGGATGATGGCCGTCGTCAAGGTCAAGTTCTAGGAGAATCCAGTGCCTTCACTCATCGCAATCCTTGCCTCGTTGGCCGTTGCCGGCGGGTTCGCGGTCCTGGTCGGCATCCTCGTCGGCGGTCGCGCCGCCAAGCCGATCACCGACATCGGGGATGCAGGTCTAAACCTCGTCGGGACGACCGCAGCGCGCGTCAGACGGGGTCGAACGATGCGCGAACTGGCCCCCCGAGGGTACCTCGGGATGCTCGAACGCAGGCTGGCGCTCGCCGGTCGGCCCCCGGCCTGGACCATCGACAAGATCCTCATCGCCAAGCCGCTCGCGGGCACCGCCGGTGCGCTCCTGGCGCTCCTGTGGATCAGCGGGGACCCGGTCCCGACGCGATTCGTGCTCGGTGCGATCCTTGTGGTTCTGTGCTTCTTCGTGCCCGACCTTCTCCTGATCAGCCGCGGGCAGGAGCGACAAGAGAAGATCCAGAACTCCCTGGCCGACACCCTTGACCAGATGACGATCGCCGTGGAGGCCGGTCTGGGCTTCGAAGCGGCGATGGCCAAGGCGGCAACGAACGGCAAGGGGCCGCTCGCGGAGGAATTCATCCGCACCCTGCAGGACATGAGCATCGGCCGCACCCGAACGCACGCCTATCAGGCGCTCGGCGACCGCACCTCGTCATCGGACCTGCGCCGGTTCACCCGGTCGGTCATTCAGGCCGACACCTACGGCATCGCGATCGCGGACGTGCTCCGGGTGCAGGCCGGGGAAATGCGCCTGCGCCGCCGTCAGCGCGCCGAAGAGAAGGCGATGAAGATCCCGGTCAAGGTGCTCTTCCCGCTCATCTTCTGCATTCTGCCGGTGCTGTTCATCGTGCTGCTCACCCCAGCCGTGCTGAGCATGATCGAAGCGTTCTCCTGAACATCGCCGGAGCCGAACGCGCTCCTAACGAATTCGACGGAGATTCTGCTGTAAAAACACGCTTTCAGGCATTTCCGCGGCGAAATCGGCAAAATCTCCGTCGAATTGGTGAATGCAGGCGTGGGACTAGCGGAAGTTGACGAACTGCAGGGCCACGTCGAGGTCTTTGCCCTTGAGCAGGGCCATGGTGGCCTGCAGGTCGTCGCGGCTCTTCGAGCTGACCCGCAGCTCGTCGCCCTGGATCTGGCTCTTGACGCCCTTGGGGCCCTCGTCGCGGATGATCTTGTTGATCTTCTTCGCATTTTCCTGGTCGATCCCTGCCTTCATCGAGGCCTCGATCCGGAATTCCTTGCCCGAGGCGAAGGGATCGCCAGCGTCCAGGCTGCGCAGGGAGATGCCGCGCTTGATCAGCTTGGATTCGAAAACCTCGAGGATGGCCTTGACGCGCTCCTCGGAGTTGGCCTTCATGAGCACCTTCTCGCCGCTCATCTCGATCGAGGCGCCGACATTCTTGAAATCGTAGCGCTGTGCGACCTCTTTGTGCGCCTGGTTGAGGGCGTTGTCGACCTCCATCGGGTCTACCTTGCTGACGATGTCGAACGTTGAGTCTGCCATGCCTGCAATAGTACCCAGTGGGTGCCTATTCGCCCGGCCGGGCGGTGCTGGAGCGCACGAGGAGCTCGAATGGCATGGGGGTGTTCAGGGACGAGAGCTGGTTCTGGCCCGGACGCAGCCGGTCCAGCAGGATCTCGACGGCCTTCTCGCCCTGCCCCTGCGGAAACTGGGCGATCGTGGTGAGGCCGAAGAAGTCCGCGAGTTCGTGGTCATCGATTCCGATCACGGACACGTCCCGCGGCACGACGAGGCCGAGGTCCCGTGCGGCAAGGATGACTCCGATCGCCATCTCGTCTGAGCCGGCGAAAACGGCGCTCGGCCGACCGTGCGGGTTGCCAAGAAGTTGTGTGGCCGCTTGGTAGCCGCTTTTCATCGTGAAGTCCGCAGGCTTGAACAATTCGGCAGTTGGAGTGATTCCGGCTGCCGTCAGGGCTAACTCATAGCCGACCCGGCGGTTGGTTGGAAGATGGAAATCCCGGTCGACGTCCTCATTTCCCCCGATGTGTGCGATCCGTGTGTGGCCCAGGGAGAGCAGATGTTCCGTGGCGAGCCTGGCCACGGCAACATCGTCGATCGTGAGCGTGCGAACACCCTCGATCGGGCCGCCGACGCCGACCAGAGGCTTGTCGAGTGCGTGCAGGGTGGCGACTTCGGTCGTGGTCAGTTCGAGCGAAATCGCGATGACAGCATCCACTCTCTGACGCAGCAGGAAATGGTTGAACACGATGCGGCGCTCGCCTCCGCCGCCGGTCAGGCTGAACAGGGTGAGGTCATAGCCGTTCTTCAGAAGGGATTTCTGAGCACCCTCGACAACGCTGGAGAAGAACCAGCGGTCAAGGAACGGAACGACGACACCGATGTTCTTCATCCGGCCGGAGGCGAGACTCGATGCCGTGGAGGAGACGACGTAGCCGAGTTCCCCGGCGGATGCTTCGACCTTTAAACGGGTGGCAGGGGACACATGGCCGTTGCCGCTGAGTGCGCGCGAAACAGTGGCGGTAGAGACGCCCGCGTGGCGGGCGACGTCATCGATGCCTACCATGAGGTTCCTATCGGGAATGAAGTTGCGTCATCTCCGATCATATCCACCGTCCGATAGGTACCGGACGTGCCGATTTCTCACTGGGGACCAAAACCTTGTATTCTGACTGAGCGTCTCCGGTCACGTGTTTTGCATATGGTCGGGTGCGTACTGGCAAGTTACCCAAGTGGCCAAAGGGATCTGACTGTAAATCAGCCGTCTTAGACTTCGGGGGTTCGAATCCCTCACTTGCCACTCTCTCTTCCGCATCATTTAGCGTTGCACCATGACCACACGTGCCTCAGCCGGATTGCTTCGCCTCGCCCAGGACACCGCGCTCGCCGCGGGGCAACTGGCTGCCCGGCGGAGAACTGTTGGGGTGCAGGTCGCCGCGTCGAAGTCCTCCCCGGAAGACGTCGTGACCCTGGCCGACCGGGAAACCGAGTCGCTGATTCGGGCTCTCCTGGCCGACGCCCGGCCCGATGACGGTTTCTTCGGCGAGGAGTCGGCGGCCACCCGCGGCACATCCGGCCTGACCTGGGTCGTGGACCCGATCGACGGCCCCGTCAACTACCTCTACGGTTTTCCGGTCTGGGCGGTCAGTATCGCCGTCGTCGAGGGTGACCCCGATCCGGCCACCTGGACCACGCTGGCCGGCGCCGTCTACAACCCGACCGGTGACGAGCTGTTCACCGCGGCAGCAGGTGACGGGGCGTGGCGGCGCCCACCGGCTGCAGGTGCCGACGGACGTGCCGCTGTCGCTGGCGTTGCTGGGCACCGGTTTCTCCTATCGCGCGGCCGAAAGAGAGCGGCAGGCGGACGTCGTGCGGGGCCTGATCGGCGAGGTACGGGACATCCGTCGCATCGGGTCGGCCGCACTCGACCTGTGTTCGGTTGCCGCCGGGCGGTTGAACCTCTATTACGAGCGCGGGCTGAGCCCCTGGGACCACGCGGCCGGCGCGCTGGTGGCGCGCGAGGCCGGCGCTCGAGTCGGTGGCTTCGGAGCCGACCGCGAGGGTATGGGCCTGCTCATTGCCGGGGCTCCCGACCTTTATCGGGTCTGCCAACCCCTTCTGGCCAAACTTTTCGATGACTTCATGGCCGACGCGGAAGCGTAGGCGACTGAACCGCTTCGAACGAGACGGATGCCGCGGAAACACCGGTGACCGACGTGCTCGTGGCGGCCCGGAGAGATCGCCGGAAACGGAGGCAGTGCCCCTTTTTCGGGTGTCATTCTGCTTCGAAGAGTAGGGATAACCGGCCTCCGGGCGGTAGCCTGTACTGATTCGTTACTTTGGTTGAGGCCAAGACGACTATCTTCAACCGTCCAATGCGCCGAAAGAACCGATCCTTTGCTCCCTCACTCCTCTAGCTCGGCTGCCTCGGTGCCGGGTGTGAGTGACCCTGCAACGAAGCCCCTCACGCGTCGCGAACTGCGCGAGCGCGAGCGGATGTCCGTCCCAGTGCTGGACATTCCAGGCTCCGCGGTCACCGACGCACCGACCGCCGCCGATCCCGCTGGTGCCGGGCCGTTGACGCCGGACCTCGACCTTCTGGTCGCCGCGCGCCTCGCTGAACCCGAATTCGAGTCCGTGACGATCGCTGACTCGGACCGCCTGATCGCCGCGCCGGCCGCCGCCGACGCTCCGGTCTCCGACGTGGACCGGCTGCAGACGGCCAGCTCCGCCGTCACGACGTCCACGGAGATCCCCTTCCCCACCCGGGCGCAGCGCCGCGCGGAACAGCCCGCCTCCCGCCCCCGCCGCGCATCGGCCCGGGAGCGACTGGCGCCCGCCGTTCACCCGGCCGCCGCCACCACGCCGGCACCCCGGCCCCGCACCACCGCGACGGCCCCCGCCAATCGGGTGCGTAAGTTCGCCACGACGGGGGTCACGATGGTCGCCATGGCCTTCGTCGCCCTGATGGCCGTGGCCACCTCCCTGCCGGCCGAGGCGCTGCTGTCCTCTGCCGATGTGCAGGCCGCCGCCTACAACGCGAAGCTGAGCGCCCAGGGCGAACCTGCCCAGTCGCTCTCCATGACCGGCGGAGCGGACACCATCTCGGTCGAGCGTGACGGCTACGAGTCGAAGACCATCGCCGAGGTCGCAGCGGCCAGCGGCATCCGGATGGAAGCGACCTTCACGAACAACCCGAACGGCACCGTGCAATGGCCCTTCTCGGTGGGCGTGCACATCGGTGACGAGTTCGGCTTCCGCGACTGTGCGGGCTGCTCCTCCAACCACGGCGGCCAGGACTTCAACCCGGGCCTCGGCGCGCCGATCCAGTCGATCGCCGACGGCGTCGTGCGCTACGCCCAAGACGGCGAAGGCAGCCTCGGCGTGCACATGATCATCGACCACATGATCGACGGCGAGCTCGTCTCCAGCGTTTACGCGCACATGATCCACGGCTCGATGCTCTTCAAGACCGGCGACGTCATCACGGTCGGCCAGGTCATCGGCCAGGTCGGCGACACCGGAATGTCCACCGGCCCGCACCTGCACTTCGAGATCCGCGTCGGCGGCAAGGACGGCACCAAGGTCAACCCGCTCGTCTGGCTGTACGCCAACACGAACTAGTTCGACCCCGACACAGGCCAGCTGGAACTAGCCGGCCGCCTCGGCCTTGGTCTCGTCCTCGTCCTCAGGCTCGGTCACTGGCGCGGACTTGGGCGGGGACTCGGCGGCCCGGGCGCGGCCGATGGCCGCGAGGAGGCCCTCTGGCAGTGCCAGCTGCGACAGCCCGGCGATCTCGAGCAGGTGGGTCTCTCCGCTGCCGTCGGGCTCCATGGCCAGGACCTGATCGTGCAGGCCCTCCATTTTCAGGTCGAGGCGATTGGCGGCATCCGCCGCCTGCTTGAGGTCGCCCACCAGATCCACCGGAACCGCCCCATGGTACTTGTAATAGATCTTGTGCTCGAGACTCGCCCAGAAGTCCATCGCGACCGTTCGGATCTGGATCTCGACCGTGACCTCGTCGACCCGGTCGGACAGGAAGACGGGGATGTCGACGATCAGGTGCAGGCTCTTGTAACCGTTCGGCTTCGGGGCGGCGATGTAGTCCTTGACCTCGAGCACCGTGACGTCGAGTTGGCTGGTGAGCATGTCGAGAATGCGGTACGTGTCCGAGATGAAGCTGCAGGTGATGCGGATGCCGGCGATGTCTTGGATCTGGGCGCGAATGTCGTCGAGGACGAGCGGGCAGCCCTTGCGGACGGCCTTCTTCAGGATCCCGTCGGGCGTCTTTAGCCGAGAGTTGACGTGCTCGATCGGGCTGTAGTCGTGGATGGAGGCGAACTCCTCCTTCAAGATGTTGATCTTCGTCATCATCTCGTCGGTCGCGAACTTGTATGCCAGCATGAACCGGGTCAGTTCTGTCGTGAGCTCGCGAGGTTCGGCGAGATCCCCGCGCGTCGGGGCCGCCTGGTCGGCTTCGGGGTCGGTGTTGGGGTCGGTGCCGAGTCCCGGTTCGGTTCCGTGTTCGGTTCCGCTGTCGATCCCCGTGCCGGTCACTGCTACTCCTTCTATGCGCTCCCCGTTCAGGCGACGCCCTTCGATTGTCCCATGGCGGCGCTGCGGGGTCACTGATCGCGTCGCCGGAGCACGCGGCATCCGTCGCCTTCGAGCGCCGTTCTGCCCCGTGCCCCGAACGAATTCGACGGAGATTTTGCTCTAGAACTGGGTTTTGAGTTCTAAACCGGCCGTTTCGGGCAGAATCTCCGTCGAATTCGTTTGGGCAAACGCCCCGAGGGTGGGGGCTAGGCGCGCAGCCAGACGGTGGTGTCGCCGGGGAGCGTGTTGCCGGGCAGCGGGCCGCTGGCGAGGAGGAGTTCGCCGGCAGGCAGAGGCACGGATTCCGCGCCCGTGTTCGCGACGACCGTCACCGCGCCGTTGCGCAGCGCCACGATCTCGTCAGCGTGGCCGTCCAGCCACTCCACCGAGCCCAGCCCGAGGGCGTGCTCCCGGCGCAGGCCCAGGGCCAGCGTGTACAACTCAAGGGTGGAGCCGGCGACGCCGACCTGCGCGTCGCGGGCGAGGCCCGCCCACTCGTCCGGCTGCGGCAGCCAGCTCTCGGCCGAGGGGCCGAAGCCGTAGGAGGGAGCGGCGGCTTCCCAGGGGAGCGGCACGCGGCATCCGTCACGGCCGTAGCGCTCTCCGTTGGTGCGAAACCAGGTGGGGTCTTCGCGTGCGGAGTCGGGCAGGTGGATGACCTCGGGTAGACCCAGTTCCTCGCCCTGGTAGAGGTAGCTGGAGCCGGGCAGCGCGAGCATGAGCGCCGAGGCGGCCCGGGCCCGGTGCAGGCCGATCACGCTGTCGGGCAGGTCGGGCGTCGTCGGCCCGATACCGTGGCCCTGCAGGTTCTCGTGGTTGAGCGCGAGCCGAGAGGCGTGGCGCACGACGTCGTGGTTGGAGAGCACCCAGGTGCTCGGGGCACCAACTGCGCCGAACGCAGCGAGGGAATCGTCGATGACGCGGCGGAGGGCCGGGCCGGCCCAAGCCGTCTCGAGGTAGGCGAAGTTGAAGGCCTGGTGCATCTCGTCGGGGCGCACCCATTCGGCGACGTGGCTGAGCGGATCGACCCAGGCCTCGGCCGCGAGGATGCGGTCGCCCGGGTACTCGTCGAGGATGAGGCGCCAGTCGCGGTAGATCTCGTGCACACCGTTCTGGGCCCAGTAGGGCGCGGTTTCGGGCCACTCGGTGATGATGCCTGGCCCCTCCGTCGAGGCACCGCCCATGCTGCCGCCCGCGACCGGAGGCGTGTAGTCGGGAAGACCGGTCGCTTTGATCATGCCGTGCGCGACGTCCACCCGAAAACCGTCCGCCCCGCGGTCGAGCCAGAACCGGAGCACATCGCGGAATTGCGCCTTCACCCATTCGTTGTCCCAGTCGAAGTCGGGTTGTGTGGTGTCGAAGAGGTGCAGGTACCACTGGCCGGGAGTGCCGTCCGGGTTCGTGACGCGGGTCCAGGCATTGCCGCCGAAGACGGAATCCCAGTTGTTCGGGGGAAGGTCGCCGTGTTCGCCCTGGCCATCACGGAAGATGTAATGCGCGCGCTCCTCACTGCCCTCGGCTGCGGCGAGGGCAGCTTTGAACCATGGATGCTCACTTGAGGAGTGGTTTGGCACGAGGTCAACGATCACGCGGATGCCCAGCTCGTGTGCCGTGTGCTGCAGGGTGTCGAAGTCATCGAGCGTGCCGAAGAGAGGGTCGACATCGCAATAATCGGCCACGTCGTAACCAGCGTCGTTCTGCGGTGACGTGTAGAACGGCGAGAGCCAGATGGCGTCTATCCCGAGAGCCCGGAGAGCAGGGAGACGATTGGTGATGCCGGTTAGATCGCCCATCCCGTCACCGTTGGCGTCCGCAAAGGACCGAGGATAGATCTGATAGATAACTGCGGTTCGCCACCACTCTGAGCCTGTCATGAAAAGAAACCCTACGGCATTTTCGTGACTATGGAAGCGCTTGCAGGTCTGCGGGCTGTGCGCATCACCTGCTCAAGATTCAGATCCGACTATTTCAGTTGTCAATGGTTCCGATACTTGCTATAAATGTAAACGCTTGCATAAATTTTCAATGTCCTGAGAAAGGCACACCAATGATGGTGAACATGAAAGGTCTCGTCGCTGCCGGCGCAGTAGTGGTCGCAGCGTCCCTCGCATTGTCCGGATGCTCCGGCGGGGCCTCCCCGCAGGGTGGCGAGGGCGATAAAGCCGCCGCCAACACCTTGACGGTTTGGGTCGATGCCGACCGCGGCACGGTCCTCAAAGACGCGGCGGCGGCATTCACGAAGGAATCCGGCGTCAAGGTAAAACTCATCCAGAAGGACTTCCCCAAGATCCAGGAAGAGTTCATCGCCCAGGTTCCGACCGGCAAGGGCCCCGACATCACGATCGGCGCCCACGACTGGATCGGGAACCTCGTCTCGAACGGCGTGCTCAAGCCCGTTGAACTCGGCGATACGACCGCTGACTTCCAGCCGGTCGCCGTCACCGCGATGACCTTCGAGGGCAAGACCTACGGTGTCCCATACTCGATCGAGAACATCGCCCTCCTCCGCAACACGGCCCTGGCGCCGACCGCGCCGGCGACGTACGCGGACATGGTCGCCGCCGGCACCGCCGCCGGCACTGAGTTCCCGTTCCTCGTGCCCGTTGGACCGGAATCGGACCCGTATCACCTGTACCCGTTCCAGACCTCGTTCGGCGCCCCCGTGTTCGGCACCAACTCCGACGGCAGCTATAACGCCGAAGACCTCTCGATCGGCAACGCCGGTGGAGAGGCCTACGCGGCCTGGCTCGCATCCGAAGGCGCCGCAGGGCACCTCAGCGTGAACATCACCAACGACATCGCCAAAGAGAAGTTCAACGCCGGCGCATCGCCGTTCTTCCTCTCCGGTCCGTGGAATGTCCCGGATGCCCAGAAGGCCGGCATCGACGTCGCGATCGACCCGATCCCGACCGCCAGCAGCAACCCTGCCCAGCCGTTTGTCGGCGTGCAGGGCTTCTTCGTGAGTGCGAAGACCAAGAACGCTCTCGCTGCCAATGAGTTCCTGGTGAACTACATCGGCTCCGAAGAGGTGCAGACCGCGCTCTACGAGGTCGGCGGGCGCCCGCCCGCGCTGACCAGCGCCTTCAAGGCAGCTGCCGCCGACCCGATCACCGCCGGTTTCGGTACGGTCGGAGCAACCGCCGTTCCGATGCCGAACATCCCGCAAATGGGCAAGGTCTGGCAGTTCTGGGGCGTGACCGAGGCCGCGATCATCGCGGGCGAGGGTGACCCGGCAGCGCTGTGGCAGAAGATGACCGGCGAAATCCAGGGCGCCATCGCGAAGTAACACCGTGTGCCCGGCTCCATCAGGGGGCCGGGCACAGCGTGCTCCCTCACCGCACATCAGGCAAGGTTGCCGGCAGGCGCCAGAGAACGGACGAAGATGCCCACCCCACGAACAGGTCGCGATCGCACCGTGCGCGACAACTCGCTGGTCACCCAGTGGAGGCAATCCAAGCGGGCGGGACGAATTGCCGACGCGGCGTCCGTCGGGATCAAGATTCTCCTGGTGAAAATTCTGCTCCTCGGTATCGTCGACGCAATCAGCGTCTACGCCCTCTTTGTGCTCTTCCTGAAACAGGACTGGGTCGTCTTCGGACTCGTTCTGGCAGTCACCCTGATCGTCAACTGGATCTACTTCAGCAAAAACGCTCTGCCGGCCAAGTACCTCACCCCCGGCCTGATCTTCCTCGTGATCTTCCAGATCTTTGTTGTGGGCTATTCCGGCTACATCGCGTTCACGAACTACGGCACCGGGCACAACAGCACCAGGGCGGACGCGGTCGCATCACTCATCGCCTCCGCGCAGCAACGAGTGCCGGACTCGGTCGCGTATGACATCACCGTGATCGAGCAATTGGGTGCCTACAGCCTCCTCGTCACCGACCCTGACGGCCGGATCAGCGTCGGCAGCGCCGACGCGCCCCTGCGTGAAGTCACCGATGCCGAGACGGATGCCGACGGCGTCGCCACCGCACTTCCCGGCTACACCTCGCTCAAGTTCAGCGACATCGCTGCCAATCAAGAGGTCATCGCGGCCCTCTCGGTGCCGCTCACCGACGACCCGAACGAGGGGGTGCTCCGCACCCCGGACGGCTCAAAGGCCTATCTCTACCTGTCCGATCTGGTCTACGACGAGGCCGCGAGAACGATGACGAACACCACGACGAACGTCGTCTACGCCGAGGACGGCACGGTCGGGGCGTTCGCCGCGGAGGACGGTACCGAACTGCGCCCCGGTTGGAAGGTTGAGGTCGGATTCGATAACTTTGCCCGTGCGTTCGGCACGGAATCCATTCGGGGGCCGCTGATCAACGTGACCCTGTGGACCTTCGCCTTCGCTTTCCTTTCTGTCGTCACCACGTTCGCGCTCGGGCTCTTCCTGGCGCTGGTCTTCAATGACCTGCGGATGCGCGGACGCAACGTCTACCGCGTCGTCTTGATTCTTCCCTACGCGTTCCCGGCATTCCTGTCCGCGCTGGTCTGGGCGGGACTGCTCAACCCGCAGTTCGGCTTCGTCAACCAGGTGCTGTTCGGCGGGGCGGAAATACCCTGGCTCACAAACGAGTGGCTGGCCAAATTCAGCATCATCTTCGTGAACCTGTGGCTCGGCTTTCCCTACATGTTCCTGGTCTGCACGGGTGCTCTTCAGTCGATTCCCGTCGAGTTGCAGGAGGCAGCAACGGTCGACGGGGCGCGGCCCTGGCAGGTGTTCCGGCTGATCAAGCTTCCGCTGCTGCTCGTGTCGGTGGCCCCGCTGCTCATCTCGTCGTTCGCGTTCAACTTCAACAACTTCAACCTCATCTACATGCTCACCAATGGCGGGCCGAGAGACGTTACCGCGGGAGTGAATGTCGGTGCGACCGACATCCTCATCTCGATGGTCTACAAGGTCGCCTTCGTCGGTGCGAACCGCGACTACGGATTGGCGAGTGCGTTCTCCATCATCATTTTCCTGCTGGTCGCGATCGTGTCGATCATCAGCTTTAGGCAGACCAAGGCACTAGAGGAGCTGAACTGACATGCAGGTCAACAATCGGGAGGCAAGCGACCGCATCGTCGCGCGAAAGTCGTCATTCCAGTTCAAGCGCTGGTTCAGAGCAACGGGATGGCGCCACCTGATCGGCGTGTTCATGGCCGTGTTCTCGGCGTTTCCCCTTGTCTACGTGCTCTCGGCAGCGCTGCAACCCGGTGGCACCCTGATCACGGCAAATGGGCTATTCAGCGAGGTGAGCCTCGGCAGCTTTGTGACGCTCTTCAACCTGCCCCAACAGCCATACGCCGCCTGGTACGGCAATACCCTGATCATCGGAGTGATCACCTCGATCGGCACGGTGTTTTTGGGGGCCCTTGCGGCGTATTCCTTCTCCCGTATGCGTTTTTTCGGTCGCCGGGGGGGACTGCTCACGCTCGTACTGTTGCAGATGTTTCCCCAACTGTTGGCTGTCGTCGCGATATTCCTCCTGCTCAACGGCATCTCTGATATCTTCCCGGCGATCGGACTGGACTCGCAGGTCGGCCTGATCATGGTCTACCTCGGCGGGGCTCTTGGGGTGAACACCTACCTGATGTACGGATTTTTCAACACGATTCCCGCTTCGATCGACGAGGCCGCCAAGTTGGACGGTGCTGGTCACGCTCGCATCTTCTTCACGATCATCCTGCGACTGGTCGCACCCATTTTGGCGGTCGTCGGCCTCCTCTCCTTCATCGGCACGACGAACGAGTTCGTCATCGCGAGCATCGTGCTGATCAGCCCGGAGAATCAGACCCTCGCGGTGGGCCTCTACCAGTTCGTGTCTCAGAAATTCTCCACCAACTACTCGGTCTTCGCGGCCGGCGCCGTGCTCGCGGCCCTGCCCGTGATGGCCCTGTTCCTCTGGCTGCAGAAGTACATCGTCGGTGGCCTGACCGCCGGATCGGTGAAGTAGGGCACGCATGCTCCCGCACCACGACGGGTCGGCCCTGTACGTTTCCGACCAGGCGCCGCGGCCGGGCGACGCGGTCGGCGTGCGGGTGCGGGTGCCGGAGGCGTGGGGCGCCGTCGCATCCGTGCACGTGCGTTCGACGCCCGACCGGGAACCGCGCTTCCACGAGGCCCGCCTGCTCGGCGCGGCGGAGGGCTGGCGGTGGTGGGAGGCCGAGGTCGAGATCCTGAACCCGGTCAACGGCTACCGGTTCCTGATCAACCGGGCCGACGGCGGGCACTGGTGGCTGAACGCCGCCGGGGCGCATTCCTTCGAGACCGTCGACGCGGAGGACTTCAAGCTGCTCAGCCATCCGGCACCGCCGGACTGGGCCGCGTCGACCGTGATGTACCAGATCTTCCCGGATCGTTTCGGGCGTTCCACGGCCGCCGCGCTGCGCGAGAAGCCGGCCTGGGCTGTGCCCGCGGCGTGGGGCGACCCGGTGGCGGCGGAGCAACCGACCCGTTCGCACCAGTTCTACGGTGGGGACCTCGACGGCATCGTCGTGCACCTGGACCACCTCGAACGGCTCGGCGTCACCCTGCTCTACCTGACGCCCGTGTTCCCGGCCGGCTCAAGCCACCGCTACGACGCGCGGAGCTTCGACGTGGTCGACCCGGCACTGGGCGGCGACGCTGCCCTCGTGCGGCTGGTCGAGGCTGCCCACGAGCGGGGCTTCAAGGTGATCGGCGACCTCACCTCGAACCACTCCGGCAACCGGCACGAGTGGTTCCGGGCGGCGCACCGCACCCCGGGTGCCGTCGAGAGCGCCTTCTACTACTGGCTCGACGACCGGCACGAGGACTACGCGTCCTGGCTCGACGTGCCCAGCCTGCCGAAGTTCAACTGGTCCTCGATCGAGCTGCGCCGCCGGTTCATCGAGGGGCCGCAGTCGGTGGTGGCGAAGTGGCTGCGGGCCCCGTACCACCTCGACGGCTGGCGCATCGATGTGGCGAACATGACCGGCCGCCTGCAGGGAGAGGACCTGAACGCCCTGGTGCGGCAGACCATCCGTCGCACCATGATCGCGGAGAATCCCAACACCATCCTGCTCGGCGAATCGACCAATGATGCCTCGGACGACTTCCAGGGTGACGGCTGGCACGGCGCGATGACCTATACGACCTTCACCCGACCGGTGTGGAGCTGGCTCTCGAAACCGCACAGCCCCTCGACGTTCTTCGGGCTGCCCTACGGCACCATCCCGCTGACCGACGGGCGGGCGTTCGTGGACGCTCACCTCCGGTTCACGGCCGGCTACCCCTGGCGCACTCGCCTGGCCACCATGAACGCTCTCGACACGCACGACACTCCAAGGTTCCGCACCCATGCGATCGACGGGGGAGTGGCCGTCGCCTTCGGGCTGAGCGCGACCCTGCCGGGCATCCCGGTGGTCTTCGCCGGCGACGAATTCGGCCTGGCCGGCGACGACGGCGAGGGCTCGCGCACGCCCATGCCGTGGGATACGGCGGGCGACACCGAGGTGGCGGCCACAATCGACCTGTACGCGGCGCTGATCCGCTTGCGTACCGCCCACCCGGCCCTGAACGGCGGCGGGATGCGCTGGGTGCTCGTGGGCGCGGATGTGCTCGTCTACGTGCGCGAGTGTGCGGAGGAGTCGGTGCTGTTGGTCGCGGCCCGCGCCGCGTGCGCGGTGACACTGCCGCTCGGGGCCGTGGCAGGAGAGCCGACCCGGCTCCTGGGCGACGCCGCCGTCAGCGTGGCGGGCGGGCGCATCCGTCTGGAAACGGACGGGCCGAGCTTCACCGCGTGGGCGCTGCCGGGGGTTTCGGTGCCCGATTCCGCCCCACGGTCATCGAGCCGGCCGACTTGGTGATAATATTTACCGGTTGCCAAAATTTGGCTTGGTTTTCGTTCACACGGATGCTTCGCCCCCTTAGCTCATTGGTAGAGCACTTCCTTGGTAAGGAAGAGGTAGTGGGTCCGATTCCCACAGGGGGCTCTGGCTTGGAAGCTCTTGCAGCCGACAGGTCGTGGCGGGGTAGCTCAGTTGGTTAGAGCACACGGCTCATAATCGTGGTGTCGCGGGTTCAATTCCCGCTCCCGCTACACATAAAGGCCCTTTGACCAGGAATTCTGTCGGTCACTGGGCCTTTCTTTTTGATCGGATGCCACCCAGCTCTGCTCTAGACTCCGGTCTAGGTCTGAGTTTCGGGCAATGCTTCGTTGCGCGTCCATTCGGTCCCGCGTCTCGCAACATATCGGTGAAGGACGGCCAGGAACTTACCGAGCGACCACTGGGACACGTGTGAGCGGGATTTCCTTACGGATGGGCCAAATGCGACTCCTGCCAGAGTGGGCCGCGCAGTCCGGTTCCGAGGAGGAGGTCCCGTAGGAGTTTCCCCTAGGACGCTCCCGCCGGGGTGGCGGCACCTCAACACATTGACCCCTGAAATCTACATCGCCAGGGGCCAGTGAGAGGGCGGTCGAGAGCAGGGTGTAGGGGAGCGCCGACGGGTGCCTATTCGTAGATTTCGACCTGACCGGCGAATTCCAGCTCGACCTGGGCGACGCCCTCGTACAGCGTGATTTCACCCATCGTGCACAAAGTCGTTCCGTGCGGGATGGGCTCCACGCCGCCGATGTCCCAGAGCACGATTCGGAATCGCCCGGTATCCGGGTAGTCGCGCCCAAGATTCAGGAAGACATCGTCGTTCGAGTTGCCGCTACCGGCTAGCGGTCCGCACACATGCTGAGTCATGCCGGCATAGTTGCCAGCCTCGTTCCCCGCGAAACCGCCCCCGGGCTGGTTCTCCACGGTGGAGGCGTCGACCAGCGACCCGGCAGTGCCGTCCGAGCAAAGGCCGTCCTCGCTCAGAAGAGCGATGGCCTCTCGTCCGATGTACTGCGTCCAAGAGTCGCAGGTCTCAGGGCACGAAGCTGTCGCCCTTCGCGAACCGGGCGACCGCGCGGTAAGCGGTGGCGCGGTAGGCGACGAGGTCGTGGAAGCTCGGCTCGAGCATGGTGAAGTCGCCGCTTTCTTCGCGGCGGAAGTGCGGCTGTCCGATTCGCACGTAGAAGCGGGTGTCGCCGCTCTCGGTGACGGATTGCTGTGGCTCCGAGGCGATGAAACGTGACAGGGAGTGTTGGGTGTGAAGTGCCATGGGACTTGACCTCCTGTGATCGGGCGGATCCTCGTGATTTGCGCTCACTACGAGGTGCGCCGCGCACGCCCGTTGCGCGATTGGACCCTGCAAGGCGTTCCTGCGCCGTATCCGCATAAATCGTTTGACGGAGCAAAGAGAAATCAAGTCACTCCGCTTGGCTGTCCGGGTGATCCGCGGGCTTGTCGTGAGTCGGCGCGCGCATCAGCGGTCCGCTGTCTGCTCGGTTC
Source organism: Cryobacterium sp. M25 (assembly GCF_002929635.1). Classification (NCBI taxonomy): domain Bacteria; kingdom Bacillati; phylum Actinomycetota; class Actinomycetes; order Micrococcales; family Microbacteriaceae; genus Cryobacterium; species Cryobacterium sp. M25. Next base: position 60,105 of record NZ_PJJU01000051.1, on the reverse strand, counting down.
GCGGGTAGCCCCTGAGCACTGGGGCGTGCGTTCCACCTTCACCGCCTTGCGACGAAAAACTGGAGGGGCTGCGCGGAGCATGATCGCGACGCGGCGGCTCGAGCGCTGCGATGAGCGCATTCTTGGCGCGTGCTTCTGTCATCGCGCGCTGGGACCGGGCTTCCAGAGGCTGCTGAGGAGGTACGCGGATCTGCTTTGCAGCCAATCCGTCATGGGAGAAACCATAGAAACTCTTGACATCATCGGTTCAAAAAAGTGTAACTTTGTTACAGGCTCGGGATGGCCCCGAGACTGCAACCCGAGGGGAGGAGGGCGCCCATGACACCCAAGAAGGACTACAGGCATGCTCCTGATCGTGGCGTCGCGACCGATGCTAGGCGTGAGCTCATCGGACCAACCACTCCGGCTCCGTCGGATGTGGTCGCGAGGCTCCGGGCGATGTTGCCTGGCCTGACCCCGGCGGAGGGCCGGATCGGGCGGGTCCTGCTGTCTGACACCACGGCGGCGTCGGCTCTGACAGTCAACGAACTCGCCGAATGCGCGTCGACGAGCACCGCGAGCGTGGTCCGCACCGCGCGGCGTCTCGGTTTTGACGGATACCCGCAGCTCCGGCTCGCGCTGGCTGCGCAGGGCGGTGCGAACCACGACGGTGGTGTCCCGGTGGGCGCCGACATCGCCGACGGCGACCGGATCGGCGTGGTGTTGACCAAGCTGGCCGCGTTCGAGTCTGAACAGCTCCGCGCTACCGCCGAACTCGTCGATCCCGTCGCCCTGGAGAAAGTGATCGATTTGATCCGGGCCGCTCGCCGGATCGACGTGTATGGCATCGGCGCGTCTGGCCTGGTCGCGGAGGATCTAACTGCGAAATTGAACCGGGTCGGACTGGTCGCCCGGGCATACACCGAACACGACGCGGCAATGGTCAGCGCTTCGCTGCTCGGCCCCGCCGACCTGGCCATCGGCGTTTCCCACTCGGGAGAGAACCCCGGCACCGTCGCCCCACTGCAATCGGCCCGGTCGACCGGCGCCGGCACGGCGGCCATCACTGGCGCCGCCCGCTCCCGATTGGCGGCCCACGGCGAACACGTCTTGGTCACCGCGGGTCGAGAGTTTGGCTTCCGTTCCGCAGCGATGGCCAGCCGCACTGGGCAGCTCCTGCTCGTCGACGCCATCTTTGTCGGCGTCGCACAAACGCTGCCCGGGGCCCGAGCCGCGCTGGAACGCACCTACGCCGCCGTCACCTCTCATCCGGGACGAAACAAACAACCATGAATAGCTTCAACAACACCAGGAACAGGGACAACACCATGGCACTCGCCACATTGGGCACCGAGACCGCGAATGACCGCACCACTGACTTGGACACGATGTCCGTCGCGGACCTGCTCACCGTGATGAACCAAGAGGACCGCACAGTCCCGGTTGCGGTGGCGGCGGCACTACCGGCGATCGAGAACGCAGTAAATGCGATTGTGGGCGCCCGCCGCCGCGGCGGACGGCTGATCTACCTAGGTGCCGGCACCAGCGGCCGACTTGGGGTGCTGGACGCCGTCGAATGCCCACCGACGTTCGGTACCGACCCCGGGGAAGTCCTCGGGCTTATCGCCGGCGGGGAGCGTGCGTTCCTCCAGGCCGTCGAAGGTGCCGAAGATGATCCCGACCTCGCGGTGAACGACCTGCGGGCAGTCGGACTTACCGTCGCTGACGTGGTCGTCGGCATCGCCGCCAGCGGCCGAACCCCCTATGTCATCGGCGGTCTGGACCATGCCCGAAGCGTTGGGGCGGCCACCGTCTCCGTCGCCTGCAATCTCGGCGCGGAGATCAGCAGACACGCCGATGTCGCCATCGAGGTCGACACCGGACCCGAGGTCCTGACCGGCTCTACCCGGCTGAAGGCAGGGTCGGCGCAAAAGCTGGTGTGCAACATGCTCTCCACCGCCAGCATGATCCGCACCGGAAAGGTCTTCCACAACCTGATGGTCGACGTCCAACCCACGAACGCCAAATTGGTCGACCGGGCCCGCCGCATCGTCAGCGACGCCACCGGGGCGGATCCGGATACCGCCGCCGCTGCAATCGATCAGGCCGGCGGACATGCCAAGACCGCCGTGGTCATGCTGCTCACCGACACTGATTTCCCCACGGCCACCGCTCGCCTCGAACAGGCTCACGGCGACGTCCGCACCGCCATCACGTCACCCTGAGCGAACCGTCACCCGCTGCCGCGGGTCGCATCGTGTGGCACGGGCGTGCATCGCTGACGACCATAACAACTCTCGATTCGTCTGCAGTTCCCCGCACGTCACACTCCAGGAGATACAGCCATGCCCGAAAACATCCTCAGCCCCCTGCGCGGCACCGTGGTTTCGCTCGGCGATGTTCCCGACCCCGTGTTCGCCCAGGAAATCGTCGGCGGGGGAGTGGCATTCAACCCTCCCCGGAAATCGGCCCCGTGACGGCTCGTGCGCCGGTGAGTGGCAACCTCGTCCGGGTCGAGCCGCACGCCTTCGTCATCCAGTCCACGTCGGGGACCGGGATCCTGGTCCACCTTGGCATCGACACGGTTCACATGAATGGCGAGGGCTTCGAGGTGTTGGCCACCGAAGGGTCCACCGTTCGCGGGAGGTGTGGCGTTTGGACCTGCCTATAGCGCTGTGGCCGCAGTGGGGCAGGGATCCACCAGTGCGATGGATGGAGCGAGGATAGGCCATCTTTCCAATGGCTGAGGATGTGCTCGGCCACCCGGGTGACCAGTTCAGAATTAAGCGCCGCCAATTCCAAACCGGACACCCATCGAGTAATACTCACGCGGGGCCGGTCTGCTAGCGCCCGATGTTCGTGCGGCGGGTGCTGCCGGTGATGGCGGAATTCATGCTGTTCTGCGTCTTGTTCTTCGTCTGCTCGGCCTGTTCTTTCATCTTCGGGGCTTCTTCCTCGGCTTTGACGAGGTAGGACTCCCAGCGGGCCTGCATGGGCTTGATCAGGCCGCCGTCAGCGCCCAAGATGATAATAACGCCTGCGATGTTGGCGAGGACCTTGCCTTAGGACAGCCCGCCGAGGGTGCCCTGGATGAGGGTCTTCACGCCCGCGGCAACGGCCGCGGCGATGACGATGATGATGATTGCCACGATGATCTTCGGCAGGAAAGCGATGATCCCGGCGAGCAGATCACTGACCGGGTTGGGCCCGAATACTCCGAATGCGAACTGTAAAACGAACAACACCAGCGTGTACTACAGAATCTTTGCGATGATGTCCGACGCGTCCATGGACGAGCTGGCCAAGGCCTTTTTCACACCGCCGCGCTCCACAACGCGGTCAAAGTCCACCTTTTCGAGCAGCTTCGCCAGCGCCTTGGAGATCAGCTTCGCCACGATCAAGCCGACGATCAAAATGACCAGGAACAACAGAAGCTTCGGGACAAAGTCCATGAGAGTAGCCAGCCCGACTGCGAGGGCGCTGGTGAATTCGTTTTGCATGTCAACCTCCAGGGTTGGGTCGCGCCGATTGGTCGGCAGGGTCACTTCGTGTGTTGCGCCTGTCCTAAGTTAAGGGGCGCGTTACGATACGAACCGAGCGCAAGAGTGCCACACCTCAAAGACGCAGCTACCGGCCGTTTCGTCACGCTCGGCGGAAAATGGCCGTACTTCTAGCCGATGCTGGCAACCGTCACAGAGATGGTGTTGATGGGGGCAAGCGCCAAAATGGCGGGATTCGCGGCGATCGTGTCATGCACGCGTCGGCACACCTCGGTGGATGACGCTGCGTCGGCGACGCCGATTCTCGCGGTCACGCTCAGCCTGGCCATTCCCGTCGTCACGGTAACTAGTTTCGGTGCCTTTTCCCGCTGCGTAAGGGCATCGACAACAGACCCGACAATCGTGACGACGATCGGCGTGGTCGGGTACAAGGCTGTCACCCCCGGGACAGACCTTACGATAGCTTCGAGATTCTCTGCGAGCTCGGCGGCATTCGTCATGGTGTTGCTTCTTCTTCGCCGTGCTCTGGCTTAATGAGGTAGATGTCGCGAATGATCACGTCGATGCCCGCGATGGCGAGCTCGGTGTGGGTGCGTAGCGCGCCGACGAGCGTGTCTCGCAACTTGTCGGCAAGGGCGGGAATGTTCTCACCCTTGTAGACGCTGGCATCGATCGTGACCGTGATCGGAGCTCCCAGCGCAGTGAGGTCCCCGTCAAGCCGGCATCGACCCACGATGAGGTTGTCGACGGTATCGCCTGCCGCGCGAACGAGTCCGCGGACAGCTCCCTCGGTGACGAAAAGTTGCGCGTTCGGCGACGGGTGCGAGATGGGGATGTCGCGCCCGGACCGGACGTCGAGCACGATCCTGTCCAGGATGGCGGTGACCCAGTTGTCGTCTCGAGCCGGTTGCTCTTCTGCCTCATCCCGGAGCAGCGTGCTCATTGCGCCGCGCAGGCGCTTAACGGAGGCCATCGCCATCTGGCATGCAGCCGATGTGTCGATCGACGGGTCGGTGGGCATCTTGCCTCGGTCGAGGTAGTCGCTGAGTTCGTCAATGGTGTGGCCATCAAGGAGGTCAGGTTCATCATTTGACACGTACCAGGCCGGGGGGGGGGGCGGACGTTTCCGAGTCGTCACCGCCAGGCCTCCATCTCGCGAATCAAAGTTTTGCGGGCGCGAGCAAGCAGCCCGCGAACGGTAGAAAGGGGCAAGTCGAGTTCCTCAGCGATCTCGGAATAACGGTAGTCCCCAAACTCTCTCAGCTCCCAGCATCGTCGTTGATCCTCCGGAAGGGCGGACAAGACTTGGGAGAGTGCCTCGTTACACGAACGCGCCTCCCTTATCTGCGTCGGTGAATGGTCCTCCGATGCAGGCACGCCGACGTCGTCGAGGTTGGAGTTCTGCCGCCGTGCGCGGATTCGATCAATGCTCTTGTGGCTGGCGATGCGCATCAGCCAACTTTTTACCAGCGCAGAATCTTTCAAGGTCGATAGCTTCGCCCATGCCGTGATGAACGTGTCCTGTACGACATCGTCTGCATCGTGGCTGCAGCCCAGGATGCGGGTCGCGTAGGCGCGTACCTACGGGCCGTACCGTCGCACAATCACTTCGAATGCTCGAACGTCTCCGTCAACAGCGCGGTCCACCAAGGTGCGGTCGTCGGCGTGGGCCAGCAGTGCCCTGCTCTTGCTATCTGGAATGGTTGCCCCTCGATTCGCTGGGAACTGTAGCACCGGGTGTGACGAACGCGTCGTGGCATGCGTCTACATAATAACTAGTGCAAATACGCCCCGTTCAGGGGCCACGAACAAGGAGCCTCCCATGGCAGATCTCACCAGACCTACTCTTTCCACCGCACCGAACTCCGCCTCGACGACCCCCGGCCGCGGCAAGACCGTGATCAACGACGCTGTGGTGGCAAAGATCGCCGGCATTGCAGCCCGTGAGGTCAGCGGTGTGCACGCCCTTGGCGGCGGAGCCGCCCGGGCGCTCGGTGCCATCCGCGATGCCCTGAACACCTCGGACGTGAGCCAGGGCATCAACGTGGAGGTCGGAGAAACTCAGGTCGCGGCCGACGTAACCATTGTCGCGGAGTACCCCGTGGCCCTGCAGGATGTGGCCGAGCGGGTGCGGTCTGCCGTGATCCGTGTGATCGAAGACCTGGTTGGAATGGAGGTCACCGAGGTGAACGTGAACATCAACGACGTGTATCTGCCGGCCGACGACAAGGACGAGAAGTCCGAGGCTCGGGTTCAGTGAGCACTTTGGCGAAAACGGGGGCCGTGTTCGGAGCCGTGCTTGCTCTGACGTGGCTGGTCCTTGGCTTTTGGCCATTCGTGTTCGTGGCCGCGGCCATGGCGGTCGGCGCGATCGTCGGGCGGATTATGGACGGAAAGCTGAGCGTTGCGAACCTGGTTGACGCATTCCGGGGCAAGCGTTCGTCGTCATGACAACCCTAAGTTCCGAAACAGCGGCCCGTCATACGCTCTCGCCGACGACGCTCAAAAACGGCTGGACCACCGTCTCGACCCGAGCTTTGAATCGGCTAGTGTGTGCGGTCGCGGCGGACGCTCTGGGCGTTGACCCCTCGGCGGTCGGTGCCGAGCTCACCGATGATCAGGGCAACCTCGCCCTCACGGTCAGCGCCCCCATCCGGGTCGTTGCGCTCACCCGTGTGCACCGGGATCCCTCCATCGTGACTCGCACCGGGGGCACGATTCTGGAGCGGGCCGAGCACGCCAGGCAGCACATTCATTATCAGGTGGGCGAGTTGACCGGTTCTACCCTGTCCCGGGTGACCGTGCGGCTCACCGATGCCGACATTCGACCAGAGGACCGCGTGCAATGACCAAGTATCGTTCCACCTACCAACGGATCAGCCGTCGCGAGCTTTACTCGCCGCGTTCGGTCGCAGCGATCACTCTCGCCATCCTGGCCATCGCCGCCTGCCTCTGGCTCATGATCGAGATCGTGCTGAACCTGCTCGGCCGGCCGGGGCTCCTCACGGCCCCCGCGGGTATGGCGGGCGCGGTCGCGGGCGCCTCCTCTGCACCGCCCGTGCTCGTGGGCGGGCTGGGCCTCACCGGCGCCCTCATCGGGCTGCTTCTCCTTGTCGTGGCCGTCACTCCTGGCCGGCGATCTCGCCATCTGCTCGAGACCGACCGGGCCGCGACCATCGTCGACAACGAGGTGATCGCATCCGCGTTGGCTCGTGAAGCGGCCCGCGTTGCTGGGTTGACCCCAGATAACGCGCGGGTCACCGTGACCCCCCGTAGCGCAACCGTGCACCTCACTCCTACTTCTGGAACTGCGATCGATCAGCAGGCGGTGCTCACGGCCGTGCGCGAGCAGATTGAGGCTTTTAGATTGCTGCGTTCCCTTCACGCGAAAGTCATTGTTGTCTCCACGGGGAGGGTGGGGGGATGAACTCCACCAATCGCATCCTCAACCGCGTCTTTGTTTTCCTGGTCGGAATCCTCGTCTTGATCGGTGGCGCGACCCTGGTCCTGGTGGCACTTGTTCCGCTCGTCCGCGACAGCTGGACGAACGCAACTCGTGTCGGCATCGATAAGGCAAACCGGTGGCTGCAGGCCACCCCATTGCCCGAATCCCTGGTCCCGGTCAACGGCAGCTGGTTATGGCTCATCGTCCTCGCCGCTGGAGCGCTGCTCATCGCGGTGCTGGTCACCTTCAGCCTGCGTCAAGGCCACGGCCACACCGGCCGACTCGTCACGCTGAACGGAAGAACCAGCAGTGGCGCGGTTGCCATTGAGTCGAAAGTGGCCGAGCACGCCATCCAGGATGCTCTTACGAACCGACCGGAACTCGTTGCCTCCCACGTCTCCACCTATCGCGTCAAGAACCAGTCAGCGCTGAAGATCGCCATCACCTGCCGCCGAGGAGTCTCACCTCGGGAAGCCAGCCGGATTGTCGACGAGGTGCTCTTTTCTTTTGATAATCTCCTCGGCTTACAGCTCCCTGCCCTCGTGCAGATCAGCGGAGGCTTCCGCGCGCGAACGACCAAGGCCGCCCGTCTCCGCTGATAACTCACCGGCTCAAAGAAATCAGCAGGCGGCGGTCAGCCGTGCCGCCTCAACCGGCAACACCCGCTGCTTTTCGATAGAGAGTCACATCATGACGAACCAAAACGACGACCCGAGGACGAAATACATCACCGGCGGCAACCCAAAACAGGAACAGAGTCAACCCGGCCTGACCGAGGCGACTAAGCCCCGCCCGGATCGTGGCGAAGACACCTATCACGGCGCCGGAAAACTCGTCGGGAGGCGGGCACTCATCACAGGCGGCGACTCCGGCATCGGCCGGGCCGTGGCCATCGCCTACGCCAAAGATGGTGCCGATATTGCGATCTCCAACCTGCCTGACGAACAGACGGATGCCGAATTCACGGAAGAGCAGATCCGGGCCGCCGGCCGCACCGTCCTGCTCATCCCGGGCGACATCCGCGAGGAAACCCGCTGCGTCAATCTCGTAAAGGATACCGTGGCAACCCTCGGCGGCTTGGATATCCTGGTGCTCAACGCCGCCTACCAAAAAAACCGGAACGGTCCAGAAAACCTGTCCACGACAGAATTCGACCGGGTCTTCAAAACCAATCTTTATGCGACTCTGTGGATCGCGCGCACCGCCATCCCGCACCTCTGGCCGGGAGCATCGATCATCTCCACGTCATCAATCCCGGCATCGAGCCCCGCACAGGCGTTGATCGACTATGCCATGACCAAAGCCGCACTCGTAGCGTTCACACAGGCGCTCGCCCAAGAATTAGGCCCAGCCGGGGTTCGGGTCAACGCAGTCGCGCACGGGTCAACACAGTCGCGCACGGGTCAACACAGTCGCGCACGGGCCAATCTGGACGCCGCTTATCCCCGCAGCTTCATGGCCAGACAAGCTGTCCACTTTCGGTCGGGAAACCCCACTGGGCCAGGCAGGACAAACAGCCGAACTTGCCGCCGCCTACGTTTTCCTAGCCTCACCCGAAGCGTTCTACATTTCAGGCGCCGTAGTGCCCATAACGGGCGGCAGCAGCTTCTAAGAGTCGAGCGAAAACTCGGACCCTGTGGCGCACGCGTTACACGCAATTCTACGAAAGAGCCCAGCCGTATTCCTGCTTCTGCCGAGGATCGCGGCAATTGTGCGGATAGCCACGTCAGCGAGATTGATTCAGCGAACACGGGATTACGCAGTTTTTTTGAGGCTCCTGACTCTTCCGTGGGTCGGCTCCGGCCAGCTATTGTCGCTCCGAACACTTCGGCCACCGCCGTCCTCACGATAGGTACGGTCGCACAGGCGTTACCCGCCACATACGGCGCACCCGTGTGGTTCCGACAGGGTCGTGGCCTGCCTGGCTCCGTTACCGAGGGACTACAACTTACGGTTTCAAAATAACTACATCAGCTGCAAAGTGGTCCACTCGTTTGAGTGCATCAGAGCCACACCTGATCTCCCCGGTAACCAGTGCGCAGCAGCGCAGCAGAGATTTCAGCCTGGGGATTGTCGAAACATGCCGTCAACAACGCAGATAAGAGGTGAAAGTAATTACCTCTTGACTCCTAAGTCTGTGAAAGCTATTTTCATATCACGACATAATTTTGTAGCCCGGGTTCTCCATCCCGCTAGGAGCCCCTTGCAACCCCGCACTTTGCTCGAAAGGACATCAGTCATGGCCGACTCACGAGTCATCGCAGACCAGTTGCTCATTGGTCTGGGCGGCGCCGAGAACATCATCGACGTCGAGAAATGTATGACCCGATTGCGTGTCGGCGTCCGTGACCAGGATCGAGTCGATGTCGCCGCACTGCGTGCGATCGCCGGGGTGCTCGCCGCGCTGCCCGGCGATAACTGCCAGATCGTGCTGGGCCCGGGTCTGGTCGACCGGGTGGCCATCGACGTGGAGTCGGCCCTCAGCGCCGCCCGCGCGGAAGGGTCGGCTGCCTCCTCGGCCGCTCAGCTGGCCGACAAAGGTGCGGCCATCCGGCAACAGAACAAGCAGCGCAACAACACCCCGGTCAAGAACGCTCTGAGGCGCATCTCCAACATCTTCGTCCCACTGATCCCCGCACTGATCGCCTGCGGACTCATCGCCGGCATCAACGGAATCCTGACCAACCTGGCCACAAGCGGCCAGGTTCCGTGGTTGGCCACCCTGTCTCCGATCTTCAGCGTCATGGCCAGCGGGTTCTTCGCCCTACTCGCCGTGTTCGTTGCGATGAACGCTGCCAAAGAGTTCGGCGGCACACCCATCATCGGCGGCGTCATCGGGGGAATCATCGTGGCTCCTGGAGTTGCAAACATCGTCGTCTGGGGTCAGCAACTGGCCCCCGGCCAGGGAGGGGTTCTCGGCGCCATGGCCGCCGCCATCCTGGGCGCGTACGTCGAGCGGTGGGCCCGCAGATGGGCGCCCGACGTGCTCGCCTTGTTCATCGTGCCCACGTTGACCGTGCTGATCGCCGGCCTCGCCGCCCTGTTCCTCCTGATGCCGGCCGCCGGCTGGGTGTCTATCCAGATCGGTATCGGCGCCACCTGGCTGCTGAGCACTGCGGGTGTCTTCGCTGGCTTCGTCCTCGGCGGGCTGTTCCTGCCGTTGGTGATGACCGGGTTGCACCAAACACTCACCCCAATCCACACCACCCTGATCGAACAGGTCGGTTACACCACCCTGCTGCCGGTCCTGGCCATGGGCGGCGCCGGCCAAATCGGTGCCGCCATCGCCGTGTTCTTCAGGCTCCGCCGCAACACCAGCATCGGACGTACCATCAAGAGTGCACTGCCCGCAGGATTCCTCGGCGTTGGCGAGCCACTCATCTACGGCGTCACCCTGCCGCTGGGCCGTCCCTTCATCACCGCCTGCATCGGCGGCGCATTCGGCGGCGCAGTAATCGGCCTATTCGATCAGCTCGGCTACACCGTCGGCGCGATCGCCATCGGCGCCAGTGACGTCTCGCTGTTCCCACTGCTCCAGGGCAGCCAGGGCTGGGGCGCCGCCGCACTCGGCTCCGCTTGCGGCCTGATCGTCGCCTACACCGTGGGATTCTTCGCCACCTGGTTCTTCGGGTTCACCCGCGACCAGCTGGTACGCCTGAACACCGACGACACTATCGACGCAGGATTGGTGCCCGCCGACGAGACCCCGGCGGGGGCGGAAGACCCCGCCGATCAGATCCCCACCCTGGCCGGTGCCCACTACCGCTCCTAAACTCTCACCTCTAGCCCTCTTCGGACGAGCAGGAGAGAAGATCGATGGCGCCTAGACCAGGCGGTGAAGCCGACAAACTAGGCAACAAGAACCGGCATGTGCGGTATGACGTTCGGGACGTGCTCGCCTGGGTCCAGGAGCACCGGCTTGTTTAGGCCGGAGCTTTCTTCCGGTGAGCTGGGCGCCATAATTGTAGAAATTCTTCCGAGCGGCTGGCGGAAGCGGCGGCACCTGGCGAGTAGCCCGAGTTGGTAGCGCTAGTCCAGGCACCTGGTAGCGGAGTACTGACGAGGTGGTAGCGGCCCGGGCTTTGTGCCCGGGCCGCCTCCGGTTTTACTCCCAGTAGGTCTCGTGGGCGCGTGCTTGGTCGTTGCGGTGCCGGCGCATGTCGATCTGGCCGAGGTTGATGATCCGGGCGTTGTTGGCGAGGAGGCAAACCGCGTTGGCGAGATAATCGATTTCCCAGGCTGGTCCCTTGATGGACCGGTGAGCATGCCAGAACAAGCGTTCGGCATCGAGGATGTTGGCGTCCTGATGAACTCCGCTTATCCGTGGGCCCGACCGGCAGTCGGCGTGGAGCTTCGCGATGGAGTCGGAGAAATCGATGCCGGTGCCCTTCTCGAGGTGTATCTGTACTCCCAAACGGCCTCAGCGACCGCACGCTCCCAAACGGGAACCGTCGCCACCAAGCATGGCTTGGTCGTCCGTACCGCACTGCTCGAAGACGCCAAGGGCGAGATTCTAGTGGCCGGGCAACTCGGACAAGGCACGCCCGGTGGGCTTGATGGCGCCTTCCAACAGCTAGGGAGGACGACAAGCGGCGCCGTCGTGGACTCGGTCGGCAAGATGCTCGAGTATCCCCTCGACCGCGTCGCGATTCAAGGCGCGCCGACGAAGGCTCAGCTGCGCCCGACGATATTCCTGCTTCTCAGCATCCTGCTCGCGGTCGCTGTCGGATCCGTAGCCCGATTGATCCGGAAGACGCGCGAACGCCGCCGCCTCCGCGCCTGAGAACAGTCAGCGCCTTGACTCGGAGGCGCGCTGTGGCCGAATTGTGTTTCCAACACCTACGAAATCGAGATAACTCATGCAATACAACCCAGGACGCAATCATCACGCGCGAACATCGACCCCTTTGCACGCAACGTCGGCTCGCGGACGAACCTGGCGTCAATATCTTCATCACGCAGCGCATCTCGGCCTGATGATCGTTTTGATGTACGTAGGAATGTTCACCCTCGACCCGGTGTACGACCTCATCATGCACGCCGCTGGAGCGAGCGATCCGTGGAGCCAGCTACCGATCTTGTCGAACTTCGTCATGGCTTCCAACATGACCATACCGATGGTCACCTACATGATCCTTAAACGTCACCGCCGGCGAGTGATCGGGGAGATGTCGACAGCAATGTTCATTCCTGCCGTCATCCTCCTCGGCCCATACCTTTATGGACTGATCACGACGGAGACCATGATGTCTCTCAGCCACTCCGCCATGATCCCGCTCATGACCGCCGTAACGATATATCGAATCTGCAGGAATGGCGCCTCCCCTGATTCAGGCCGGCCGACATCCGCTGACACGTCTATGTCGGCAGCTGTGTATCGCCGGTTCGGCGGACCGGACATTGTTCACGTCGAGAATGTTGCAAGGCCGTCGCCCCGTCGGAACGAGGTGCTCGTCAGAGTCGAGGCAAGTACGGTGAGCGCCGCCGACCGCCGAGCCCGTAGCCGGGACGTGCCAAAGGGGCTGGGGTTGCTCGCCGTCGTCGGCGTCGGCTTATTCTGGCCGCGACCTCAGGTCCTGGGAATGGATATTGCCGGGGTCATCGAAGCCATCGGCTCCAGATCGATATGGATCAAACGTGATTGAAAATTATGATTCGCCAGTCGTATTCAGCAAGACGCTAACCGGACAGCCCTAGCAATCGGTGTCATCTCAGCTGGCGCACTCGTCGACCGCTACGTCATTCCTCGGCGTGACGCCCGGACCAAGACCGCCTACCAACGAGAAGTTAGCGTCACTCGCGTGAACCGCCTGATGAAGGATCTACGCACACGACGAGTAGACCTCCCCACCTCGGTACTCGTAAACCACGGAGGGGTCAGAATTCAAACGACGCCACGGGGTCAGTATTCACCAGGCATTGACAATTCCTCACTCATGCCACTCATGCCACTCGTGCTGAGGCGATCGCATCGCGCAGTTGCTCCAGCGTTGGGGCACCGGCCAATCCCGTGGGGGTTGTGTAGATGCGGCAGGCCAGCCCCACCGAAGCCGATAGGTCGGGAAAGAGGTCTGTTCCGCCCGCCAGTATGCTCGGAGAACCTCGAAAACCGATTGTCTCTGCGTCTTCCAGATTCTCGACCAACTGCCGGGTCACGATGATGCCGGGGCATGCAGCCGCGATCAACGCCAGCCGCTCAGCAGCGATTTTCCAGTTCGGGCACCCATCGAAGTACTGCAACGCAATATCCATGCCTTTACCGTAAACGTTGCACCGCAGTGCAAGGTCAAATGCTGGAATGGAAGTATGCAGATTAAAGACCTGGCCATCGCGAGCGGCGTAACCGCACAGACCATTCGGTTTTACGAGCGGCGCAGCCTGTTGGATCCCGCCGAACGTGGGGGGAACGGTTACCGCCGGTACAACGAAGCGGCCCTATCGCGCCTGCGATTCATACGGTCTGCCCAGACGGCTGGTCTGACATTGGCCGAAATTGGCAGCATCATCACTGTTAGAGAAGCTGGTGAGGTGCCGTGCGAACACGTCTCCAACCTTCTCGCAAAAAAACTTGCGGATGTGCACCGCCGCCAACAAGAACTTGTACTTCTTGAAACAGAACTGCAACACATCATCGACGCGAGCCAGCATGTCAACCCAGGCGACTGCGAAGCGGGCAGTGTCTGCCACGTCATCACCCAAGCTCGCCATTAGCGCGCAACGTTCATTCACGCCATTGAGCGAAGCGAATTCACCGCCATATAGCGCTGCAATTCACACGCAAAGGCTAGGCGCTCAGCCAGTGTGTATTAGACCCCAGTAACTTTGGCGACCCCATCTTGGGTACTGAATCGGATGCATCAGATCCGCATAAAGCGGAAACGCACATCACTCGGCAAGCGTGCACTGCGACAGCAGCGCGCTGCGATCATGCGGCAAGCCATGGCTGAGTCATATCTGTGGCCGGCACTGTCGGCGCGGAGGCAGATATTGCCACCCCGCCACCTGTGATTTGCCGGATTGACCTCTCGGGCACCGTGGTAATCGAGGGAGCAAGAGCCGCCCACGGCGGCTTGGCGGTCTGCGGGCGGCGCGCCTCCTCAGCCCGCACCGTCATGACCTACTGGCTGAGACGGCTCCATGATGAGGCTATTGCGGCTCTGCCCGCCGACTGGGTGCCTGTACCGACATGGAACCAGGAACATTCTTAGCCGAGTACATAGCGGTGTCGGCGTCACGAAGCAATGCCGATGGCTCTGTTGTGGCAGAATCCGCCACGGCGAAACCAATGCTCACGTGAACGGGCATGAACCAGCCCTGGGCATCCCATGGCGCGGCGGTCACGGCCACGACCCGAGCCGCCAATTGTTCGGCATCGCCCACGCCACCGAAGTTCTCGCAGAGGATCACGAACTCATCCCCACCGAAGCGCGCCACCGTATCGGTGGGGCGCAACACGCTGGCCAGTCTCTTCCCAAACTCGATAAGGATATCGTCGCCCCCGCCGTGCCCGAGAGTGTCGTTGATGGTCGTCGATGTCGAGGTACATCACGCACACCATTCCGCCGTTGCGCTCAAGTCTCGCCACCGCCCCCGCGAGGCGTTCCCCGTAAAGGGCGCGGTTGGGCAACCCGGTCAGGCAGTGTGGCAATCTTCGACCACCATGCGCGGGCGTTCTCCGCTGACGTCCTGGACATACACTGGATGACCCTGGCCAGCTCTCGGTGCACCTGGCCCAAGTCACGGATCTCTTCCCGCGCCAACTGGCGTGGGGCTCGGTCTTCATCACGGCCGTGGTCCTTCGCGCAGATGGCCGATGCGATGGCTGAGGTTCTCGACGACCGCGACGTCGCCAATGCTCATGTTTTCGGGTGGAGCGATGGGGCAATAGTCGGGCTTTACCTGGCGCTTCGCCGTCCGGACCTGGTCTCAACGCTGGTATTTGGCGGAGCGGCTTTCCACCATGACGGGTGGTTGGACGGCGTTCTCAGTGAGGAGGACCCGCCGCAGATCATGGGGGACTCCTAGAACCGGATCTCAGCCTGGCTCGGCTTAGCAACGTGAAGGCCCCAGTTCTCATCATCGTCGGCGATGACGACGAGGTGCAGTTCAGTCACTTGCTCGTGATGTACGACGCGCTTCCAAACGCAGAGCTAGCTGTGGTCCCGCGATCGACACACGGTCTGATTACCGAGAAGCCAGTCATTCTGGCTCGATTCGCCCGAGACCTACACCGCTCCGATCGAACAAACGGCGTCGCCCCTCTGCGAAGGACATGACTGCGGATCCACTTACCAGCCACCCCGCGAAGAGCGCCACCGATAGCTCGTCTTCCAGGCAACCACTCTCATGGCTAACCTCGCCCGTCTCGCAACCCTAGAGTTACGAGACGTTCCAATGCCGGTCCTCAGTTGTCTCATGGTCGTTCCAGAAAGGAACACGCAATCGGGCAATCTTAAATCCAGCTTTCCGCCGGAGACGTTTGGTATCCTCTATGGGTGCATAGGACTCCTCACGAGCCATCTCCCGACGGTCATAGACCCTGCGTCTCGACCCCTCCCCTCATGTCGACGGTCGAGACATTTTGAACGGCGATCTCGTACTAAACATCACCCTCGTCCTCATCTTCGTCCTGATCGGCGGGGTTTTCGCAGCCACGGAGATGGCGCTCGTCACGCTCCGTGATAGCCAACTCAATGCGATCGCGGCCCGCGGGCGGCGCGGCGAGAAGGTCGCGGCTCTGGCGCGCAACCCCAATCGGTTTCTCGCAGCCGTACAGATCGGCGTTACCGTAGCCGGGTTTGCGTCCGCCGCTTACGGGGCCGCCTCAATCGCTCCATCGGTAGCGCCGTTATTCGTCGCCCTGGGCCTCAACGTAGCGCTTGCTGCCACGGTTGCCACGATCGCGCTCACCCTCGTGATCGCGTATCTGTCTCTGGTACTCGGTGAGCTCGCCCCCAAACGTCTCGCGATCCAGCGCAACTCAGCATTCGCCTACGCAGTCGCGCCCGCACTCAATGGGTTTGCTGTCGCGATGCGCCCGGTTATCTGGCTGCTGTCGAGGTCGACGAACGTGATCGTTCGTCTACTCGGCGGAGACCCGCACAAAACCAGCGAGGAGATGACCGAAGAGGAACTGCGAGACATCGTTTCGAGCCATGAGGGGCTACCCGAAGACGAACGGCGGATCCTCGACGACGTGTTCTCTTTGCGGCACCGCCAGCTCAGCGAGATTATGCGGCCCCGTCCCGAAGTCGCAGCCCTGGACGGCACGGTATCCGTTCGCGAAGTATTTACCGAAGTGCATGACCTGCCGTACTCGCGATACCCGGTCATCGATCGCACCATCGACGACATCATCGGCTTTGTCCACGTGCGGGACCTCTACGAGATGATCGCAAAGAATCCCGACAAGCAGGTTCGCGAAATCATGCGTCCCATCTTGTACTTCCCAGCGACCGCGCGGGTGCTCCCGACTCTCACGATAATGAGAGCAGAAAAACATCAGATCGCCGTCATCGTCGATGAATACGGCGGAACCGACGGCATCGTCACCCTCGAGGACCTCGTGGAGGAAGTTGTCGGTGAAATCTTCGACGAATACGACATAGACTCGCTCGCTCATGACCTCCAGTCAGGGAGAGGGTCACTTGACGGCCGACTCAACTTCCAGGACTTTGAAGAGGCGACTGGCGTGCGGTTGCCCGTAAGCGCATCCGATACCATCGCCGGTTTCGTGATCGAACGGCTCGGACGTCTCGCGCGGATGGGTGATGTCGTCCAACTCAACGACATCAGTCTGCAAGTCACGGCGATGGATCGCCGGCGCATTTCGGAACTGCTCGTCGTCCCGCGAGGAGAGACGCCGTCACCGCCATCTCAGGAAACAAGTGCGAACACTACGCAGAGCTGACCGACCGGTCCTGAATGGTGGCGCGATCGCCCCACGCACCGGGTGCCAGCAGGAGCGTTGACAGGTCAGCCGGCACGGAAGGGAATTGCCGATAGCCACGAGGCCCGCTTCGCCGATCTCAACGAGGGCGGCGGCATCGGCTAGGAGCCTGCTGATTTAGATGGCTGCAGTGGGCCCGGCGAGTCGGGTAGGCCGTTTTTTGAGCCGCGTGTGGGTGTATTTGGGCTGCTCGTGGGAACGATTCGGTGTTGCGGGTTTGGCCTGGCCGGCGAGGTCGTCTCTGTCGACGCGAGTGCGGGGGTCTCTGCCTTGCCCGGAATCTTCAGCCAAGGGCCCAAACCCCGTTCTGAGTGGTGAGTCCGAGGCCCAGGAGTCGTTTCAGGTTGATTGCGGCGGCGCGGGTGTTCCACCAGGCGTGGTTCTTCACCACGCCGCGGTAAGGGACTCGTCTCGCGCCGCGAGTCATCCATGCGATCGAGCGTTCAACCATGGGCCGGTGCTGCCGGTAAACGGTTTGAAAGTCTGGGTTCAGGGCGCGTGCCCGGTGCTCACGTTGGATCTGTTGCTGCGGATGCAACACCATTTTGCGGCCGTCGACGGCGGTCGTGCACTGAGCCCTGGGCGGGCAGCCCGCGCAAACGGCGCCGAATGTCACGTTGCGTTTCAAGGTGATCGGCCGGGTATTCCCCGCCGGACAAGTCACCGTCCGGTGGGCCTCGTCAATGATGAAGTCATCGATCGTGAACCCGCCCGGGACCGCCCGGCTAAGCGGCATCGGTTTGATGATCGGTGTGTGTCCCGCGGCGGTGACCTGGGCGAATAGGTCGCCGCTGCCATAAGCAGAATCGCCGAGGACCTCAACTGGTTCGGACCCGATACTCGTGTCGGCGGCGACCAGCCCGGCGCCGCGGGCAGCGTCACTATTCTCCGCCCCGGACGCTTTCGTTAACGCGGCCGCGGTCACCAAGCCGGTGTCGGGCTCGATCGCGATGGGGGCTTTGAAGCCGTCTTGCTTCTTCTCCCGGCTCTTGTGTGCATGGCGGGCATCAGGGTCAACAGTCGAGATCACCCGGTCCGGTGCGACTTTCCGGGCGATCCGCGACCGCCCATCCGTGCCGTCCGGGCCCTCGGCCGGCTCAACGTCCTGGCCCGCGACGAGGGCGAGCAACGAGCTCGTCCCTGGCCCCTTTATCGTCCCAAGCGATGTCCGGTTTGCCCGGCTTCGCGTAGTCATGTCCGGGCAGGCCGGCCGCGACGGCGGCCGCGCCCGGGACCTCCCGCCCGACCCGGAGGATCTGCGCCACCAACTGCGTGACCGTGTCCTGGCGGGCGACCGCGTCATCGAGAATCGTGGAGTCCAACGCCCGGCGCCTCCGGCCCGACAGCGCCCCCGACTGCGCAATAACCTCAGACACTGCCTCGAAAATACGGTGCGGGTGCGTGCTCGCCGCCAAACGGCGGCGCCAATACGTCAACACCGTCGGATGGAACGAGGTTTCCGTCAACCCGAACCCGCACGCCGCTTTCCAGCGCAGGTCGAACGTGACAGCTTCCGCTGTTTCCCGGTCTGATAACGAGTGCAGGGTCAGCAGCACCAGCACGGACGCGATCACGTCCGCGGAGATCGAGGGCCGGCCCCGACCCGACGGGAATAAGTCCGCGAACGCGTCATCGGGGAATAACTCCTGCCGGTGCTCAGCGAGGAAAACGAACACCGACCCAACCGGCAGCATGTGCCCGGCGAACGCACAGACATCCAACAACTGACGCTGACCATCATCACGACCCTGCATGAACCAAGTCCTAAACACTTCGGCCGAAACCGACAAAGGCGCGCCTTAATCTGTCGGATAAATCAGCAGGCTCCTAGGCGGATCGAGGTGGTGAGATAGTCTGAGCGCACTTCTTACAGGGAACACCTAGTCAGATTTAACTTTGGCGAGGATTCGTAGCGTGGGGTCGATTGATTGAATCGGAACGACTATAAACGTGGTGGCGCGGGTTCAATTCCCGCTCCCGCTACCAGAACGTATGACGAAGGCCCTGCCTCAGACGGGGCCTTCGTCGTTTCCCGATGCACGTGGCAGTCGCTCGATTCAGTCGCACGGGTCAAGCGCGGCTGCGGGTCACGAGCGAATCCACGAACGCCGAAATCAGCAGCACCACGGAGCCGGCACCCAGGCTGAACCCGGCCGTCACCGTGCTGATGACCCCCGGGTCCGCCGGTGCGGGTGTCGTGAAGTAGACCAGGGACATCACCCCGGCGGCCCCGCCGACCAGGGCCAGGAGGCTCTGCCGCACCAGCCCGGTGAGCAGCCGCCGGTCGCTCTGGTCCGCGAGCAGCCGCACATTGACGTTGAGGTTGCCCATCTCGAGGGCCAGCCCGATCTGGTCGAAACGCCGGGGGAGCCGGCGCACGCTGGGCAGCAGGGCCAGAAGCTCGGTGGTCAGGAGTTCGCGCACGTTGGCCGGCGCCATCTGGTCGCGGATCTGCACGCTCGCCAGCCTGCGGGACTCCTCGAGCAGGTCGAACTCCGGCATGCTGGAGCGCAGGGTGCCCTCGAGCACCGCGAACGCCCGCGCAGCCGCCACGAATTCGGCGGGGATTCCCACGCCGTACCGGGTGAGGATAGCCACCAGGACATCCACGGTCAGCACACTGACCCGCGCGCCGGGCCCCAACTCGAACGTGATGAACGCGCTCAGCTCGCGGCGGAACGACTTCTCGTCCGCACCGTCCCGCAGCGGGGCGAGTTTGAGGAGCCCGTCGGCGATGAGCTGGGTGTCGGACTGGAGAAAAGCGATCAGCAGCTCCTGGATCGTCTCCCGCAGCTGCAGGTCGAGCCGGCCCACCGATCCGAAGTCGACTAGCGCGGGGGTGCCGTCGGCCAGCAGCATGATGTTGCCGGGGTGCAGGTCGGCGTGGAAGACGCCGTCGAAGACGATCTGGCGCACGAAGGCGCTGAGCACGGTGCGCATGGCGGCGCCGAGCTCGGCCCGTGGCGCGTCGGACGTCTCGTTCAGGTCGCTGAACGTGTCGCCGAACAGGTACTCCATCACCAGCACGCGATCGCTGGACAGAGACTCGAACAGCTCGGGGAAACGCAGGTCGCCGGCCCGCGGGCCGCGCAGCTGGAGGGCGCGCATGGCCGAGAGGTTCAGCGCCTCCAGCCGGAAGTCCAGTTGGCGCACGAGGTCGGCCGCATAGTCCTCGGCGACCGCCTTGATGCCCAGAGTTCTGGCCTGCGGAGACGCCAGGCTCATCAGGTTCGTCACCCGCACGGCGATGGCGACGTCGCGCCGCAGCTCCGGCACGATCCCGGGCCGCTGCACCTTGACGGCCACCACAGTGCCGTTCATCAGGGTCGCCCGGTGCACCTGGCCGATGGAGGCCGCGGCGATGGGGTCGGGATCGAAGCTGGCGAAGACGCCGGCGAGGGGTCCGCCGAACTCCTCCTCCAGCATCCGTTCGACCTCGTCCCAGGGGGCGGGCTTCACGCTCTGCTGCAGCGTCGCGAGGGCCCGGGCGAATTCCGGGGGCAGGAAGTCGGATCGGGTGGAGAGCAGCTGGCCCATCTTGACGAAGGCTCCACCGGCCTCCTCCAGCGCGGCCCGCAGACCCTCGGCCTGCACGGCGCGAACGGCTGCCCCGCTCGGGTTGGTCGTGAAGTCGAGCCGCCGCACCGGCAGCAGTCCATTCTTCCGGGCGATGCGCACGAGTTCGGCGAAGCGGCGGCCGCGCTGCAGGAAGGGCCGCGGGGGAGCCGGGCGGCTCCGCTCGGTGGCCAGAGTCAGTTTCGGAAGGGTGATGCCGCGTGCGCCGGCCACTGTTTCAGCTCTCTTGTCGCGCGCCGGCCGGAGTGGCGGGCGATCAGGACTTCAGCATGCCCGGTCAGGATGGGAGACGGGTGCGAACCGGGTGGCACGGGGGGCACGGACAGATCTCGGCAGGGCTCGGCCGGTCGCCCTCGGTGCCGTGAGCCGCACCGCCGCGGGAGTACTCTGGCGACGTGAAAACCTACACCGCCGCCCAGATGCGCGAGGCCGAGACTCCCTTCCTGGCCGAGGGCGTGCCGCTGATGGAGCGGGCATCGGCCGCGCTCGCCGCGGAGACGGCGGCCCTGCTCGAGGAGCTGCTCACGGAAAGCGGAGGAGTGCCGGACGCGCGGGTGCTGGTGCTGGCCGGTGCGGGGAACAACGGCGGCGACGCCCTGCACGCGGCCGCGCTGCTGGCCGCGCAGGGTGCCCTGGTGACCATCGTGCCCACGTCGGCACAGCTCCACGACGGCGGCCTCAGCGCCGCCCTGGCGGCCGGGGCGGCGCTGCTGCCCCTGGCTGAAACGGATGCCGCTCTCGCCCGGGTGGCGCGGGCATCCGCCGTGATCCTCGACGGCATCCTCGGCACCGGCACGAGCACCAGCCCGGCGCTCCGCGGGCGGGCTCGTGAGGTGGTGGCGGCCATCCTTCCCTCGCTGCACGACCCCGGTGCGCCCCTCGTGGTGGCGGTGGACCTGCCCAGCGGGATCGGCGTCGACGACGGCGCCGTGCCGGACCCCACCGTGCTGCCCGCGCACCTGACGGTGACGTTCGGAGGCTGCAAACCAGGTCTGCTGCGGGAACCCGCGGCGAGCCTGGCCGGACGGATCGTCGTGGCCGACATCGGCATCGGCGACGAGCTCGAACGGATCGCGGCCCGGGATCGCGGCCCGGGATCGCGGGTAAGTTCTTTCTCTGCTGTTTCCACGGTCGGCGCCGTTGCGTATCCGCGCGCCCGGAGCATCAATGGACGGTAGTCATTTCCTCCCGCCCAACGGCTCTGAGGGGGGCCGATACCGTGATCACAGTTCCGCCCGCAGGGTTCGTCGCCGTCTTCGGTATGCCGTCGACTGGTGAGGCGGCGCAACCGTCGCCCGTCCCCGCTCTCGCGGGGTAGAGTGTCCGCTGGAAGACCTCGGCGACATTGACCATGCCGGTGAGTCGGACATCCTCTCAACGCAGCGGTCATTCCGTGCGGGAGCCGGCCACCGCTCGCAGCTCGCCCAGCACCCGGCGCACCGACGCCCGTAGCAGCGTCTCGGGGCGGCTGAGAACGTCGATCTGGCGGCCGACCCGCAGGTCGTCGATCGGCAGCAGCACCAGGCCGGACCCTGGCGCCGGGGCCATCGTGTACCGGGGCAGCAGTGCGATCGCGGACCCCGAAGCGACCACGGAGGCCGCCACGAAGAACTCGTTGATGCGGTGCTCGATCCGTAGGGGGTGCCCGGCGCTCGCCGCGACGACATTCACCGCCTCCGCGAGCGGGAAGCCCGGGTGCCCGGCGATCCAGGGCTCGTCGGCGATGTCGGCGACCGACACCGACGACCGACCGGCCAGAGGATGTCCGACATGCAGCGCCACATCCAGCGGTTCGTAGAGCAGCGGGGTGACCGTGACCCGTTGCGGCCAGAGGGGATCGTGCGGCAGCCGGTGGGCGATGACGAGGTCGTAGTCGGCGACCAGTGCCGGGAAATCCTGCCGTGCGACATCCTCGTCGCCGCACCGGATTGGCGTCCCGGTGGGTCCGGCCGGACTGGCCAGTCGCGAGATCAGAGGCCCGAACCAGGCCAGCCCGGCGCTGTGGAACGCCGACAGGCTCACCGGCGCGGCCGGCTCTTCGTGGAAACGTGCCACCGACTGCTCGGCGGCGGCCATCGCCGTGGACACGCTGGCGGCGGCGGTAGCGAGAGCCGTGCCGGCGGGTGTCAGCACAAGCCTGCGCCCGCGTCGTTCGGTCAGCGCCACGCCCGTGCTGCGCTGCAGCGCGGACAGCTGCTGCGACACCGCCGACGACGAGACGAACAGCGCGCGGGCCACCGCGGCGACGCTGCCGCGCTCGCCGAGTTCCCGCAGGATGAAGAGCTGATGCAGATCCATAAGCAAACACTAAAGTGTTAGTTCAGAATTGGTGATCTGGACTTAACAGATGCCGCCCGGCAGCATTGGCCCATGACCTTCCTCCCGCGGCTCGGACGTTACCGCATCGACGCCGTCCTGCTGCTTGTCGCGCTGGTCTGGGGTGGCAGCTACCTCGCCGCCAAGGTGCTGACCGAGCAGGCGAGCGTGGGCGCCGTGCTCGCGCTGCGCTTTCTGGTGGCTGCGCTGGCGCTGCTGCTGATCTGGGCGTTGAGCCGGCCTCGGCGGCCGACCCGCGCCGAGCTGGCCGGGGGCGCGCTGCTCGGGCTCACTCAGGCGGCGATTCTCTGGTTGGAGACGGCCGGCGTGGCCGTGACCTCGGCCACCAACGCGGGCCTGATCATCAGCCTGACGATCATTCTCACCCCGATCCTCGAGTCGGTCGCGGCGCGCAACTGGCTACCGCGTTCGTTCTTCGTGGCTGCGGTGCTCGCGGTCGTCGGGGTAGCGCTGCTCGTTTCCGGCAACGGTTTTCGCGCCCCGAACCCTGGCGACCTGCTCATGCTCGCCGCAGCGCTCGTGCGCGCCCTGCACGTCACCATGGTCGGCCGGGTGACCCGCGCCGACGGCGCCGGCCGCCGGCCCGGGACGCTCACGATCACGCTGGTGCAGGCCGCCGTGGGTGCCCTGGTGTTCACCGCAGCGGATGCGCCGGGAACACTTCGGGCGATCGGCGCCTTCGGTCCGGCCGCCTGGCTCGGGGTGCTCTACCTCGGTCTGGCCTGCAGCGTGTTCGCGTTCCTGGCCCAGACCTGGGCGATCCGGCACACCTCGGCCGCTCGGGCCAGCCTGCTGATGGGCACCGAACCGGTCTGGGCGGTGGTCGTGGGGGTGAGCCTCGGCAGTGAGAACCTCGGCCTGGTGGCGGTGCTCGGGGCAGGCCTGATCATCGCGGGCACCTCGTGGGGACAGCGGGTGGAGCAGGGGCACCGACTACGGGCGGCGGCCGACGTGCTCGCGGTGCCGGCCCCGTCACATCCGTCGCCCGCGGCCATCGGCTGAAGCCGGGTTCGGCTGCAGCTCAGCGAGCGCGCGCGATCGCGCTCGCCTGCATTAAATCCAGCCCGAACGAATTCGACGGAGATTTTGCCTGAAACGGTCTCAAACCCTCTGAAACAGCGCCTTGATGAGAAAATCTCCGTCGAATTGGTTCGACGCTACACACGGCGCTCCGTGATGAACGGCGTACACGCGCGGTGGGATTACGGGCGGAAGACGGCCTGGGCGACCACCAGGTCCTGCCAGGACATGCCGGAGCTCGTGAAGACGCGGGGGCGCGACTGGTCGACGGCGACCGTGCCGGTCAGGATGTCCCGCATCGGCACCAGGGAATCGGCCTGGATCATGCCCTCCCGGAGCGGGATCAGCACGTCGCCGCCCTCCCGCAGCGCGACCTGGCTGTCTTCGACGACGACCTGCGCGCGTCCGATCAGCTCGCTGGAAACCTCGCGGGCGTCGGGCTCGTGCGACCCGACCGCCACCGTGCAGGAGTTCCGCGGCACCAGGGACCCGTCGAACAGCGGGGTGCGGGCGGTGGTGGCGCAGACGATGAGCTGAGCGTCGGCCACGGCGCCGGGGGTGCCGGTCTGCGCGGGCAGCCCGCCCGCCCGCACCTGCTCGGCCAGTGCCTCGGCGCGGCCCGGGTGCCGGCCGACCACGGTGACCCGACCGACCCGGCGGATGGCGCGCATCGCCTCGACATGCCCGCGCGCCTGGGGTCCCGAGCCGAACACCACGAGGTGCTCCACCTCGGCGGGCGCGAGCAGGTCGGCGACGGCCGCCGACACCGCCGGGGTGCGCAGAGTCGTCAGTGCGATGCCGTCGAGCAGGGCGACCGGGCTGAGCGTGGCAGCATCCATCAGCAGGTAGACGCCCTGGATGCGTGACCGGCCGAGCTGCGGGTTGCCCGGCGCGACGGTGGCGATCTTGACGCCCACGAACTCGGCGGACTGCGACGGCATGAGCAGCAGCTGGCCCCGGTCGAGGGGCAGGATGCTGCGGCTGAAATCAAGCGCTGGGTCGAGCCCAGCCCGCACGGCGACCTGCAGGGCTTGCGCCGCGGCCCCGACGCCGACGCGGGCGAAGATCTCGTCGGCGGAGATCCACGGGGTGGGTGCATCGGGAGCCATGCTCCGACTGTACGTGTCGGAGTGTGGGGGCAGGTCACCCCGATGATGTCCTGCCCCCGACGAGGGGTGCTTCGCTCCGGTCTCATACGGACCCTGCAATCAGGGACTAAGGACCGGTGTTCGGGGAGCCACCCTGCCTGTGTTCGAGCGTACGACGATGCCGCGCCCGGCGGAAGGGTCTGGACAAACGCGGCCGCATTTGGTTTCGCGGGCTGACGCGGGGTGACGCGGGCCGGCTCGGGCTGACACAGGCCGGCTCGGGCTAGCGCCCCGAACGAATTCGACGGAGATTCTGGCAGAATTGCCCCTCAACGCGCTGGGGTGACCCGTGGTTTCCGGACAGTCTTTCTGAGAAGTTGAGATTGGATGGACTTATGGCACAGCGAAAATATGGGCGGTACACGCCCGAGCTCCGGGCGGAGGCCCTTGCCCGTGTGGAGGTGAGTGGGAAATCGATTGTGAAAGTCGCTGAGGAAATCGGCGTCGATCACCGGACCCTGTGGAAGTGGGTCAACGATGCCAAGCTCGAGCGAATCGATCCGGGCGGGAAGCTCACACCGGAGGCCCGGAAACGGATCCGGGATCTGGAGAAGGAGAACGTGAGTCTGCGGCGGGATCTGGACTTCCAGAAAAAAGCGCAGGCCTTCTTCAGGGAGCTCGATCAACGCGAGAACGGTTCGAATTGATCGCCCGGTTGAAGGCCGACCTGCCCGTTTCGTATCTCTGCTGGAAGCTGGCCGTGTCCACGTCCGGTTTTTATGAGTGGGTGAACCGGGAGCTGTCTCCGGCTCAGCGTCGGCATGACGTGGTGACCGAGCACGTGATCACCGCGTTCGCCGTCTCCGCGGGCGCGGCCGGATACCGGAAGGTAACCGCCGCGTTGGCCCGCCAGAACATGATCGTGGACCGGAAGACCGTGGCCGGCATTATGCGGGGCCTCGGGCTGATCTCACCCGCCGCAGCACGCGCTTTCAAGGTCGCCAACCGCCGGTCCCAGCGCGTCTCCGACCCCGCCGATCTGCTCTTGCGCGACTTCAGTTCCCTGACGCCCGGGGCGATCATGGTCGGCGACATCACCTACGTTCACACCCAGCAGGGCTGGCTCTACGTTGCCACCGTCATCGACCTTGCCTCACGGGCCGTCCTCGGCCACGCGACGGGAACCCGGATGACGACCCAGCTGATCACCCGGGCGATGAACATGGCCATCGAGACCGGGCATGTGAAGCCCGGCGCCGTCTTCCACTCCGATCACGGCGTTCAATACCGCTCGAAACGGTTCACGAAGTACTGCGGCACGCACGGCATCCTCCGCTCCATGGGCGCCCGGATGCAGTGCTGGGACAACGCTGCCGCCGAAACGTTCTTCTCAAAACTCAAGAGCGAACGACTCAACTGGCGCACCTTCACAACCCGCAGAGCCGCGAGAGCCGAAGTGATCAGCTACATCCACCACTTCAACACGGCCCGCCTGCACCAAACCCTGAACTATGCCACACCACACGAGCGACTGGCAGAGTTGACCCTGGCCGCATAATGAAACTACGGACCCAGTCCGGAAACCACGGGTCACCCCACGCCTAAAAAGCAGTTCTGCACGAGAATCTCCGTCGAATTGGTTCAATATCGATGAGGACTCACTCACCTAGGCTTGGTGCGACAGGGTTGTTGGCAGGGGCGAGGGAGAGACCGAATGACTGAGCAGAACCTGACTGAGCAGAACCTGACTGAGCAGAACCTGACTGAGCAGAACCTGACTGAGCAGAACCTGACTGAGCAGAACCTGACTGAGCAGAACCGGGTGGTCGTGGTCGGCGACGCACTCATCGACGAGATGCTGAGCCCGGGGTCCCGCCTGGAGTTCCCCGGCGGCGCCGCCCTCAACGTGGCCGTCGGCCTGGCCGTGCTCGGTGTGCCGACCACCCTGATCGCCATGGTCGGCGACGACGCCGACGGTGCCCGGCTGCGCGAGTTCCTCGCCGCGCACGACGTGACTTTGGTCGCCACACCCGGGCCGTTTGGCAGCTCCCGCGCCACCTCCGACCGCACCGACGGCGAGCCCACCTACGCCTTCAACGAGGCCGCGCGGAAGCGCCGCATCGAGTTCGGCCCGGCCGAGCGCGCGGCCCTGGACAACGCCCGCCTCGTGGTCGTGAGCTGCTTCCCTTTCGACGACACGGCCCAGACGGATGCCTTCATCGCCGCGGTCGCGGAGCCGGAACGCCGCCTCGTGATCGACCCGAACCCGCGTTCGGGCATGCTCGCCGACGGCGGCCTGTTCGTGGCGAACTTCGAACGAATCGCTGCCCGGAGCCTCCTCACGAAGGTGGGGGACGAGGACGCCGAGCTGCTCTACCGCAGCACCCTCGAGGAGTTGCGGGAGCGGCTGCTGGCTGCCGGCACGCAGACGGTGCTGGCCACGGCCGGGCGCGCGGGGGCATCCGTTACCTGCGGTGCCGATCTGCGGGTCAGTGAGCCGATCGCCGTGCTTCCCGGCGCCGTCGTCGACACCATGGGCGCGGGCGACGCCACCCTCGCCGGGGCCGTGCAGACCATGCTGACGAGGGGCGTGCCCACGGATGCCGCGGGCTGGCAGGCCCTGCTGGCCGACGCCATGCTGATCGCGGCCGCCACCTGCCGCCGGGAGGGTGCCCTACTGCGCGTACCCACCGCGGTCTAGGCGGCGCCGGCCGGCTTGACCGCCCGCACGATGGCGCCGTGCATCCCGTCGGTCACCTCGTGGGTCAGGGTGACGCTCACCTGCTCGAAGCCCGCGGCGGCGAGCAGGGACTCGTACTCCGTGATCGAGAGCGCGCCGGCGATGCAGCCCACGTGGGAGCCGCGCTCGGCCCGATGGGCGGGCGCGAGGTGGTTCTCGGCCACAACGTCGGACACTCCGACGCGGCCGCCGGGCCGCAGCACGCGAAACATCTCGCCGATCACGGCGGGTTTGTCCGTCGACAGGTTGATCACGCAGTTGGAGATGACGACGTCGACGCTGCCGGAGCCCAGTGGGATCTCCTCGATCGTGCCTTTCAGGAACTGGACGTTCTGCGCCTGGGCTGCGGCCGCATTGTGCCGGGCCAGGTCGAGCATCTCGTCGGTCATGTCGAGGCCGTAGGCGAACCCGGTGGGGCCGACCCGGCGGGCGGAGAGGAGCACGTCGATGCCTCCGCCCGAGCCGAGGTCGAGCACGGTTTCGCCGGCCTGCAGGTCTGCGACCGCCGTGGGGTTGCCGCAGCCGAGGCTCGCCAGCAGGGCCGCGCCCGGGAGGTCAGCGGTCGACGCGTCGTCGTAGAGCGCGGAGCCGAAGACCAGGTTCTCGTCGATGGCGGCCGGTTCGCAGCAGCCGCCGGCAGGCGTCTCGGTGAGCAGCGACCGACGCCCCTCATTCGTAACCGAGACGGCCACGCTCGCGTAGCGGGACCGCACCTCTTCGCGCACCGGGTTACTGTTCTCGCTCATGGCGTTCTCCCTCGACTGAGACCTACATACATTGATGACTATCGATGCAATCTACCGCCGAAAATCGATCGCCGTCAATCCAAGCTGGCTCACTTGAATCAGGCTACATCGACCAGCTCCAGGGTGGGCCGCTTGGGCGGGCGGCCGTCTCCGGAGGAGCGTCCGGTGAGCCGGCGTCCGATCCACGGCAGCACGAACTCGCGGTAATACGCGGTCGTGCTCTGCACCTGCTCGTCGGCCGCGGCGGGCGCATCCAGCCACTCCACCGGAACCGGCACCCCCAGCTCGGCCAGCACGTTTGTGGCCACCCGGGTGTGCCCGAGCGCGTTGAGGTGCAGCTTGTCGACCGACCAGAACCGCTTGTGCTCCAGCTCGGAGTCGGCCCAATTGTCGACGAGCGTGACGCCCGGCCGGTCGAAGGCGGCGCGCGCGGCATCCGCCAGCTGATCGCCGCGCCGGCGCATCAGGTAGCCGAGCGGCAGGTGGTGCGAGGGATTGCCGCCACTGAGCACCAGCACGTGCACGCCCTGCGCCTCGGCCCGGTCGACGACCTGCCGCATCAGGTCGACCACATAGGGGATCTCGACCCGCGGCCGCATCACGTCGTTGCCGCCGCCGCAGATGCTGAGCAGGTCGGGGCCGAGCGCGAGCGCGGACTCCAGCTGCTCCGCCACGATCGGGCCGAGCAGCCGACCGCGCACGGCGAGGTTGGCGTAGGAGACGGGGTGGGCGGATGCCGCGGCGAGCCCGAGCGCGACCAGGTCGGCCCAGCCGCGCACCTGGCCGCCCGGCAGGTCGTCGCCGACGCCTTCGGTGAAACTGTCGCCCATGGCCACAAAGCGATGGAACATCCGGACCCCCCGTCTCGGTACTGTGTGTGTGTCCCGGTTCCGGGCTCGGCTACTCGCTCGGGTGGGTGTGCCGGGTTCCGTGGGTCTGCTCGGTGCCCTGGCCCTGCTCGACCGTAAGGTTCCACCGTGCGTTGAGCACGTCGCGGGCCTGCTGGGCCGCGCGGCGCACCTCTTTGTCGGGGTCGCGCAGACGCTGCACGATGGTGGCGAGGTGGTCGGCGGTGCCCTGGGCGGCCAGCGCGTGCAGGGCCGCGGCGCGCACGCGCGGAACCTCGTCGGTGGTCAGGCGCACCAGCTTGGGCGCCACCTCGAGGCCGCGCAGCAGGACGACCTTGGCGCACATCTCGCGCACCCGCCAAGCCTGGTTGTTCATGCCGACGACGATGTACGGTGCCGCCGTTTCGCCCCAGACGTAGAGCAGCGCACGGGCACCCCACAGCTCGGGCCAGTAGAGGGCGGGGGCACCTTCGAGGATGCCCAGGGCGTGGCGTCCGCCGGCGTAGAGCAGGAAGTCCTTGCCGGCGTTCTTGGCGCGGAGTAGCGCGACGGAATTGTCGATGACGGCCTGTTCGCCATAATGCGCGACGGCCGCATGGATGCGTTCGGCCGTGGGCAGGTCGATGGGAAGGTCGGGGTGTGGCTCTAATTTGTTAGGCATGACGTGTCTACGCTAGCAAGCGGGCGTGTCGCAGGCCAATGCCGGACTGTCAGGCGGGGCGTTCCGGGGAGGCAAACGTGCGCTCGAACCCGGTCGCGTTCTCGTAGATCCCGTAATTGCCGATCTCCCGGTAGCCGAGGCGCCGGTACAGCGCGAGCGCCTCCGGCTGCGCGTGGCCAGTCTCCAGGCGCAGGTGCCGGTAGCCGAATTGCTGCGCCACCTCCTCGAGGGCGGCGAGCAGGGCCACGGCGTGGCCCTGCCGGCGGTAGGCCGGGTTGGTCCACATCCGTTTCACCTCGCCGGTCGTCTCGCTCAGGCGACGGATGCCGCCACCCGCCACCGTCATGCCCCCATCGAGCAGCACGAGGAAGGTGCCGCTCGGCGGGGCGAAGGCATCCGCCGGCACGTCGTGCACCGAGTCGCCGTCGCCGTACCGCTCGTCATACTCCCGCGCCAGGTCGGCCAGGAGCGGGACCACCTCAGGGTCACCCAGACGCACGCGCTTGATCTTCACACCAGCCAGTCTGCCCGATGGCGCCGTCCCCGGCCGAGGCCGGTAAACTCGGCCTGTGTCTGTCAACCCCGAACTGCAGGGCCGGGTCTTCCCGCCCGTCGCCCCCTATCTCGTCGGCCGGGAGAAGGTGCGCGAGTTCTCCCGCGCGGTCTTTGCCACGAGTCCGATCAACCTCGACCCGGAACCCGCGCGCGCTGCGGGCTACGCCGACGTCGTCGCCCCGCCCACGTTCGCCGTGGTCGTTCAGGAGGCCACCCTGGCGCAGCTTCTGGCCGTCCCGGATGCCGGCATCGACTTCACCCGCGTCGTGCACGGAGACCAGCGGTTCACGTTCAGCCGCCCGATCGTGGCCGGTGACGAACTCACCGCCACGCTCCACGTGGGCGGCGTAAAGAGCCTCGGCGGCCACTCCATGGTGACGGCCGTGTCAACCATCGTCGACGCCGCCGGCGCGCACGTCGTGACCGCGACCTCCACCCTCGTCGTCAGGGGAGACGAATGACCATCATCGCTACGCCCCGCCTCGCCGACCTGACCGTCGGAGACGTCGTCGCCGAAGGCACGTTCCCGCTCACGCGCGACTCCCTCGTGCACTACGCCGGGGCATCCGGAGACTTCAACCCCATCCACTACCGCGACGACGTGGCCGTGTCCGTGGGACTGCCCGGCGTGCTCGCGCACGGCATGCTCACCATGGGCTTCGCCGTTCAGCCGGTCGTCGCCTGGGTCGGCGACCCCGGCCGCATCGTGGACTATCAGGTGCGGTTCACCCGCCCCGTGCTCGTGCCGGCCGACGGCGCGGCGGTCGTGACCGTGGTCGCCAAGGTCGGCGCCATCGACACGGATGCCGGCGTCGCCCGCATCGACCTCATCGTGTCGTCGGGCGAGGTGACTGTGCTGGGCAAGGCGCAGGCACGCGTGCGCCTGGTCTGAGTGGTCGTTCCCGATGACGAGCCCCGCTGCCTCCGCGCCGACCTTTGCCGACCTGACCACCATGGGCGTCGGCGGCCCTGCCGCCCGGATGGTGTCGCCCGCCACCGAGCAGGACCTTGTCGACCAGACCCTGATCGTGTGGGCCTCGGGCGATGAGTGGCTGCTGCTCGGCGGCGGATCGAACACGATCGTGGCCGACGAGGGCTTCGACGGTACGGTGATCCGGGTGCTGACCCGCGGGGTGGACGTTGTCTCGGCTTCCTCTCCCGCGTCCCCTTCGCCGTCTGATCACCCGGACCGGCTGGTGCTGCGAGTGCAGGCCGGCGAGCCCTGGGACGAGCTGGTGGCCTACACCGTGGCGCAGGGCTGGTCCGGTATCGAGGCACTCTCCGGCATCCCCGGTTCGACCGGGGCCTCCCCGGTTCAGAACATCGGCGCCTACGGCCAGGAACTCGGCAACAGCCTGGCTGCCATCGACTTCCTCGACTACGACAGTGGCGAACGGCGACGGATGGAGGCTGGCGAGCTCGAACTGGGCTACCGCACCTCGGCTCTGAAACAGGGGCTCCGCGGTCTGGTGATCGCGGTCGAATTGAACCTGCACGACACGCAGAGCGAGGCATCCGTTCTCGGCGGCGCGCTCAGCCGGCCGGTGTCCTACCCGCAGCTCGCGAGCGCACTCGGCGTGCAGCTGGGCGACCGGGTGCCGCTCGCGCAGCTGCGGGGCGCCGTCCTGGCCCTGCGCGCCGGGAAGGGCATGGTGCTCGACCCGAATGACGCCGACACCCGCAGCGCCGGCTCCTTCTTCACCAATCCGATCGTGTCGCTGGCGTTTTCGCGCACATTGCCGGACGCCGTGCCCCGCTGGCCGCTCGGCGAGCAGGAACTGCCCGACCGGGTGATCCCGCTCGACGAGTATGCCGGCGTCGGACCGATCCCCGGGGAGCGGTCCGTGCCGCTCGTGAAGCTGAGCGCCGCCTGGCTGATCGAGCACTCCGGGATCTCGCGCGGCTTCCGGCTGCCGGGCTCCCGCGCCGCGATCTCCAGCAAGCACACCCTTGCGCTGACCAACACTGGCGGGGCCACCGCCGACGAGATCGCGCAGCTCGCCCGGCTGGTGGAGGCTCGCGTGCAGTCCGAGTTCGGCGTGATCCTGCAGCCCGAGCCCGTGCTCGTCGGCCTCGACGCCTAGCGCGGCCCGCGCCGCTCTCGCGGGCCTGAAGCCGTCAAACCGGGGTGTGAGCGCGGGCGGGGGCATCAGCCGGCGCGGCGGAGCGCGGCGATGATGCCGACCACGATGAGCAGGAGTCCGATCACGATCACGCCGCCGAGCAGCCAGAGCGTGGGATCGGCGGGAGCAGGCACCAGCACCCCGAGCAGCACGTAGCCGGCCAGGGCGAGCAGGATCACTCCCCAGACGATCGTGCTGAACAGGGGGCGGCGGAGGGGTCGCACGGATGCCTCGGGGTACGCCGGTTCGGCGGCGGCGGCGGTCGGGGCCGCGGCGCGGGCCGTCGGCACCGGCGCGACCGGAAACGGCGGGTCCGAGGCGAGAAACGCCGGTGCCGTCGCTGGCGGCTCGACGGAGGGCTCCATCGCGTAGTCGGGGATGGGGCTCGGATAGGCGACCGTGTGAGCCGGGGCTGCACGGGTGGTCTCAACCTCCACCTCGTGACCGCTCTCCCCATGGCCCTCGGGCTCGGCGGGCGCGGGGCCAGGTGATGCCGTCACGGACGTGACGGCATCCGTGGGCTGATCGTCGAGCGGCCGGGCGAACGGCGGGTTCGGCGGCTCGTTCGGCAGCTGGTTCGGGTCGGGGGTCGTGGTCATCAGGGTTCCAGACGCGAGGGGCCGACGACGGTGACCTGGCCGAGCACCGTCCAGACGCGGACGCGGGCCACGGTGCCGGTGCCGTCGTCGTTGAAGGTACGCGAGTCAGAGTAGAAGGCGCCGCCCTGCTGCACGGCGACCGAGCCGCCGACGTAGTCGATCCCGCCGGCCAGCGCATTCGTCTCCACCAGCACGGCCCGGCCGCGGGGCAGGATCAGCTCGGTGACGCCCACGCCCATCCAGATATCGATCGTGCGGTCCTCCACGCTCGCCGCGTTGAGGGCGGTGAGATCGATGGTGGCCCGGCCGGAGAGCACGGCATACCCCGGGGGAGCAGCGTCGGCATCGGCGCTGACCGTCCAGACCGGGATGCCGACCAGGAAGAACGCGGTGCCGCTCGGGAATAGGCCCAGCAGCACCAGGGCCACCGCCGCGAGGAAGGCGAACCCACCCAGGGCGCCGCTCTGCTTTCCGCGAATGCCCGACACGATGATGCCAACGGCCAGCACCCCCAGCGTGACGGCCAGGCCCAGCACCAGCGCGGCATCCGACCAGTTGCCGCCCGACCACACACCGGCGGCGACCGCGCCGCAGAGCAATGCCGACCCGAGAACGATCGCGCTGAAGCCGGCTCCGGGGCGAAGGTCGCGCCAGGAGCCGCGTCCGGGTGGTGGCGCGGCAGGGCCGCCGACGGTGACGGCGCCGCCGGCTGTGCCGGCTGTCCCGGAGCTGCCCGCTGCTTCGGCGGGCTGCATCGCCCCAAAAGCGACACCGGCCCCGATGGCTTCCGCGGCGGTGCTGTGCGGGTACCCGCCGGCCGGCGCCGTGGTGCGTCGGGCCAGGAAGAACACCAGCCAGATGAGCCCGATCGTCACCCCGACGCTCCAGCCCACCGCGAGTGTGGTCTCCAGCCAGTCGGGCAGCACGGCCGCCGGGCTCTGCCACCACAGGCTGCGCGTGTACGAGGCGAAGCTGATGCCCACCAGCGCGATGATCCCGATCATGACGGGCGGGAAGATGCCGCGAACGGCCTGTTCGGCATGGATGTGACCGGTCGGATCGGGCAGGAGAGCCCAGCCGACCGCGTACGTGAACAGAACCGGACCGCCGAGGACGCCCAGCGCAATGGTCACAACTCGCACCAGCGTGGGGTTCAGCCCAGCTCGCAGTGCGACTCCGCCGCAGACGCCGGCCAGCCAGCGGTCGCTCCCGCGCACGATCCCCGTGGAACGGATTGCGGCGAAGAAGTCGTTGCTCCCGTCGGAGGGGGTGGGGGGAGTGCCGGGCCCCGCGGCCGACGGCGTCGTCTGGCTCTCGGGTGCGTCGGTCATGTTGCCAGTGTGCTCGCGGTGGCCCGAGCCGACAATGCCGGGTGTCGTTCGGTGAGTGAGCCCTGATGGCTGCGGGCGATGGGGGTTCGCGGCTCGGGGTTCCGAGGAGGTTGTTCTGGAGGCCGACGCAGGCGCGCAGTGGACCGCGACGCGGGATGGACGTGCGCTGCAAACGCCATGTCGGTCGAGTCTGGGTCCTGCCGCAACTCGTCCCGAACGAATTCGACGGAGATTTCACTCTGAACAGCGCGTTTGGGCTCAAAAACGGGTGTTTGGCCCAAAATCTCCGTCGAATTGGTTCGACGCCGGGCCCGGTGCTCATCCTGTGATGAACAGTGTCCACGCGGTGCGGTCAGCTCTGACCTTCCGGGAGCGACACAACAAGCCGTTCAGGACTCACGCTCCTAGGTGTCCTTGCGGATCCAGCGAAACGTGACCCGGCTGAGCACGAGCCCCACCACCAGCCAGATGAGCAGGCTCAGCGCGATCAGCGGAAAGTCCCAGGAACCGCTCTGCTCAAGGTTCGCGAAGCTGTCGGGCAGGAACACTCCGCGCATGCCCTGCGCCATCCACTTCAGTGGGAATACGCTGGCCGCGTTCTGCATCCAGTCGGGCAGCAGGTAGAACTGCAGGTAGACGCCGGAGATGAACTGCAGGATCAGCACGATGGGGATGACCACCGCGGTGGCGCTCTTGCCGGAGCGCGGCAGGGCGGAAAGCGCGATGCCGAGGAAGGCGCTCGTGATGATCCCGAGCAGGAACACCCAGCCGAAGGTCAGCAATTTCGCGGGGTCGGATGGCAGGTCGATGCCGAGCAGGACGCGGGCCACCAGGATCAGCAGCGCCGCCTGGAAGATGCCGGTAACCAACACCTGCCCGGTCTTGCCGATGAAGTAACCGAGTGGCGAGAGCGGGGTGCCCCCGAGCCGTTTGAGCGTACCGTCGCCCTTCTCCCCGGCGATGTCCACGGCGAGGTTCTGCACCCCCGAGAGCAGCATGCCCGCGGCGAGCATTCCGGGCAGGTAGTAGGCGCCGACGCTGATGCCGCCGGTGCCGTCCGGCGCAGTGCCGATTTTGCCGGAGGAGCCGAACGCGGCCGTGAAGATGGCCAGCATGATGAGCGGGAACAGGAAGGTGAAGAACACGCTGTCCGTGGTACGGAAATACATCCGGGTCTCGGAGCCGGCCCGGGAGAAGCCCACCCGCAGCACCGTGACCAGCCCGATGCTCGGTCGCGGCGCTGAAGCCGTGGCGGTCGTCGTTGTGCCGGTGCCGGTGCCGGTGTCGACGGTGCTCATGCGAGCAACTCCGTGTCGTCATCGAGGAGGTCCACCGACTTCGCGTCGGCGTCGGCGTCGTCGCTCGGCGCCCGGTTGCCGCGCACCAGGCCGAGGTAAATGTCCTCCAGGCTGGGCCGGATCAACTCAAGCTCGGCCGGCTCGGCACCGGATGCCGCCACGAGCTCGGCCACGAGGCGCGCCGGTTCCGGTGTGCGTTTTTTCCCGGAGCACCCCGGACGGTTCCCGCCAGCGCACGAGCGGCACCCACGCATCCGCCCCGCCGATCTCGTTGATGGCGCCGATGTCGATCAGGAGCCCGTCGTTGATCACGCCGGCCCGGTCGCCCAGTTGCGCGGCCTCGTCGGGGTAGTGGGTGGTGAGCAGGATGGTCGTGCCGTCGGCCTTGAGCCGGCGCACGAGGTCCCAGAATTGGTGCCGTGCCTCGGGGTCGAAGCCCGTGGTGGGCTCGTCCAGGAACAGGAGTTCCGGCCGGCCGATGATGCCCAGTGCCACGTCGACGCGGCGCGGCTGCGGGTAGAGGCCGGCGAAGTGGGTGAGCTGCTCGGTGACGGTGACGTTGCCGCTTTCCCCGGTGGACTGCAGCACGATGCCGAGGCGCGACTTCCAGGCGAGGCCGCCGCGCTGCGGGTCGACGCCGAGCGCGCTCACCTCGCCCGCGGTGCGGTCGCGGTAGCCCTCGTGGATCTCGATCGCGGTGCTTTTCCCGGCCCCGTTCGGGCCGAGGAGGGCGAAGGTCTCACCGGCCTCGATATTGAAGCTGATCCCACGAATCGCCTCAAAGCCTCCGTAGGACTTGTGCAGGTCGCTCACGCACACGGCCGAGGGAGAAAGTTTCATGAGAAAAGAGTCCCATGCCCGGCCTCTCGGTGGAAGCGTCGGCGTTTCGGTGGCGAACCTGACCCGTCCAGCCACGACGGCCCAGGTGCGCGGCTATGCGCCCTGCCAGGGCTCCCTCCTGGTGGGGCGAAGTAATCCATGCGTGACGACGATGACGCGGACCTTCGACGCCGATGTGCACCTCCACCCGCTCGGAGAGCGAGAACGGCAGCGGAATGCCGACGATCAGGGCGGCGGTGTGATGACTGAGGAAGGCGCCGGGTGGCATCCGTCGCAGGATGGCGGTGCGGCGCTCGAGCGTGGACAGGGTGCCGGAGATTGTCCACAGCCCCGGCCGAACCGACAGGAAGTGGGGGGCAGGAGGGCTTCTGACCCCCCCCCCAAAGCTGTCGGTTCACCGGCGAGCCGTTTGGCGCGCTGCGCTAGGCGAACAGCCGCTGGAGGCGCTGCACGCCCTCGAGCAGGGCCGCGTCGCCGAGCGCGTAGGAGAAGCGCAGGTAGCCGCTGGGGCCGAACGCCTCGCCGGGCACGACGGCCACCTCGGCCTGGTCCAGGATAAGATCGGCCAACTCCAGGGAGGTGGTCGGGGTGACGCCGCCCCAGGTGCGTCCGAGCAGGCCGGTGACGTCGGGGTAGACGTAGAACGCCCCCTGCGGCGTCGGCGTGACGATGCCGGGGATCGTGTTCAGCTCGGCGACGATGACCTGTCGGCGGCGGTCGAAGGCATCCCGCATGGCGATCGCGGCATCCTGAGGGCCGTTGAGTGCGGCGATGCCGGCGCGCTGGGAGATGTTCGACACGTTCGACGACAGGTGCGACTGCAGGTTGGCGGCGGCCTTCATCGCGTCCTGCGGGCCGACCATCCAGCCGAGCCGCCAGCCGGTCATCGCGTAGGTCTTGGCGACGCCGTTGACCAGGATGGTGCGGTCGGCCAGCGCGGGGACGGCCTCGACGATCGAGATCGCACGCACGCCGTCATACGTGAGGTTCTGGTAGATCTCGTCGCTGACGATCCAGAGGCCGTGTTCCTCGGCCCACTCGCCGATGGCCTTCGTCTGCTCGGGGGAGTAGACGGCTCCGGTGGGGTTGGACGGCGACACGAACAGCAGCACCTTGGTGCGCGGCGTGCGCGCCGCCTCGAGCTGCTCGACGGTGACGAGGTAGCTCTGGTCACTGCCGGCGAAGACGTCGACCTGCACGCCGCCGGCCAGCCGGATCGACTCCGGGTAGGTGGTCCAGTACGGCGTGGGCACGAGCACCTCATCGCCCGGGTCGAGCAGCGTGGCGAAAGCCTGGTAGACGGCCTGCTTGCCGCCGTTGGTGACGACCACCTGGCTGGGCGAAATCGCCAAGCCGCTGTCACGGAGCGTTTTGGCCGCAATGGCCTCGCGCAGGTCGGGCAGCCCGGCCGCCGGGGTGTACCGGTGGTTCTTCGGGTCGCGGACCGCCAGTAGGGCGGCTTCGACGATGTGCTCCGGGGTGGGGAAATCAGGCTCGCCCGCGGCGAAACTGATGACCGGCCGGCCGGCGGCCTGCAGGGCCTTCGCCTTGCCGTCCACCTTGAGGGTCGCGGACTCCGCAATGGAGCCGATTCGGGTAGAGATGCGCTTGGATTCGTGGGCCACGCTTCGAGCATACGGGGCTGCCTCGTTCTGCTGGGGCTGTCTCGGCTTTACAGTGGCCCCCGGGTGACCTAGACTCGATGAGGTAATTCAATTCTGCCATGCTTCTTTGCGCCCGCTTGTCGGTTCATTCCGGGGTCCGAGTGTATCGAGGTAGTCTGAATTTCGTTCCATAGGGTGGTGGCTCAATTGGTAGAGCAGCGGTCTCCAAAACCGCAGGTTGCAGGTTCGAGTCCTGTCCGCCCTGCAAGTCGGTGGCATTCCGTCGGCACATGAAAGGTGTAATCAGGTGGCCCGAAAAGTTGTCGACGAACCCAGTGAGGAAATCGTCGCAAACGCGAAACTCGCGCTCGATTCCAAGCGCGGTCCTTTCGCTCGGATGTCCCTGTTCATCAAGCAGGTCATGGCGGAGCTCCGCAAGGTCGTCACCCCCACCCGCAAAGAACTCCTCAGCTACACGGGTGTGGTGCTGGTATTCGTTGTCATCATGATGGCCATCGTTTCCGCCTTCGACTGGGTGTTCGCGCTCGCCGTCACGTACGTGTTCGGAACGCCGGGCGGGTAGACAGTTTCCGGTGCCGCATCCGCACCCAGCGGCCGCAGCCACGCATCAGTGAAGAAGAGTCACTGCAGAATTCAGGGCAAACGCTGTTTGGGTCACGGTTTCGTGCCCATGCAATAGAAAAGGATTGAAATTTAGTGACTGACACGAATCACGACGATGTCGACTGGGCCACCGCCGCCGAGCAGTCCTCCACCGAGGACGAGGCGCAGGACGGCAACACCCTCGCCGCTGAAGAAGACTCCGTAGAGGCTGCCGAGCAGGTCGCCGTGCACGTGTTCGA
This sequence comes from Cryobacterium sp. M25, assembly GCF_002929635.1. Lineage (NCBI taxonomy): Bacteria > Bacillati > Actinomycetota > Actinomycetes > Micrococcales > Microbacteriaceae > Cryobacterium > Cryobacterium sp. M25. The sequence continues at coordinate 21,003 of NZ_PJJU01000051.1, read as the reverse complement.
CCCGAGCATGGGCGTCGAAGTCAACCTCGACGCCGCGCTCGACGCGTTGGCCGAGCCCGTTGACCCCGACGCCGACGATCTCGTCGACGAGGCCCTCGACATCGATTCCGCCGTCGAGGCCGAGGCCGCCGTCGAGGCCGTGGAAGACGAAGACGAAGTGGCAGTCGAGGCTGAAGAGGCAACGGATGTCGATGCCGAGACCGCCGAGGACGAGACCCCCGAAGACCCCTACGAAGAATTCCGTAAGGAACTGCGCTTCCAGCCCGGCAAGTGGTTCGTCATTCATTCCTATGCCGGCTTCGAACGCCGCGTGAAGTCGAACATCGAGAACCGCAAGCAGTCGATGGCCATGGAAGATTTCATCTACCAGGTCGAGGTTCCGATGGAAGACGTCGTCGAGATCAAGAACGGCCAGCGCAAGATGGTCACCCGCGTGCGCATCCCCGGCTACGTGCTCGTTCGCATGGACCTCAACGAAGACAGCTGGTCCGTGGTGCGTCACACGCCCGGCGTCACCGGATTCGTCGGCAACGCGCACAACCCCACGCCGCTTCGCTTTGAGGAAGCCTTCGGCATGCTGAAGAGCCTCGTCGAGATCCAGGACGTCCCCACCGCCAAGACCGGCGGACACGGCGGCAAGGTCCCGACCCGCGCCCTCCCTGCCGAGATCGACTACGAGATCGGCGAGACGATCACGATCAAGGAAGGCTCGTTCGCGGGCCTGCCCGGATCGATCAGCGAGATCAAGGCGGAAAGCGGCAAGCTCATCGTGCTGGTTTCCCTCTTCGAGCGCGAAACCCCGGTCGAGCTCAGCTTCGACCAGGTCACCAAGCTCTAAAGGGTCTGAACACCCTCCCCACGGATTCAAGTTCACCGGGGCCCGTCCGGGCCACCGGGAGAGCGGCCCCTGGCTGCTCGTCATTACAAAGTAAGGAAGAATAATGGCACCGAAGAAGAAGGTAACCGGTCTGATCAAGCTTCAGATCAAGGCCGGCGCCGCCAACCCCGCACCGCCCATCGGGCCGGCGCTGGGTCAGCACGGCGTCAACATCATGGAATTCTGCAAGGCGTACAACGCTCAGACGGAATCCCAGCGCGGCAACGTCATCCCGGTGGAAATCACCGTCTACGACGACCGTTCATTCACTTTCATCCTGAAGACCCCGCCGGCGGCGGAGCTCATCAAGAAGGCGGCCGGCGTCGCCAAGGGCAGTGGAACCCCGCACACCGTCAAGGTTGCGAAGCTCACCCAGGCCCAGGTCCGCGAGATCGCCGAGGCCAAGATGGTTGACCTCAACGCGAACGACCTCGACGCAGCGTCGAAGATCATCGCCGGCACCGCCCGCTCCATGGGCATCACGGTCGAGGCCTAAACACCTCCCCCAGGCATCCCGCCACAAGCAGTACGTGGAAGAGCCAGCCAGGCTCGCACCACACTCTCAATTTCGTTTTACAGGAGATTCAACATGGCACAGAAGTCAAAGGCCTACCGGGCCGCGGCCGAGAAGATCGACGCAGACAAGCTCTACACCCCGTCCGAGGCCGTCACCCTGGCCCGGGAGACCGGCTCCTCGAACTTCAACTCGACCGTCGAGGTCGCCCTCAAGCTCGGCGTCGACCCTCGCAAGGCTGACCAGATGGTTCGCGGTACCGTGATTCTTCCTCACGGCACCGGTCGCACCGCCCGCGTCATCGTCTTCGCAACGGGCCCCGCGGCCGAAGCGGCAATCGCGGCCGGTGCCGACGAGGTCGGTGGCGACGAGCTCATCGAGAAGGTGGCCGCCGGCTACACCTCGTTCGACTCCGCCGTCTCGACCCCGGAGCTCATGGGCAAGGTCGGTCGTCTCGGTAAGGTTCTCGGCCCGCGCGGCCTCATGCCGAATCCGAAGACCGGAACCGTGACGCCTGACGTCGCGCGCGCCGTGTCCGACATCAAGGGCGGAAAGATCGCGTTCCGCGTCGACAAGCACGCCAACGTGCAGTTCGTCGTCGGCAAGGTGTCCTTCACCGCCGAGCAGCTGAATGAGAATATCAGCGCCGCTCTCGAGGAGATCGTTCGCCTCAAGCCCAGCTCCTCCAAGGGCCGCTACATCATGAAGGGTGCCGTTTCGACCACGTTCGGCCCCGGCATCGCTCTCGATGTGAACAGCATCTAGTCAGTTCCACCGCAGCCCGGCTGCACCAGGAAGGGCCCGTCGAAAGACTGGGCCCTTCCCTCGTTAACGGATGCTCACTCGCTGGCCATCGTGGGGCGTGCGTCTCTGCGTGCGGGGTCGTCCCGATCGGTGTTCTGCGGGTGCGCGCGAAGCATCGCGGCGACCGCGATCGCGTCGCCCTCCGGCTGGTGCGAGGTGGTGTGCGGCTTCGCGATGAAGAGGTAGAGCAGGCCGCTGCCCATCACTACAGCCAAACCGATCAGCACGATCCAGTCGTCGAGGAACACCCCGGTCGTGCCCGGGCGCGCCAGCAGGATCATGGCGGAGATCCCGTAGGCCAGGGCAAAGATGTTCACGATGAACCCGAGAGGTCCCAGGCTGAACGGCCCGGCCGGACGCCACCCCTTGAACCGCTGGCGGAGCGCGGCCAGAACCACGGCCTGGAACGCGACATAGATGCCGAGCACCGCGAAGGCCGTGATCTGGGTCAGGATCGTGCTGCCGCCCAGGTAGATCAGAACGCAGAGCAACAGCGGGATCGTGGACGCGACGATCAGTGCGTTGACCGGCACTGCCGTGCGCGGGGACACCTGGCCCAGCCAGGTCTTGCCGGGGACCATCCCGTCTCGTGCGAAAGAGAAGATCAGGCGGCTGGCCGCGGCCTGCAGGCTGAGCACGCAGGACAGGAAGGCCGTGATCGCCACTATGAGGAACAGCGTGGCACCGACCGTGCCGAGGGTCGCGTCCAGGATCGCGGGGATCGGGTCGATGTCTGTCCCGTCGACCACGGCCTGCAGGTCCGGTGCGGCCAGGACGTACCCGCCGAACGAGAACAGGGCGGAGACGCCGCCGACCAGGATGGTGAGTATCATGGCCCGGGGGATACCTCTGGCCGGGTCGGGCACCTCCTCGGCCACGTCGCCGCAGGCTTCGAAGCCGTAGAACAGGAACAGTCCGGCAAGCGCGGCCCCGAGGAACGCGGCGGCGTAACTGCCGTCACCCTCGACGCCCAGGGTGTCGAAGAAGACGCTGAACTCCTGCTTGCGCTGGAAAAGGAGTAGGTAGAGGCCGAGACCGATCACGCCGATCAATTCGGCAGCGAGTCCGATCCGGGCCGCGCGGGCCAGCATCTTCGTGCCGGAGAAGTTGAACGCGAAGGCCACGACGAGAAAGAGCACCGAGAGCCCGAGCGTGACCTCTTTGGTGACGGGCGCGTTGATCAGGCTGGCGAGGAACCCGCTGCCGAATTCCGCGACGGCGGTGATTGTGACGAGCATCGCCCAGACGTAGACCCAGGCGGTCATCCATGCGTACCTCTTGCCCCAGAGACGACGTGTCCACGGGTAGATACCGCCCGCGATCGGGTACTGGGACACCACCTCGCCGAAGACCAGTGCCACCAGCAGCTGGCCGGTGCCCACGATCACCAGCCAGAAGATCGAGGGTGGCCCGCCCGTGCTCAGGGCCAGGGCGAACAGCGAGTAGACGCCGACGAGTGGCGAGAGGTAGGTGAAGCCAAGGGCGAAATTGCCCCAGAGCGACATCGAACGATGGAAGGTGTCTTCGTAGCCGAGGGCCTCGAGGTGCTCGGCGTCGCCGAGCCCTTTCCTCTGGGATGACGCGTGTGATGACATGGGAACCTTTCCGATCGAGCCGGAGAGCGAGAATGTGCTCACCATAGTGCTGTGCGCGAGCAAACGCACGGAACCGATGGATCCAACTTTCACCGAGAGTTCCCGTTCGCAGTTCCTGCCTCGGGGTCACGACCGGCCCGGTAGGATCGGAGTCAGAGCGGCCACTGGCGGAGTCCCGTGGTCCGAGTCGACGGGGACAGAGGTGGGTCGTGCCGCAGGACGCAACCGGGCAGCCGTTGGCGGGCCTTCGGGTCGCGGATTTCTCCCGGGTACTGGCCGGCCCCTACGCCACCATGATGCTGGCCGACTTCGGCGCTGACGTGATCAAGATCGAGAGCCCGGCCGGCGACGACACCCGGCAGTGGCTGCCGCCGGTCGACGCGCAGGGGGACTCCACCTACTTCGGGTCGGTGAACCGCAACAAGCGCAGCGTCATCTGCGACCTCGGCACCGATGCGGGACTGGCCGTGGCCCGGCGACTCGCCGAGACCGCCGACGTCGTGGTGGAGAACTTCCGGCCCGGCGTGATGGACCGGTTTGCTCTGGGCTTCGAGCAGCTGCGGGCCGTCAATCCGAGCCTGGTCTACTGCTCGATCACGGGCTTCGGCGCGGGGGCCGGCGCCCGCCTGCCCGGCTACGACCTGCTCGTACAGGCTGTCGGCGGGCTGATGAGCGTCACCGGTCGCCCAGACGAAGAGCCGAGCAAGGTGGGGGTGGCCCTCGTGGACGTGCTCTCCGGGCTCAACGCGGTCAGCGGAATCCTACTCGCCCTGCGTGCGCGTGACGCGACCGACGCGAGCGGGACCGCCGGCCACCGGGTGGAGGTGGATCTGCTGACCACCCTGCTCTCCGCGCTGACCAACCAGGCCGCGGGCACCCTCGCGACCGGGCAGTCACCGACCCGGATGGGCAATGCGCACCCGAGCATCGCGCCGTACGAGCTGTTCGACGCCGCCGACCGGCCGCTGGTGATCGCGGTGGGCAACGACCGCCAGTTCCGCACCCTGGTGCGACTGCTCGGGGCTCCCGCCCTGGCCGACGACGACCGGTTCCGCGGTAACGCCGACCGGGTGCGGCACCGCACGGTCCTGAAAAAGTTGCTTGAGGACCGGCTCCGGCCCGAGCCCGCGGCGCACTGGGTGGGCGTTCTGACGGATGCCGGCGTGCCGGCCGGCCAGGTCAACACCCTCGACGAGGCGTTCGCCTTCGCCGCCGCGCTGGGGCTCGACCCGGTGGTGGAACTGGGTGCGGCCGGCCGCACCAGCCGCCAGGTTGCCAACCCCATCCACCTCGCCGGCCGCCCGGCCGCCTACCGCCTGTTCCCGCCGCGGCTGGGCGAGCACGAGGGCGCCGACTGGCTCGCCCCGTCCCCGACCGCTGCCCCAGGGCGAGCCCCCGTACCAGCCACAGATCTCGCTCGTGTTCCGCCGACCCCCGAAGGACTCTCGTGACCGCCGCAGGCCGCCCCACCCCGCTTGTGCCCAGCCCGCTGGTCGACACCGTCTTCGACCTCGATGCCCTGCTCGAGCCGGAGGAGATCGTCTGGGCGCGCGCGGCGCGCGCTTTCGCGACCAACCGCATCCTGCCGACCATCGAGGACGACTTCGAGGAGAAGCACTTCCGGGCCGAGCTGATCCCTGAACTCGGGGCGGCCGGGTTCCTCGGCATGCACCTCACCGGGTACGGCTGCGCCGGCGCGGGGGCGGTGAGCTACGGGCTGGTCTGCCTCGAGCTGGAGGCCGCTGACAGCGGCTGGCGCACCTTCGTCTCGGTGCAGGGCTCGCTGGCGATGTCGGCCATCCACAAGTATGGGTCTGCGGAGCAGAAGCAGCGCTGGCTGCCGGGCATGGCCGCCGGCCAGCTCGTGGGCTGCTTCGCGTTGACCGAACCGACCGGCGGCAGCGACCCGGCCGCGATGGCGACCACCGCCACCCGGGGCGCCGACGGCTGGGTGATCGAGGGTGCCAAACGCTGGATCGGCCTGGCCAGCATCGCCGACGTCGCGATCGTCTGGGCCCAAACGGATGCCGGTGTGCGCGGCTTCCTGGTTCCGACCGACAGTATCGGTTTCACCGCCACCCCCATCGGCAAGAAGCTTTCGATGCGTGCGTCGATCCAGTGCGATGTGCACCTGGACGCCGTGCAGGTGCCATTCGATGCGATCCTGCCCGGCGCCGCTGGGCTGTCCGGGCCGTTCGGCTGCCTCAACGAGGCGCGCTTCGGCATCGTCTGGGGGGCCATGGGCGCCGCCCGCAGCTGCCTCGACGCCGCCATCCTGCGCGCGAAGACCCGTGAGGTGTTCGGCAAACCGATCGGGGCCACCCAGTTGATCCAGGCCAAGCTCGCCGACATGCTCGTGGAATACGAGAAGGGGGTGCTGCTGGCCCTGCACCTCGGTCGGCTCAAGGAGCGCGGCACGCTGACCCCCACCCAGATCAGCATCGGCAAGCTCAACAGCGTGCGCGAGGCGATCCAGATCGCCCGCGAGGCCCGCGTCATCCTCGGCGGCGACGGCATTACCAGCGAATTCCCGGTGATGCGCCACCTGGCGAACCTGGAATCGGTGCGCACCTATGAGGGCACCGACGAAATCCACCAGCTCGTGCTCGGGCGGGCCCTGACCGGCCTGAACGCGTTCTCCTGAGGCCGCGATGTGACATAGTGTCAAGCAGATTGGCCGTCGGGCCGATCGATGGGGGAGGGGCACAGTGAGGGTGACGGGGGGACAGACCGTGTTCGCGAACCTGCGTGCGCGCATCCTCTCGGGGGAATTGCCCGCCAGGGCCACGCTGCGGGAGACGGCGCTGGCCCAGGAACTCGGCGTCAGCCGCACCCCCGTGCGCGAGGCGCTGCGCCGGCTCGACGAGGCCGGCCTGGTGGAGTTCGTGCCGAACCGGGGCGCCACGGTCGTGGAATGGACCACCGAGCAGATCTGCGAGACGTATTTTCTTCGCGCGGCTCTCGAAAGCAGGGCGGCGGGCCTCGCGGCGGCGCGGATCGAGCCGGCCGACCTCGACCGGCTGGCCATCCTGATTGACGCCATGGAGGAGTTCGTGCGCGCAACCGACGCCGAGGGCATCGGCCGGCTGGGCGTGCTCAACGCCGAATTCCACCGCATCATCGTGGCCGCGTCGGGCGTCACTCAGCTGATGGCCCTGGCCGCGTCCGTCGGCCGCGCCCCGATGATGGCCTCGCTCTTCCGCCGCGACGCCGCCGCCTTCCGGGCCGGCAGCAACCACCACCACCGCGACATCCTCACGGCGCTATGGTCGGGAGACGCACTCTGGGCCGAGGTCGCCATGCGCTCGCACATCCTCGCAGCGCGCAACGCGGTGTCGCCAGGTCGGTCCGGATCGGGGACGGAACCGGCCTAACCGGAACCGGTCAGCCGCGCGCGGAGCGGGCCGCCTCGAGCAGACTGTGGGTGTGCGGATGCCGCGGTGAAGCGAGGATCTCGGCCGCCGAAGCCTGCTCGACGACCCGTCCCGCTTCCACGACCGTCACTCGGTCGCAGGTGGCGGCCGCCAGGCCGAGGTTCCGGGAGACCACGATGATCGACAGTCCGAACTCCTGGAGGAACCCGCGGCAGAGCTCCAGTGCGGAGGGCTCGCCCGCAGCCTCGACGGCGCGCGTCGGCTCGTCCAGGATCAGGATGTCCGGGTGCTGTGAGAGCGCGGCCGCGATCGTCACCTGGAGCAGCGCGGTCGGTTCGAGCTGGGTCGGAACCACCAGCGACGTCGCCTGCGGATCCGGCAGCCCGACCTTCTCGAGGAGTTCCAACGCACGCCGGGCGGCATCCGTTCGGAACAGACCCCCTGTCCGGCGCAGGGTTCGGGCGAGCTGGCGGCCGATGACCTGGTCCGGGGCCAGGCCCGTCGGCGCGGCAGGGGAAATGAGAGAGATTTTCGTGTCGCGCAGCCGGTTGAGGGCGCGCCGCGATGCCCCGACGAGCTCGATGCCGTCGATCAGGATGGAGCCGGCCGCGACCACCGCCGGTTCGGGCAGCCGGCCCGCGATGGCCAGAGCGATCTCGCGTGCCCCGGAACCGGTGACACCGACCAGTCCGATGACCTCACCCCGCGCCACCGAGAGGGAGATGCCCGTGGCCAGCACCGGGGCACCCGTCTGGGTGCTCTCGGTAATCTGCAGACCGCGCGCGTCGAGCAGGGCCGTGGCGCGGAATCCGTCGGAGGGAACGGGCTCATCGTCGGCCGACGCCGGGGCCGACGGGGCGGGAGAGCAATGAGGTTTGCCGGGGGATTGCCAGGAGGGGAGGAAGGTCTTCACGACTCATCCCTCCGTTCCGAACTCGATCCAGTGGGTTTTACTGTATGCAATCTCCTCGGATCCCGGTGCTCAGTATGCCATATTCCTCTGAGTTGAACCCTGAATCGGGGGGCACTGTTGCATACAACCGTGGTGTCTTGTGGGGAAAAAATTCCGGCAACACCGGGCCGCTACGAGCCCAGCATGGTTGACCTCGTCGAGGGCTATGGCGGACCACAGTCTTGCGGGCTGAGCAGCTGGACGCGCTGGACGGGGCGCGCCCCGCGCCGGGGATGAGGTGTTCCCCGAGCTCACCTCGCTCACGGCCCGTCCCGTTGGCCGCGGTGCCCCGCGTGATCGAGCAGGAGGAGCGGCCCACGGTCGAGTCCGGCGTCAGCCGCGACGAGGCGTGGCACTTCTGCAACCTGGGCCGCAGCCTGGAGCAGGGGGACATGACCGCACGGTTGCTGGCCAACCCGGTCGTTGACCGAGGCCAGCGGGCTTTCGGGGACGACCATCCGGCGCTCCGTCGGGGGCCTACGAGGCTGGCTGTTTCCGCGGTCGGTGGCCTTGTTCATCTCGCGGGCGGAACGACCTCTTCGTCACGATGGAGATCACCCGGGAGGCCTGAGCCGCGCCGCGGCATCCGTTGCCTCGGGCCCACGGATGCCGCGGCTCACCCACCCCGCCCGTCGAACCAATTCGACGGAGATTTTGAGGATGGAGCGCTTTCCCAGCGTGGTTTAAACCGTTTTGAGCAAAATCTCCGTCGAATTCGTTCGGGCCGCCGAGCGCCCCGAGCGCGCCGAGCGCTATCGAGCCCTACGAGTCGAAGCCGAGGCCCAGCGCGTCGAGCGTCTTCAGGATGATGTTGCGGCGGCCTCGGTTGTGGTCGGCGCGGTCGAGTGACCAACGCGTGGTCTGGATGCCCATCGAAGCGAGGGGCTCCGGTGGGAACGGGAGTGGCCGCCCGCGCACCATCTCCAGCTGCGTTCGCTCGGTCCTGCGCTCCGCCAGTTGGTCGAGCATGACCTTCGCCGCGAAGTGCGTCGCGGCCACGCCCAGGCCGGTGAACCCGGCGGCGTAGCTGATCCGTCCGCCGCGGGCCGTGCCATAGAACGCGCAGAACTGGGTCGACGTGTCGATGGCGCCGGCCCACTGGTGGCTGAAGCGCAGCCCGGCCAGCTGCGGAAATGTGGTGAAGAAGTGGCCGGCCAGTCGTTGGAAGCTTTCCGGCCGGTTCTCGTAGCCGCTCCGCACCCGGGCTCCGTAGTGGTAGATCGCGTCGTAGCCGCCGAAGAGAATGCGGTTGTCGGCGCTCAACCGGTAGTAGTGGAACTGGTTGGCCAGATCGCTCAGCCCCTGCCGCTTCTGCCAGCCGATGGCGGTGAGCTGATCGGGCGACAGCGGCTCGGTCATCAGCACGTAATCGTAGACCGGCACCGTGGACAGGCGGTTGCGGGCCAGCAGCGAAGGGAACACGTTGGTCGCCAGCGCGGTCTTCGTCGCCCGCACCACACCCGACTCGGTGCGGAGCCGGGTGCCCTGCGCCGGCGTGAGTCCCTGCGTGTCCAGGTTCTTCACCGGGGTGTGTTCGAAGATCTCGACCCCGAGTTCGGTGGCGACCCGGGCGAGCTCGGTGGCCAGCTTACCCGGGTGCACGAGCGCGTTGCTTCGCTTGTGCCAGATGCCGGCCAGGTACGTGGGCGAGCCGACCTCGGCGCGCAGGGCCGCGGCATCCAGGAACACGCTGTCGGTTCCGGTCGGTTCCTCGCGCAGCCAGTCGACCTGGTGCTCCTCGACGGCCAGGTCGATGGCGCCGGTGCGCTCGAAGTCGCAGTTCAGCCCGAGCTCGGTGACGGCCCGCTCGATCTCGTCGAGGTTCTTGAGGCCGAGTTCGGTGAGCCGGTCGATCTCCGTCCGCCAGCGGCGTCGGCCGTTCTCCTCGCCGTGGGTCAGGCTGGCCTCGCAGAAACCGCCGTTGCGGCCCGACGCAGCCCAGCCGATCGTGCGCGCCTCGAGCAGCACCACGCGAGCGCCCGGGTTCTCCTGCTGAGCGAGCACGGCGGTCCAGAGTCCGAGGTAGCCGCCGCCGACGATGGCGAGATCACAGTCGAGGTCGGCCGTGAGGGTCGGGTAGCCGGTCTGCGGAGACACGTCGTCCAGCCAGAACGGCGCGGAGCGGGTGTCGGCGAGGGCGCCCGCGATGACGGATGCGGCGGGCCTGGCCCGCTCGAAAATGGTCGTGCCCACGGATCGTCCTTTGTTCGGCGCGGCTCTGCTACTCGTTCATCATCTCAGGCGCGGTCCCCGTCGGCCATGCGCCCGCCCCGCTCTCATCTCACCGGCGCGTGCGACTCCAGGAACTGGAACACCTCGGTCTGGTCGACGCCGGGAAAGGTGCCCGTGGGCAGGGCCGCGAGCAGGCTGGTGGGCGTGCGCGCGGCCGGCCAGGACTGCCCGGACCAGCGCTCCGAGAGCTCCTCGGGCGCGCGGCGGCAGCACGACTCGTCGGGACAGGTGGACACGGCCCGGTTGTTGGTTTCGCGGCCGCGGAACCACTTCACGTGCGTGAACGGCACGCCCACACTGACGGAGTAGTCGCCCTCTTTGGCCTTCTCGATGCGCGAGGTGCACCAGAAGGTACCGCTCGGGGTGTCGGTGTACTGGTACCAGGGGCTGAACCGGTCGGCGACGTGGAAGACGGTGCGCGCGGTCCAGTTGCGGCAGACCGTCGAGCCCTCGACCGCGCCGAGCGCGTCGCTCGGGAAGCGCACCGAATCGTTTTCGTACGCCTTGATCATGGTGCCGGACTCGTGCACCTTCATGAAGTGCACCGGGATGTCGAGCCGCGCGGTGGCGAGGTTCGTGAACCGGTGCGCCGCCGTCTCATAGGACACCGCGAAGGCGTCCCGCAGATCCTCCATCGAGATACGTCGCAGGTTCTTCGCCTCGGTGAGGAGTTTCACGGTGTCTTTTTCGGGCAGCAGGATGGCCGCGGTCAGATAGTTGGTCTCCACTCGCTGAGACAGAAATTCCGCATAGTTTCCGGGCTCCTCGTGTTCGCAGAGCAGGGTGGCGAACGCTTGCAGAATGGGGGAGCGGGAGTCGCGGGACGCCGACTGCTCGGTGGGCAGGTAGATGCGCCGGTTGCGCTTGTCCGTCACCGAGCGGGTCGAGTTCGGAAGGTCGCCCACGTAGTGCAGCGAGTAGCCGAGATGGGTCGCCATGTCGGCCACCACCTGGTGGGAAACCGGCCCGCCGGTGTGGCCGACCGCGGCGAGCAGGCGCTGCGCCTGTGCCTCGAGCTCGGGGAAGTAATTGTCCCGGGCCCGCATGGTGGCTCGCAGCTCCACGTTCGCTCGCCGGGCCTCTTCCGGGGTCGCCGCCCGCTCCCGGTGCAGGCGCAGGATCTCGTTGTGCAGGCTGAGCAGTGTCTGCAATGTTTCGTCGCTCGTTCCCCGGCCAACGCGGATATGCGGCAGTCCGAGGGCGGTGAACACGGGGCCCCGCTGAGCGCGCTCCACGGCGATTTCCAGCGCCGCCCGCTCGGACGGGGCATCCGTTTTCAACAGGTCGTCGACCGTGGTGCCGAGCGCGGTCGCGATGGTGCGCAGCATCGACAGGCGCGGCTCGCGCTTGCCGTTCTCGATCATCGACACCTGAGAGGGTGCCCGGTCGATGGCGGCCGCAAGGGCGTCAAGAGTCATGCGCCGGTTCGTGCGCAGTTCACGGATGCGCCGCCCCAGGGTGAGCGCATCGAGCCCTGCCTCCTCGGGAGGAGCCGCGGACAGGGAGGAGCGGAAGGCGGGATCGACGGTGACCATGCCCCATGCTCACATACTCCGGGGATAACTTCTCGTAGCCAGAAGAAATGCTGTTCTTCTGTTATGCCGGCGACGGCGTGACCGGGTCCCCTGGTCCACAGTGGGAATCAGGCAAGCAATGGCGCTCTCCCCAGGCGGCGCCAGTCACGCAGCACTCCCCGTTCAACTTCCGAAGGAGCTCAGCCCATGAACACCCCGCCCCTGGCGACATCCGACCAGGTCCAGGCCGCCAGTCTGACCACGAACACCGGCAGTTTTGCCACCATCGAACCGCACCTCGAGATCACCGGCGATCTCGGTCCGCGCTACGAGGAGATCCTCACGCCGGAGGCGCTGGTATTCCTGGCCGAGCTGCATGACCGGTTCGCCGGTACGCGGCAGGACTTGCTGGCGACTCGACTGCGCAAGCGCGTGGATGCCTCCAACGGGCGCGACCCGGGATTCCTCACCGAGACCGCGCACATCCGTCGTGACCTCACCTGGACGGCTGCCGGCGCGGGTCCCGGGCTGGTGGACCGCCGGGTGGAGATCACCGGGCCGACCGACCGCAAGATGGCCATCAACGCGCTGAACTCGGGCGCGAAGGTCTGGCTGGCCGACCAGGAAGACGCCACCAGCCCCACCTGGGCGAACGTCGTCGAGGGCCAGCTGACCCTGTTCGACCAGGTGCGCGGTCAGCTGAGCTTCACCAGCCCGGAGGGCAAGCAATACGCCGTCACCGGCGACGCCACCGGCGCCACGCCCACCATCGTGATGCGCCCGCGCGGCTGGCAGCTGGTGGAGAAGAACCTGACGTTCGTCGACCGCGCGAACCGCCGGACGAACGCGTCCGGCAGCCTCGTCGACTTCGGGCTGTACTTCTTCCACAACGCGCAGCACCTGATCGAGGGCGGCAGCGGACCGTACTTCTACCTGCCGAAGCTCGAGAGCCACGTCGAGGCCCGTCTCTGGGACGATATCTTCAGTCACTCGGAGGACCGCCTCGGCATCGAGTACGGCACCATCCGTGCCACCGTGCTGATCGAGACGATCCAGGCCGCCTTCGAGATGGAGGAGATCCTCTACGAGCTGCGTGACCATTGCGCAGGCCTGAACGCCGGACGTTGGGACTACATCTTCAGCATCATCAAGACGTTCCGCACCCGCGGGAGCCGGTTCGTCTTCCCCGACCGCAAGCAGATCACGATGACCGTGCCCTTCATGCGCGCCTACACCGAGCTGCTGGTGTCGACCTGCCACCGGCGCGGTGCGTATGCCGTCGGCGGAATGAGCGCGTTCATCCCGAACCGGCGCGACCCGGAGGTGACCCGGCGTGCCCTCGAGGCGGTGGCCGCCGATAAGAAGCGCGAGGCCACCGACGGCTTCGACGGCACCTGGGTGGCGCACCCGGGCCTCATCCCGACGGCCCAGGCCGAGTTCGACCGCGTGCTCGGCGACCAGCCGAACCAGCTGCACCGCACCCGCGCCGAGGTGAGCGTCACGGCCGCCCAGCTGCTCGACGTGGAGTCCGTCGGCGGGCAGATCACCGAGGCCGGCGTTCACGACAACCTCACGATCGGGTTGCGCTACATCGAGTCCTGGCTGCGCGGCGTCGGCGCGGCGGCCATCGACAACCTGATGGAGGACGCCGCGACCGCGGAAATCTCCCGCTCACAGATCTGGCAGTGGATCCACCTGGGCTCGATCACCGCCGAGGGCATCCGGATCGACGGAACCTGGGTCGAGGAACAGCTCGTCGACGTGTACGAGGCACTCGAGCGCACGCCCGGAGACCGGTTCGACGACGCACTCGAGGTGTTCCGGGCATGCGCGCTCGAGCCCGAGTTCCCGACGTTTCTGACCGTGGGAGCGTACGCCCGTTACCTGTAGCCCCTGGCCGCGAAAGCGCGCACTCAGCCCGTTCAGCACTACTGATGGGGCATCGTGCGCGCTCTCGCGTGCAGTGGTGGGCTGGTGGGGGCGTCGATAAGCTGGATCAGTGATCGAGATTCGCACGGCGACGGCGACGGATGCCGCGGCGCTGGCCGAGCTGGCCGTCGCCACCTTCGCGCTCGCCTGCCCGCCACACACCTCGGCCGAGGCCATCGCCGCGTTCCTGCGTGACGTGCTCGCGGAGGGCAACTTCGACGCCTACCTGGCCGACCCGGACCGGCTGATTCTCGTGGCCGAAGTGGCCGAGGAGGACGTGGATGCCGAAGTGGCCGAGGTGGCCGAAGTGGCCGGGGAGGCCGGGGTCATGCTCGGCTACACGATGCTCGTATTCGCCGAGCCGGCAGATGACGATGCGCGGGCGGCGGCCACGATCCGACCCACGGCGGAACTGAGCAAGTGCTACCTGCGCGCCGAGACGCACGGCCGCGGGGTGGCGGCGGCCTTGATAAACGCGACCCTGGACGCCGCCCGGGCGCGGGGAGCGGCCGGCAGCTGGCTGGGCGTGAACCAGGAGAACGCGCGGGCCATTCGCTTCTACGAGAAGAACGGGTTCGTCACGGTCGGCGAGAAGCGCTTCCTGGTGGGCGAACGGTACGAGGACGACTTCGTGCTGGAGCGGGCGCTCTAACCGGTGCCCTCCGCCCCGGCCGCGCGGGCCGCGATCGACTGCTCCTTCATCCCCTTGATCTGTTCGTAGGCGGCGAGGGCCGCCCGTCTCGTCTCGCCGAGGTCGACGATCGGGGCCGGGTAGGCATCCGTGCCGTATTCCGGCACGTTCTGACGGATGTACTCCGCGTTTGGATCGAACTTCTTCGCCTGCAGCTCCGGGTTGAAGACCCGGAAGAAGGGGGCGGCGTCGGCGCCGGACCCGGCCACCCACTGCCAGCCGAACGGGTTGCTCGCGGCGTCGGCGTCGACGAGGGTGTCCCAGAACCACTGCTCTCCGAGCCGCCAGTCGATCAGCAGGTTCTTGATCAGGAATGATGCCGTCACCATGCGCACTCGGTTGTGCATGCTGCCGGTGCGCCAGAGTTCGCGCATGCCGGCGTCGACGAGCGAGATCCCGGTGCGGCCGCGCTGCCAGGCTTCGAGCACGCGCTGGTCAAGTTTCGGCCAGGGGAAAGCGTCGAATTCGGGCCGCAGGTTGACGGTGGCGAGGGTGGGGTTGGTGAACAGCACGTGGTAGCTGAACTCCCGCCAGCCGATCTCGGTGAGGAATCGGGTCGCACTGGCCTGGGCGGGCCCGGTGAGGCCGATCCGGGCCCGCTCGGTTGCATGCCAGATCTGGAATGGACTGATCTCGCCCCAGCGCAGGTGCGGCGACAGACGCGAGGTGACCGCCTGGGCCGGCTCGTCGCGCTCGTCGCCGTACCGGGTGAGGGACTCGCTCAAGAAGGTCTCGAGCAGGCGGTGGGCGGAGTCCTCGCCGGGCTGCCAGGCGCCCCGCAGTCCGGCCGCCCAGTCGGGCCGGGTCGGCAGGAGGCCCCAGTCGTCGAGCGCGTCGGAGGGGATCTCTCCGGGGAAGCCGGGGATCGACTCGGGTGCGGGGTAGGGTGCGCGCGGCGGTGGGCCGGCCGTGCACGCCCGCCAGAAGGGGGTGAACACCGAGTAGGTGCCCCCCTGGCCGGTCTGGATCGTCCACGGCTCGAACAGGAGCGCTCCGGCAAAGCTGCGGGCCTCCGTTCCGGCCGCGGTGAGGCCCGACTTGATCCGGGTGTCCACCTCGCGCTCGGCGGCGCCGTAGCGACGGTTCCAGAATACGGCGTCGGCGCCGACGGATGCCGCGAGCGCCATGATCATGTCCTCGGCCGGCCCCCGGCGCAACGTCAACCGGCCGCCCAGGCGTTCCAGCGAGTCGGCCAGCGCTGTCACGCTCCCGTGAAGCCACCACCGGGCCGCGCCACCGAGCGGCCGGACCGCAGGGGACTCCTCGTCCAGCACGTACACGGCCACGATCGGCTTGCCGCGTTCGAGCGCGGCCTGCAGGGCCGGGTTGTCCGCGAGGCGCAGGTCGTCGCGGAACCAGACGAGGGACGGGCCGTCGCCGCTCACGAGCGAGGCCCGGCAGAGTCGGAGCCGGCAGCGGTCCAGGCAGAGGCAGAGGCAGAGGTCGAGGTCGAGGCAGAGGCGGAGTCCGCAGAGGAGCCGGTCGGGTCATCCGTCACCCGCAGCACGATCTTGCCGCGTGTGTGTCCCTCCTCGATCAGGCGGTGCGCCGCCGCGCCGTCTGCGAGGGGGAACACCCGGTCCACGTGCACCCGCACGGCGCCGTCGTCGATGAGTTCGGTGATGACGTCGAGGGTGTGCCCGGAGGGCGCCACCTTGAATCCGGTGGCACGGATGCCCGCGGCCGCGGCCTCCTCCGCCATGGTCGGCCAGCTTCCGGTCGGCGCGTTCACCAGGATTCCGCCGGGGCGCAGCACGCCGAGCGACCGAGTGCCGGTGTTGTCGTGAACATTACCGACCAGGTCGATCACCGCGTCCAGCCCGGAGAGCACCTCGTCGAACCGGGTCTGGGTGTGGTCGATGACGGCGTCGGCGCCGAGCTCTCGTAGGAAATCAAGATTGCGGGTCGACCCGGTCGCGGTCACGTGGGCGCCGAAGGCCTTGGCAAACTGAACGGCGAAATGGCCGACCCCACCGCTGCCGGCGTGGATGAGCATCCGTTGCCCGGGAGCCGCCGCGGCCAGGTCCACGACCATGCCCCACGCGGTGAGTGCCGCCACCGGTACGGCGGCCGCCTCGACGTGGCTGAGTCGCACGGGCTTGCGGGTGACGTTCAGGCTGGAGACGGTCACCAGCTCGGCGTAGCTGCCGGGGGTGCGGGGCACGCGGGCGATGCCGAAGACCGCGTCGCCGGGCTGCAGCGGGAACGCCTCGTAGGGCGCGCTGACCACGACGCCGCTGAAATCGAGTCCGAGCACGGCCGGGTAGGCGGGGATGGCCTTCGTGACGCCGCCGCCGGCCCTGGTTTTGGCATCGATCGGGTTGACTCCGGCGGCGACGACCCGCACCAGGAGTTCATCGAAAATCGCGATCGGGGCGTCCACCTCGGCCAGGTGCAGCTCGTCGGCCGGGCCGGGGCGGTCGATCACGAGGGCGCGCATGGTCGGTGAGTGATTCGTGGCGTTTCCCATCTGCCCATTCTCTCGTGGGTTGCGCGTCGCCGGGGCACAACCGGGACAAACCGGCACATCCCGGTGTGCCTCGAATTGGGGGTGCAAGAGGCCGAATCTGGTGGCGGCGAGGTCTGGCTGGAAGGGGGGCCAGGCGCATAGTCTGTCCACATAAAGGGGGACCGACCCCGGTGTGTGGAAGAGTCCCTGGTTTCCCGCATCCGGTCTCTCTTGGGTTCGGTTCATCCCCCCACCGAGCCAGTACTCAGCACTCCGCCCGGCTCATCTGAAAAAGTCGTACCGCACCCGAAGCGGCGCGAACTTGCTCGATCAGTAGTGGCGTGACGCCGAGGGGAAAGCCGCCTGCGTCACCCGGCAAGCGGCTTTCCCGCGGGCATCCGCGCGCTGCGACACCGGTGGACGACCCGTGGACGACCGGTCAGGCCTGCGCGGGCGGTGGACCCGAGGTGGTCTGCTGGTTGAGCAAGGCGATCAGGTTGTTGGCGTACCCCACCAGGATCGCGATCTGGTCTTCGTCACGGTCGATCCACCGGCACTCGGGCTCGGCATTCACGGGGACGAAGTCCTGGTGCTGTTCCCAGACGAGCAGGGTGCGTTCGGCGCCGAGCACGTACTGCTGCCACCACACCTGACGCAGGTACGAGCGCGGGATGCTGCGCCAGGCCTTGCTCGTCGTCTTGATCTCGGCCAGTTCAAGGCCGCCGGCACCCTGGCCTGAACCGGTGCCGACGCCGTCGGGGGTGGCCAGGTGCCGCCGGTGGTGGGCCGCGTGGAACAGGGCCGTGCTGGGCTCGATGCCGTAGCGGCCGAGCACCCAGGCCGCGATCTCGGGCTCCCGGGCGCGCCCGTGGTCCGTGAAGCTGTTGCCGTTGAAGCTGCTGCCGTTGAGCTTGTCGTAGACGGCGGTCTGCAGCGATTTCGGGGTGGCGAGCTTGGCGACATCCGTGGCCGTGATCCCCTGGGCGCGGGCCCGCAGCCAGGTCACCCGGTCGGTGGAATCGGCAACGATGCGCCGGAGGTGCGCCGCGGCGACCAGGGGCGCCACCGGCCGGGCGTCGACGGGCGACGGATGCACCTCCTCATCGAACAGGGAGAGCAGCTGGTTCGTCACTGTTCCATTGTGCCTGTTCGCCGGGCCTGCCCACGCCGGGCGGCATCAGCCGTCGCGCTATGGCTGCGGGGCGACGGCGGACGGATGACGGTTTCGCGTCACAGCAGAGACCAAGACTGCGCATAGCCGATTCATAGCCAACACTCGGATACTGGTAATCATGAGCACTAGCGAGAACGAGCGAGCGGTCCGCGCACCGCGCCTGACCAGGGCGGACGGCAGCGCCATCCGGGTGCTCGTGGTCGACGACGAACCCACGCTGACCGATCTGCTCCAGATGGCGCTGCGCTATGAGGGCTGGGAGGTGCGCACGGCCGGCGGGGGGCGTCAGGCGCTCACGATCGCCCGCGAATTCCGGCCGGATGCGATCGTGCTCGACATCATGCTGCCCGACATCGACGGCCTGCAGGTGTTGCAACGCGTGCGGTCGGACGGCCACGAGACGCCCGTGCTCTTCCTCACGGCCAAGGACTCCCTCGACGCCCGGCTCAAGGGGCTGACGGCTGGCGGCGACGACTACGTCACCAAACCGTTCAGCCTTGAAGAGGTCGTCGCCCGGCTCCGCGGGCTCATCCGCCGGTCCACCCTCACCATGGCCGACTCCCTGGATCCCCGCATTTCGGTCGGCGACCTCACCCTCGACGAGGACAGCTACGAGGTGTTCCGCGGGGGAGACGCGATCGAGCTGACCGCCACCGAATTCGAACTGTTGCGCTTCCTGATGCGCAACCCCCGGCGGGTGCTCAGCAAGGCCCAGATCCTCGACCGGGTGTGGAGCTATGACTTCGGCGGCAAGTCCTCCGTCGTCGAGATCTACATCTCCTATCTGCGCAAGAAGGTCGACGCCGGCCGCGTGCCGATGATCCACACGGTGCGCGGCGCCGGCTATATGTTGAAGACCGCTTCGTGACCCCGAATTCTCCCCGCGAGCCGGGCGCTCGCCGGCCACGCGCGCCGTGGACCCTGCGTCGGCGGCTGGTGCTCGCCGTCGTCGGCCTCCTCGCCCTGATCAGCATCGGTATCGGGATGGTCAGCGTCGCCATTCTCCGTGCCTCCCTGATCGACGGCCTCGACCAGCAGCTGCAAAGCGCGTCGGACCGGTCAGGCGCCGTGATCGACGTGCGCCGGGATGCGGACGACGAGGGCGGCAACGGGGCATTCTTCACACCGACGGCGCAGATGATTCTGTCCGGTCCGGCCCAGCAGCCCGGAACGCTGGCCCTGGTCTACGACGGCTCGACCGTCACGGCCGGCTACACGGAGGAGGAGAGCGGGGAGATCGCCAAGCTGACCGGTGAGCAGGTGCAGTTGCTGGCCGAACAGATGCGGGAATCGACCGCGGTGACGGTGCACCTCGGCGAAGACACCGGCAGCTACCGGGTCAGGGCCGACACAACCCGCAACGGCACCCTCTACCTGGTGGGCCTGCCGCTCTCCGGGGTGCAGAACACGGTCACCCAGCTGGGCATCATCATTGCGGTGGTCTCCCTGGTCGGCATCCTCATCGTCGTGATTCTGGCCACCTGGATCGTGCGGCTCGCCCTGCGCCCGTTGGTGCGCGTGACCGAGACGGCGGCGCGGGTGTCCGAGCTCCCCCTGGACCGTGGGGAGGTCTCGCTCGTCGACCGGGTACCGGCCGCCGACACCGACCCCCGCACCGAGGTCGGCCGGGTGGGATCGGCGCTGAACCGCATGCTCGACCACGTGGACGTGGCGCTCGAAACACGTCAGGCCAGTGAGCGCAAGGTGCGCCAGTTCGTCGCCGACGCCAGCCACGAGCTGCGCACGCCGCTGGCGTCGATCCGCGGCTACGCCGAACTCACCCGCCGCTCCGACCAGGAACTGCCGCCGGACGCGCTGCATTCCCTGGGGCGGATCGAGTCGGAATCGGTGCGGATGACCGGCCTGGTCGAAGACCTGCTGCTCCTCGCCCGTCTCGACGAAGGCCGGGAGCTGGTCAGCGGACCGGTCGACCTGACCAGCCTGATCGTGGACGTCGTCAGCGACGCCCACGCCGCCGGCCCGGGACGGGTGCTGGGCCTGGAGCTGCCCGACGAGCCGGTGGAAATCGTCGGTGATGCCGCGCGGCTGCACCAGGTGTTCGCCAACCTGCTCGCCAACGCGCGTATCCACACGCCCCCCGAGACCACGGTCGACGTGGCCCTCGCTCGCCAGAACGACCGCGTCATCGTGACAGTGACGGATGACGGCCCCGGCATCCCCGAGAACCTCCGGGCCACACTGTTCGAGCGTTTCGCCCGCGGCGACAGCACGCGCTACCGGGGAACGGGCAGCACGGGCCTCGGCCTGGCCATCGCCCACGCGGTCGTGGCCGCGCACCAGGGCGAGATCGAGGTCGAGAGCCGCCCCGGTTTCACGTGCTTCCGCGTCTCCCTCCCCGTCGCGCTCGCCTGACCCCGTCCCGTGCCGGTGCGTGGTCGGCCCGGTTCGCCATGCGAATTCGACGGAGATTTTGCTCCAGAACCAGGTTTTGAACCCGAAACCGGCCATTTCGNGTTTCTGACTGTCAAAGGAAAGAAACTTTATAGGCGGGAAAACGGCGTGCGGTCTCTAACAATATGGCGGACTTTGCTCGGTGTCGACAAGACAGTGGTCGAGGACGTTGATCTCGACCTGGTAGCGGGCGTTTTTGTTGCGTCGGTGCGACTGACCAGGTCGATGCGGAACCGGTGCGGGAGCTGCCAGAAGCGCTGCCCGCGCTACGACGAAGGTGCAGGCCGCCGCCGGTGGCGGGGATTGGATTTCGGCTCGACCCGGGTCTTTTTGGAGGCGGATGCCCCGCGGGTGTCGTGCCGGGAGCACGGTGTGATCGTGGCTGCGGTGCCATGGGCCAGGCACCAGGCCGGCCACACCCGCCACTTCGATTCACACGTCGCGTGGCTGGCCACGCAAACCTCGAAAACCGCGGCAACTCAGTTG
>NZ_PJJU01000056.1:0-217555 GCF_002929635.1 Cryobacterium sp. M25 | reverse complement strand
AGCCCCGGCGGCGCCGGCCCCGGCAGCCCCGGCCCCCGCGGCCCCGGCCCCGAGCGCCGGAGCGGTCGACACGGCGCTGTCATTCGCCACCCAGCAGCTCGGCGACCGCTACGTGCTCGGCGGCTCCGGGCCGAACGTCTGGGACTGCTCGGGGCTGACCAAGGCCGCCTACGCGGCGGCGGGCATTTACATTGGCTCGCACTCGGCCACCAACCAGTACCGCACCATGGCCAACGAGGGTCGCCTGGTGCCCTTCAGTCAAGCTCAGCGCGGCGACCTCGTATTCTGGGGCGGGGGTGGTGACTACTACCATGTGGCTATCTACGTGGGCGGCGGCAAGATCCTCGAGGCCCCGAACCCGTCCTCGCCCGTGCGCATCCACGGCATCTGGTCTGCCGGCGACGTGGCTCCCTACGTGGGCCGACCCGGCTGACCGGCGAAACGGATCACCGGGTTGTCGGGTGCGTGGGCATCCAGGGCGTGTCTGCGAATTCGTGTCACCACACCACGATGGCGCTCAGGACAGCTCCGCCCCGGTAGGTGAGGGCGGGTTTGTCGTGGCGAGTGGCAAGTCCGCGCCACAGCTTGCGGGTGTGGCAAGCCGGCGTCGCCGCTCGAGGAGCGCGGGGACGAACGAGGGGGCAGCACGTGTGGGGTCGCCACTTCACGAGTTGCAGTAGTCGCACCATTCTGGGGCTGCCAGTGCGTGATTTCGTGGTGTCCGGATCTGGTGAGTGCACCGGCCGCAGCCGTGGATATCGGCTGCGATGGCCTGGGTTGCCGATCCGCAGAAGGAGCAGGGCAGGCCGTGTTCGACGTTGACGTGGCCAAACCCGGGCGCCCGGCAGGCCGGACACTCGGTTGAGAGACGCTGGGCCATTTTCTCGCACAGTGCTTGGATGGCTGCGGCGCGGGATGGTGCCTTGTGGGCGCGGTAGTCCGGAAGTATCACAACGATTGGTGCTGTTTCAGAAGTGCTTCAGCGGTGTCGCCGAGGATCTCGAATTGGGTGATGTTTTTGTGGGTGACCGTGTGGTTCTTCTGTGTGCCGTGCAGGATCACGCCTTGGTCCAGGAAGCCGATAGCCGACGCGAACGTGATGGCTTCGCTGGCGCTAACGATGTGTCGTCCTCCGGCCACTGGCGAGGTGCTGACGCTGCCTTCGGCAATCTTCAGGCCCAAGGTGGTACATGTCCCGCCGGGCAACTGCTTCCCGGCGGGTACGCGGGCCCGGTATGGCTGGACATCGGCGGGATCATCCCTGGTCTGCGCGTGATCCAGGTCCGGGACGAGCCTCGGCAGCCCGACCTCACTCACGCTCGCCATCACGGCAGTACGAGTCACGGGTCGATTCTGCCGACAATCCTCACCGGACTGCAGGAGACGCGTCCTAGTGGCCCTCTTCCGCCAGTTTCGTGAGGCCGTCGCGCACGATCTGGTCGGCCTCCGCGGCGTCGCCCCAGCCCTCGGTCTTGACCCATTTGCCGGGTTCGAGGTCCTTGTAGTGCTCGAAGAAGTGCTCGATCTCCTTGCGGGTGTACTCCGGGATGTCGGTGACGTCCTGGATATAGTCCCAGCGCGGGTCGCCCGCGGGAACCGCGATGACCTTTGCGTCAGAGCCGCCGTCATCCGTCATATTGAACACGCCGACCGGGCGTACCGACAGGCCGACCCCTGGGAAAAGGGGAAACTCGATCAGGACCAGGACGTCGACCGGGTCGCCGTCGAGTCCCAGGGTGTTCTCGAAGAAGCCGTAGTCGGTCGGGTACACGAAGCTCGTGTAGAGAACACGGTCCAGGTACACCCGCCCGGTCTCGTGATCGACTTCGTACTTGTTGCGGCTCCCGCGAGGGATTTCAATTACTGCGTCGTATGCGGCCATGGCCTGGTCTCTCCCTTGTTCACAGTCTGTCGATAACGTTACTGGATGGAGTCCCCACGCCGCCCGAGGCTCACCCCGGCGATCGCCGATGTGCGCCGCCATGTACGCACCCTGCTCACCGAGGCCGGCCCGGCCCGCGGCGGCGGCCTGGTGCTGGTCGGCCTCAGCGGGGGAGCCGACTCGCTCGCCCTGGCCGCAGCCACCGCTTTCGAGGCGCCGCGCGCGGGCCTGCGCGCCGGGGCGGTCATCGTCGACCACGCCCTGCAGGCCGGCTCGGCCGGCGTCGCGGCGGCCGCGGCCGGGCAGGCGCGGGAACTCGGCCTCGACCCGGTTCTCGTTCTTCGGGTCACGGTCGACCACGGCACGGATGCCGGCGGTCCGGAGGCCTCCGCCCGCACCGCTCGGTACGCGGCCTTCGACCAGGCGCGGCGGGAGACCGGCGCGAGCCACATCCTCCTCGGGCACACACTCGACGATCAGGCCGAGACCGTGCTACTCGGCCTTGCCCGGGGATCGGGCCCCACAAGCCTGCAGGGAATGAAGCCGGTCGGCGGGCCGATTCTGCGGCCGCTGCTGGGCATCCGTCGCGCCCGGACCCGGCAATTCTGCGTGGATGCCGGCCTGCACCCCTGGCAGGACCCGCACAACGACGACCCCCGCTTCCAGCGGGTGCGGGTACGCCAGACCGTGCTGCCCGTACTCGAGCGGGAGCTGGGGCCCGGCGTGGCCGAAGCACTCGTGCGCACGGCCGGGCAGCTGCGCGAGGACTCGAGCGCGCTCGACGACCTGGCCCGTGGTCTCAGCGAGCAGCTGAGTGAACCGCTCAGCGACTCTGCCGACGGCGCCGGAATCCGGCTGGACGCGAGCCGGCTCGAGACGAATCCGCCCGCGGTGCGCCAGCGGATCATCCGATTCTCGGTCGAACGGGAGTTCGGGGTGTCCCTGGAACGCGTGCACACGCTGGCCGTGCTGCGCCTGGTCACCGACTGGCACGGGCAGAAGCCGCTTGACCTGCCAGGCGTTAGGGTTATACGGCAGGACGGCTGGCTGATATTCACCGCGCCTGGACACGCCCCGAGCAAAGGACCCTCCCGCTCCCATGGAACCCCGCGACATTGAAGGCGACCTCACCGAGATTCTGATCGAGGAGGAGCAGATCCGCACCCGGCTCGCAGAGCTGTGCCGCCTGATCGAGGCGGACTATGCCGGCAAGGACCTGTTGCTGGTCGGCGTGCTCAAAGGAGCGGTCATGGTCATGGCCGATCTGGCGCGCGAACTCGTGCACCCGATCACGATGGACTGGATGGCGGTCAGCTCCTACGGGTCCGGCACGCAGTCCAGCGGCGTCGTGCGCATCCTGAAGGACCTCGACACCGACCTGCACGGTCGCAACGTGCTCATCGTCGAGGACATCATCGACTCCGGTCTGACGCTCTCGTGGCTGCTGTCCAACCTGAAGTCTCGCGGACCGGAATCCGTTGAAATCTGCGCCCTGCTGCGCAAGCCGGATGCCGCTCGCGTCGACATCGACGTGAAATACCTCGGTTTCGACATCCCGAACCAGTTTGTCGTGGGCTACGGTCTCGACTTCGACGAACGCTACCGCAATCTGCGCTCGGTGGGTGTTCTCGCCCCGCACATCTACAGCTGAGCCTGGTAGCGCTTTGGGCGAACACACGGTCTTCGTCCAGCGCGGTCACGGTAGCCTGACACCACGATGAACGTCAAGAAGCTACTGCGCGGGCCGCTCCTCTACATTCTCCTGGCGATTGTTGCTGTGTGGGTAGGGTCGAGTCTCATTACCATGTCGGGATTCAAAGAGATTCCGACCCAACAGGGACTGGAGTTCCTGAAAGACGGGAAGGTCTCCGAGGCCACGATCGTCGACGGCGAGCAGCGCGTCGACCTCACCCTGATCAAGGCGGATAAAGACCTCGGTAGCGAGGTCCAGTTCTACTACGTCGCCCCGCGCGGCGAAGAGGTCATCACGGCCGTCACCACTGCCAATCCGGCCGACGGCTTCACCGACGAGGTGCCGAAGTCCAGCTGGATCCTGTCGCTGCTCGGCATCATGCTGCCCCTGCTCCTGATCGGCGCGTTCTTCTGGTTCATGCTCGCCGGCATGCAGGGCGGCGGCAACAAGGTGATGCAGTTTGGCAAGTCGAAGGCCAAGCTGGTATCCAAGGAGAGTCCCCAGGTGACATTCGCGGATGTCGCGGGCGCCGACGAGGCCATCGAGGAGCTCGAGGAGATCAAGGATTTCCTCAAGGAGCCGGCGAAGTTCCAGGCCGTCGGGGCACGCATCCCCAAGGGCGTTCTGCTCTACGGCCCTCCCGGAACCGGAAAGACCCTCCTCGCCCGGGCCGTCGCCGGCGAGGCCAACGTGCCGTTCTACGCGATCTCGGGCTCCGACTTCGTGGAAATGTTCGTCGGCGTCGGCGCGAGCCGCGTGCGCGACCTGTTCCAGCAGGCCAAGGAAAACGCCCCGGCCATCATCTTCATCGATGAGATCGACGCCGTTGGCCGTCACCGCGGCGCCGGCATGGGCGGCGGGCACGACGAGCGCGAGCAGACCCTCAACCAGCTGCTGGTCGAGATGGACGGCTTCGACGTCAAGGCGAACGTCATTCTCATCGCGGCCACCAACCGGCCCGACATCCTCGACCCGGCGCTGCTGCGCCCCGGTCGCTTCGACCGTCAGATCGGCGTGGACGCGCCCGACATGCTCGGTCGCAAGCGCATCCTGGAGGTGCACTCCAAGGGCAAGCCGATGGCTCCCGGCGTCGACCTCGAGGTGCTGGCGCGCAAGACGCCCGGCTTCACCGGCGCCGATTTGGCCAACGTTCTCAACGAGGCCGCGCTGCTCACCGCGCGTTCCAACGCGCAGCTGATCGACAACCGCGCCCTCGACGAGGCAGTCGACCGCGTGATGGCCGGTCCGCAGCGCCGCAGCCGTGTTATGCGCGACAAAGAGAAGCTGATCACCGCGTACCACGAGGGCGGCCACGCGCTCGTGGCGACCGCGATGCGCAACACCGACCCGGTCACCAAGATCACGATCCTGCCCCGCGGCCGCGCCCTCGGCTACACGATGGTTTTGCCGGTCGAAGACCGCTACTCCGTCACCCGCAACGAACTACTCGACCAGCTCGCCTACGCAATGGGCGGTCGGGTGGCCGAGGAGATCATCTTCCACGACCCGACCACCGGCGCCTCGAACGACATCGAGAAGGCCACCTCCACCGCGCGCAAGATGGTCACCGAATTCGGCATGAGCTCGGCCGTCGGCCCGCTCAAGCTCGGGCAGGGTTCCGGTGAGGTCTTCCTCGGCCGCGACATGGGCCACCAGCGGGACTACTCCGAGCGGGTCGCCGAAAGCGTCGACGCCGAAGTGCGCCAGCTGCTTGAAGACGCGCACGACGAGGCATACCAGGTGCTGATCACGAACCGGGCCATCCTCGACGACCTGGCCGCCGAGCTGCTCGAGCACGAGACGCTCGACCAGCACGCGCTGGCCGGGCTCTTCACGGGCGTCGTCAAGCTGCCCCCGCGGCCGCAGTGGCTGTCCAGTGACAAGCGTCCGGTCTCCGACCTGCCGCCCATCGCGATGCCGACCTCCAAGACCCTCATCGAGAGCGGAGTCGCCGATGGCAGTACCGCTGGCGAGACCGCCGCGCGCACTCCGGCCCGCACGCCGGCCCGTACCCCTCGCCCCGCCACCGCGTAGGCCCCCGGGTGGCAGTGGACAGGGTGCGGATCGAAGCCGCGGTCGCCGAGATCCTCGCCGCAATCGGCGAAGATCCCGCCCGTCCGGGCCTCAGGGCGACCCCTCGCCGGGTGGCCGAATCATACGGTGAGTTCTTCGCCGGGCTTGCGGTGGACCCGGTCGACCACCTGCGCGACACGATCCCGGTGGGCCCGCACACGGGTGAACTGGTGCTCCTGCGCGACATCGCCTTCCGCTCCGTCTGCGAACATCACCTGCTGCCCTTCCTCGGCATCGCCCACCTTGCCTACGTGCCGAACGAACGGGTCGTGGGTCTGGGCAAGCTGCCGGCCGTCGTCGACACGATCGCCGCCCGGCCCCAGATGCAGGAACGCCTGACCGAGGAGATCGCCGAGGCGCTCCAAATCGGGCTCGCACCGCTCGGCGTACTGGTCGTGCTCGACGCCGTGCACGGCTGCGTGACCGCCCGCGGTTCGCGCCAGACCGGCAGCTCGACCGTCACGATGGCCAGCCGCGGGTCCCTCGCCGATCCCGTGAAGCGCGCCGAGATCATGGCCCTGATCGGC
Organism: Cryobacterium sp. M25; assembly: GCF_002929635.1. NCBI lineage: Bacteria > Bacillati > Actinomycetota > Actinomycetes > Micrococcales > Microbacteriaceae > Cryobacterium > Cryobacterium sp. M25. The sequence goes on along the minus strand of NZ_PJJU01000056.1, from coordinate 211,380 downwards.
TCCGGCCGGTGACCCGGCCGCGCACCCTGATCATGGGGGTGCTCAACGTCACACCGGATTCCTTCAGCGACGGCGGCCGGTGGGCGTCGACGGATGCCGCGATCATTCACGCCCTCGACCTGCAGTCCCAGGGAGCCGACCTGATCGACGTGGGCGGCGAGTCCACGCGCCCCGGCGCCGGCCGGGTCGCGCCCGCCGAGGAGCAGTCCCGGGTGATCCCGGTGATCAACGAACTCGCCCGGCAGGGGCTTTCGATCAGTGTCGACACCCTCAATTCGAGCACCGCGGCCGCCGCGGCCGCCGCCGGGGCGCAGATCATCAACGACGTCTCCGGCGGCCTGGCGGACCCGCAGATGGCATCCATCGCCGCACGCAGCGGGCTGACCTACGTCGCCATGCACTGGCGGGCGCACGCCCCGAAGATGGACGACCTCGCTGTCTATGGCGACGTCGTCGCCGAGGTGCGGGCCGAGCTGGTTGCGCGGGTCGACATGCTCACCGCGGCTGGCCTGCCGCCGGAGAAGATCGTGCTTGACCCGGGGCTCGGCTTCTCGAAGCTGCCCGAGCACAACTGGCGTTTGCTGTCCCACCTGGACGCCTTCGCCGACCTGGGGTTCCCGGTCATGGTCGGTGCCTCTCGCAAGCGGTTCCTCGCCGGGGTGCTCCCGGCCGACGCGGGCGTGCTGGAACGCGATCTGCCGACCGCCGTGGTCAGCGTGCTGGCCGCGCAGGCCGGCGCCTGGGCGGTGCGCGTGCACGACGTCGCGGCGACGCGAACGGCGCTGAATGTGCTGGCACTGGCGGATTCCGCCAGAATGGGACCATGAGAAGCGACTCCATCACGCTCACCGGCCTGCGGGTCAACGCGCACCACGGCGTCTACGACTTCGAGCGGGAAAACGGACAGGACTTCGTCATCGACGTGACGGTTTGGCTCGACCTGCGGCATGCCGCCGCGAGCGACGATGTGACGCAGACCATCCACTACGGCGAGCTCGCCGCGGAGGTGACGGATGCTGCCCGGCACAACCCGGTCGACCTGATCGAAACCGTCGCCGAGCGCATCGCCGCCGCGGTGCTGGCGCACGACGCCGCCGACACGGTGCAGGTGACGGTGCACAAACCACAGGCACCGATCTCCGTACCGTTCACGGATGTCGCGGTGCAGATCGTGCGGACGCGCGCATGACCGACGCGACCCCGGCGCTGCTCGCCCTGGGCAGCAATCTCGGCGACCGCATGGCCACCCTCACCGCGGCGATCGACGCGCTGGAGCAGGTGCCCGGGCTCGAGCTGACCGGCGTCTCCCCGGTCTACGAGTCCGCCGCGGTGAAGGTCGGCGGCGTCGACGACGAGGCACCGCGCTATCTGAACCTGGTGGTCGGCATCCGTTACACCGGGCACCCGCACACCCTGCTCGACGCGGTGAACGCCATCGAGAACGACCACGGTCGGGTGCGGGTCGAACGCTGGGGCGACCGCACTCTCGACATCGACATCATCGTCTTCGGAACGGCCTCGCTGCACGACGAGCGCCTGACTATCCCGCACCAGCGGGCCGCCGAGCGCGACTTCGTGCTGGCCCCGTGGTTGGACCTCGACCCGGCCGCCGTGCTGCCGGGCCGCGGCCCGGTGCGCGCGCTGCTCGGCGCGATCAACACCACCGTGCAGCGGCACCCCGCCCTGCCGTCCGCGGGCGGCAGCCGGTGAAACGTACGCAGCCGTCGGCGCTGATCGCCCTGGGTCTGGCCGGCCTGGTCGTCGTGTTCCTGCTCGAGCTGGCCGCCGCGGCCGGCGGCTCGGCGATGTTCCTGCCCCCGGCCACCCTGCCGATCGCGCTGATCGCGATCGGGATCGGCGTCCTGGCGCTGGCCTGGCCGATCCGTCAGGCCATTCGCGGCACGGTGCGGAAACACGTCAACCCGTTCCTGGCCATCCGGGTGGCACTACTGGCGAAGGCGTCGGCGCTGAGCGGGGCGCTGCTTCTCGGCGGCGGACTGGGAATCGTGCTCTACATCCTGACCCGCTCGGTCATGCCGGCGGTAACATCGTTATGGCCTGCAATCGGGACGGCGGTAGGCGCCGGGATCCTCCTGACGCTGGGGCTGGTGGCCGAGCACTTCTGCACGCTTCCCCCCGATGACGACGATCAAGAGCAGGGAGAAGTGCGTGCCTGAGGCGGCTGTAGGACTGGACCTCCCCGACGTGGAGGAGTGGAAGCGCGTCTCCCCGCGTTATGTGATGGTGGAGACGGTCGGCACGATCGTCTTCGGACTGGTGCTCACGGCCATGGCCGCGGCGGTGTGGCTGCTCCTCGACGTGCAGTGGGCGCTCTACGTGATCGGCGCGATCGTGTTGATCACCGGGGCCAGTGTCGCCTTCGAACCGCGCCGGGTGCGGGCCATCGGCTATCAGCTGCGACGCGACGACCTGCTCTTCCGCCGGGGCATCATGTTCACCCGGTTCGTGTCCGTCCCTTACGGGCGGATGCAGCTGGTCGATATCACGCGCGGCCCGATCGCGCGCTGGTTGGGTCTGGCCGACCTCAAATTCGTGACCGCGGCGGCCTCGTCGGGGGTGCTCATCCCGGGGCTCGCCGAGGCCGACGCGGAGAGCCTGCGCGACCGGCTCGTGGAGCTGGCCGAGAGTCGCCGGGCCGGGCTGTGACCACGCTCGCCGACGGGGAATGGCACCGGCTGCATCCGGCCAGCCCACTGCTGCGCGGCGGCATCTTCATCGTCGCCGTGCTCGGCTTCATCATCGCCAACCTCCGCGAGCGGCTGATCGACGTCTTCTTCGGGGTGCCGAGATACGGCGGGGACCCGATCGACGCGATCCTCGAGCGCGGCGTCGTCGGCTGGGCGCTGCTCGCGGTCGCGGTCGTGCTTGTGCTGATCCTGGCGGTCTTCTACCTGTCCTGGCGCATGCACACCTTCCGGGTCACCGGGGAGGTTGTCGAGGTGCGTAGCGGAATGCTCTTCCGCAGCAACCGCCGGGCCCGCCTCGACCGCATCCAGGGCGTCAACATCGTGCGCCCGTTCATCCCTCGCCTGATCGGCGCCGCGAAGCTCGAAGTCAGCGTGGCCGGTCAGGACGCCAATGTGCAACTGGCCTACCTGGGTTCGACCCTGGCCGACCAGCTGCGACGGGACATCCTTCGCCTCGCGTCCGGACTGCGGCAGCAGGCCGTTCCCGCCCCGGATGCCGCGCTGGCCCCGACCTCCCGTCTCGGTCTCGCTCCCGCGTCACCCCACTCTCCCGCGACCGCCGCCGCCGACCGGGCCCGGGACCTCTTCGCGCCCGAGCTGGACCCCGACGCCGCCCCGCCGGAATCGGTGGTGCGGATTCCACCCGGGAGGCTGATCGGATCCGTCGTGTTCAGCGGCTTCACGGTCTTCGTCGTGCTCGCCGGAATCGCCCTGATCGTCAGCGTGACCGCCGGCGGCAGCGACTGGCTGCTCGTAGCCTTCATCCCCACCCTGATCGCCAGCGTCAGCTTCTATTTCACCCGGGTCACCAAGTCGCTGCGCTACAGCATCGCCGGCACCCCCGACGGCGTGCGGGTCGGCTTCGGGCTGCTCACCACGAGCAACGAGACCCTGCCGCCGGGCCGGATCCACGCGATCGGCGTCTCGCAGCCGTTGCTCTGGCGCCCGTTCGGCTGGTGGCAGGTGCGCATCAACACGGCCGGCCACTCCAGCACCCAGGGTGCCGCCGGCGAGGCCAACACCACAACCCTCCCGGTGGGCACGCTCGCCGACGTCGCCCGGGTGCTCGAATTGATCCTGCCCGGGTTCGACTCGGCGGAGCAGCAGGCCCTGATCGAACGGGGCCTCCGCTCGAAGGGCGGCGACGACGGCTTCACGAACGCGCCGCGCCGGGCGGCCTGGCTGCATCCGTTCTCGTGGCGCCGCACCGGCTACACCGTCGTGGGCGGCATCGCTCTGCTCCGGCGCGGCGTGATCTCGCGGGAGCTGGTGCTGGTGCCGCTGGCCCGGTTGCAGAGCGTCGCCATCTCGCAGGGCCCCGTGACCCGGATGCTGCGCCTCGCCTCCGCCCGGCTGCACACCGTCGCCGGGCCGGTGTCCGCCTACCTCGGGGTGGTGGCCGCCGCAGAGGCCCTGGTTTTCTTCGACCGGATCGCCTCCGGGGCCATCTCGTCGGCCCAGTCCGACACCAGCCACCACTGGAACCAGCCGATCCAGGACCAGCCGACCGCGGCCCAACCCACCTGGAAGCAACCGAACGGAGTCATCGAATGACGCCGCGTCCCGGACGCCTCGGGATCGGCATCATCGGTGCCGGCCGGGTCGGCCCCATCCTCGGCGCCGCCCTCGCCGGCGCGGGCCACGCGATCGTCGGGATCTCCGCCATCTCGCAGTCCAGCCGCGACCGGGCCGAGGCGATTCTTCCGGGCGCGCCCATCCTCACCGTTCCCGAGATCGTCGAGCGCAGCGAACTGGTCATCATCGCCGTGCCCGACGCCCAGCTCGAGAGCCTCGTCAGCGGGCTCGCGGCCGCCGGAACCTGGCAGGCCGGCCAGCTTGTGTTGCACACCTCGGCCCGGTACGGCACCGCGGTGCTGGCCCCGGCGCTGGCCGGTGGCGCGATCCCGCTGGCCATCCACCCGGCCATGAGCTTCACCGGAACCAGCATCGACCTGGCCCGCCTCGCCGACAGCTACTTCGCGGTGACGGCGCCTACGCCAGTGCTGCCGATCGGGCAGGCGCTGGTCGTGGAGATGGGCGGCGAGCCCGTGATCGTCGCGGAGGCCGACCGGGCTGCCTATGCCGAGGCCGTTGACACCGCCACGGCGTTCTCCACCTCGATCGTGGAGCAGGCCACCGGGCTGCTGGCCGGCATCGGCATCGAGCACCCCGGGGCGGTGATCGCGCCGCTGATGCGCTCCGCCATGGAGAACGCGCTGGCCCGCACCGGCCCCGACCGTCTCGACCTCTCCCAGCTCGACGCGCTGGACGCGCTCGACACCCGCGACCAGGACGGTTTCGACGAATGACACAACCGCAACACACCGGAGGACGAGTGAACGTGCTCACCAAACCAGCAGTCATCGGCAGCATCGAGGAACTGCGGAGCCGCCTGACCGACGCGCAGAGCCGCATCGAGAACGCGCGCGCCGAGCGCGGCGAGGCCGGCGGCACCCCCCGCGTCGTGTTGGTCCCGACCATGGGGGCCCTGCACGCCGGGCACCTGGCCCTGGTGCGCCGGGCCCGCAGCCTCGGCGACATCGTCGTGGTGTCGATCTTCGTCAACCCGCTGCAATTCGGGGTCGGGGAAGATCTCGGCAGCTACCCGCGCATGCTCGAGGCCGATGTCGCGGCTCTGGCCGCGGAGGGCGTGCCGTTCGTATTCGCGCCAACCAGCCAGCTGATGTACCCGGACGGCGCCGCTTCCACCCGGGTTGTCGCCGGCGCGGTCGGCAGCCTCTTCGAGGGCGCTGCGCGCCCCGGGCATTTCGACGGCATGCTGACGGTGGTCGCGAAGCTGTTCAACATCGTCGGCCCCGACGTGGCCGTATTCGGCCAGAAAGACGCGCAGCAGGTCTTCCTGGTCGAACGGATGCTGGCCGACCTCAACTTCCGCACCCGCATCGAGGTCGTCCCGATCGTGCGCGAAGACGGCGGCCTCGCCCTCTCCAGCCGCAACCGCGCGCTCGAACCGGCGCAGCGCGCCGCCGCCCGGGCGCTGTCCGCGGGGCTCGAGGCCGCAGCATCCGTCGCCGCCCAGGGGGTCGGCGCCGCACTGCAGGCCGCCCACGCGCGGATCGACGTGCAGCCGCTGGTTAAACTGGACTATCTCGTTGTCGTCGACCCGCGGACCTTCCTTCCGGTCGGGGGCGAGCATCACGGCCCGGCCCGCATGCTGGTCGCCGCGCTGGTCGGTCACACCCGGCTGATCGACAACGTGGCCCTGGACCTTTCCTAGGCCGCACCACCCGCACGACCGTCACCAGCCAGACCCTCACCAGCCCGACCTTTCATCAACACGTCGTCACATTTATGAGCACGCGCGGGAGCGCCGGGCATCGCCCGGCCGCCACCTGCCACGGAGAACCGCATGAGCGAGCAGAACCCAGCACCGACCGAGGCCGAGATCGTGGCCGCCGCAGCGGCGGAGGCCGAGACCAACGAGCAGAAGGTCGTGCGCCTGGCCAAACGTGACCGGTTGAACGCCGCCGCGACCAGTCCCGCCGGCGGCGCCTATCCGGTGTCCGTGCCCGTCACCGACACGATTCCCGCCGTGCGCGCGCAGTTCGGCGACCTCGAAGCGGATGCCGTCACCGGCGTCATCGTCGGCCTCGCCGGCCGCGTCGTGCACCTGCGCAATACCGGCAAGCTCTGTTTCGCGAGCCTGCAGTCCGGGGACGGCAGCCGCATCCAGGCAATGATCTCCCTGGGGGCGGTGGGGGAGGAATCCCTCGCCGATTGGAAAGACCTCGTCGACCTCGGCGACCACCTCTTTGTCTCCGGCGAGGTCATCTCCTCCCGCCGCGGCGAGCTCTCGATCATGGCGTCGGAGTGGCAGGTCGCCGCCAAGGCGCTGCTGCCGCTGCCGAACCTGCACACCGCGCTCAGCGAGGAGACCCGCGTGCGCAGTCGGTACCTCGACCTGATCATTCGCGAGCAGGCCCGCCGCAGCGTGATCCAGCGCTCGCAGACCGTCGCTAGCATGCGCCGCACCTTCACGGAGCTGGGCTTCATCGAGATTGAGACGCCGATGCTGCAGGTCATGCACGGTGGCGCATCCGCTCGCCCGTTCACGACCCACAGCAACGCGTTCGACACCGACCTCTTCCTGCGGATCGCGCCGGAGCTGTTCCTCAAGCGCGCCGTCGTCGGCGGCATCGACCGGGTTTACGAGATCAACCGCAACTTCCGCAATGAGGGCGCCGACTCCACCCACTCGCCGGAGTTCGCGATGCTGGAGGCCTACGAGGCTTACGGCGACTACAACTCGATCGCCGACCTCACCCAGAAACTGATTCAGGATGCCGCGTTCGCCATCGCCGGTTCGCACGTGGTTACCTGGGCCGACGGCACCGAATTCGACCTGGGCGGCGACTGGGACCGCATCGGCATGTACGACAGCCTGTCCGCGGCCGTCGGCTACGCGATCTCGCCGGCCACCCCGCTCGCCGACTTGAAGGTGCTCGCCGACACGGAGGGGCTCGATATCGACCACCCCATCCACGGCAAGTACGTCGAGGAGCTGTGGGAGCACTTCGTGAAGGGCGGCCTGACCCGCCCCACGTTCGTGCTGGACTTCCCGATCGACACCAGCCCGCTCGTGCGCGGCCACCGCAGTGTGGCCGGGGTGGTCGAGAAGTGGGACCTGTACGTGCGCGGCTTCGAGCTGGCCACCGGCTACTCCGAGCTCGTCGACCCGGTCGTGCAGCGTGAGCGCTTCGTCGAACAGGCGCGCCTCGCCGCCGGCGGCGACCCCGAGGCCATGCGCCTCGACGAGGAATTCCTGCGGGCCCTCGAGCACGGGATGCCGCCCACCGGCGGCATGGGCATGGGCATCGACCGTTTGCTGATGGCGCTGTCCGGGCTGGGAATCCGGGAGACCATTCTATTCCCGCTGGTGAAATGATCATCCGATGAGGTCGAAGCCGCCTCGCGAGCCTGTGCCCGGCGAGCCTGTGCCCGGCCAACCGATCCCGCGCGTCCGTCGTCGTCCGTCCCTGCTCGAAATCTCGATCTGGGTCGGCGTCGCGGGAACCGGGATCTACGCAATCGGCACCGGTATCGCAGGGCTGCTGAACACGTAAACGTCGCGCGCCTGCCCGCCGTTTTCCCGTATCGTTGGAGACATCATGGATAACTTCTGGGTCAGCGCTTTCTGGGCGCTCCTGCCCACCGTCGCCGTCGGGCTGATCTTTTGGATCGTGATGCGTTCCATCGTGCGGGCAGACCGCACGGAGCGTAAGGTCTACGCCCGGATCGAGGCGGAAGAGCGCGCCAAGCTCGGGCTCGATAAACCGGTTACGTAGCACCGAATGTTCGGCATCGACATCTCGACCATCATCCTCGTGATCGCCCTGGTGGTCGATTTCTCCATTCGCGTGGTGGCAATCGTCGTCGTTCCTCGCAACCGTCGGCCGACATCGGGCATGGCGTGGCTGCTAACGATCTTCTTCCTGCCCTTCATCGGCGCCTTACTCTTCCTACTCATCGGCTACCGAACCCTGCCGAAAAAGCGGCTGGAAATGCAGGAGGAGATCAACCAGTTCATCCTCGACAGCACCGAGGGCATCGATCAGGTGCGTCGCGATCATCCGTGGCCGCTCTGGCTCGACTCGGTCGTCGAACTCAACCGCAATCTGGGGGCGATGCCGCTGGTCGGCGGCAACGAGGCCCGCCTGCTCGGCGACTATGAGGGCACGTTCGCCGAGATGGTCACGGACATCGATCGGGCCCTCAATTTCGTGCACGTCGAGTTCTACATTCTTTCCCTGGATCCGACCACGGCGTCATTCTTCGACGCCCTCGAAAACGCCGTCAAGCGCGGCGTGACCGTGCGCGTGTTGATGGATCATATCCAGTCGATGCGCAAGCTCGGCTACCGCGAGACGCTGCGCCGGCTCACCGACTCCGGCGTGAAGTGGGAGCTCCTGCTGCCGCTGCAGCCGCTCAAGGGAAAGTGGCAGCGGCCGGATCTGCGCAACCACCGTAAGGTGCTGATCATCGACGGCACGGTCGGTTACATGGGGTCGCAGAACGTCATCGACCGCACGTACAACATGCCGGGGAACATCCGTCGCGGCCTGAAGTGGAAAGACCTGATGACGAGGGTCGAGGGACCGATCGTGTCGGGTCTCAACGCGATTTTCATCACCGACTGGTATAGCGAGACCAACGACCTTCTGACCCGGGACATCCAGCCGGTGTCAACCGAGGTTGTGCCGCACTCCCTGGACTGCCAGGTCGTGCCCAGCGGACCCGGCTTCGAGGGCGAGAACAACCTGCGCCTGTTCCTCGCTCTGCTCTACTATGCACAGGAGCGCATCATCATCACGAGCCCGTACTTCGTGCCAGACGAGTCGATCATGTACGCCATCACGACGGCCACTCAGCGCGGGCTGCGGGTGGAGCTGTTCGTTTCCGAGGTCGGCGACCAGGCCCTCGTCTACCACGCGCAGCGCTCCTACTATGAGGAGCTGCTTCGGGCGGGCGTCAAGATCTACCTGTACAAGGCTCCCTACGTGCTGCACGCCAAGCATTTCACGATCGACGACGAGGTGGCCGTGATCGGGTCGAGCAACATGGACATGCGCTCGTTCAGCCTCAACTTCGAGGTATCGATGATGGTGCGCGGACGCTCCTTCGTGCAGCAGTTGCGGGCGGTGGAAGACGGCTACCGGGAGGACAGCCGTGAACTCACCCTGGCGGAATGGATGAAGCAGCCGCTGCGCTCCACGGTGCTCGACAATCTTGCCCGGCTGACTTCCGCGGTGCAGTAGCGGCGTCCGGCTCGGCTCCGAGCCCCGGCACCTTGACCCACCCAGGTCGGCGGTGGTCGAGGAGGCACTCCCTCGACGATGCGCGCCGTGCCCAACAGGCGTTCACGAGCCGGAGTCCGCACGACTATGAGCCCGGTTCGGTGGTGAACCAATTCGACGGAGATTTTGGGAAAGAGGGAGGTTTTTCGAGCTAACCTAACTGCTTTGCCAAAATCTCCGTCGAATTCGTTCGGGGGCGCGGGTGAAACGTGTTTTTGGCCGGTGCCCGTGCAGAGGCATGTGTGCATAGTGCGCTTGGGCTCTTTCTCGCCACGTTCATGTTCTTGCTCACGGTGCTGCGGAGCATCCGTTCTGGCGAGCGTGATCGCTCTGGTTTTCTTCCTGGCTCACCTGGCGACGCAGATCCGGGTCGAGGTGATCGCACAAATCTTTCTCCCGCACAGGGGCTACATGCCGGTCGACTTGGCTGGTTCCGAACCCGGGGCGCGCGGTTCGAAAGCGCCGTCTCCGGGTTCCTGCTGGACATCGTCGCCACGGCTGCCTGTGCGGCCGTCGTCGGACTCGCTGAAGCTCGAGCAGAGGCACAACTCCACGCCCGATCTCAATACCTGCGTGCACTCACTGAGACCGAGTGCGTGGAGCCGGTCGTAGTCGTCCTCAGCCGGTGGCTGAGTGCAGGCTCGACGCAGCGACCCCCGCCACCCGGGGAAGGGGCGCGTTCTCCCCGGATACGATGCTGCGAATGACGGCGATCGGCAGTTTGGGCTTCCGGTTCGCGTCGGTCAGCCCGTTGGTCTCCTGCATTGTGTCCGTCAGCTGGGTGTAACAAAAGCCCGAGAGGATCGGGTTGTCCCGAAGGCTTCCCACGAGACCTGATACACGATTTTCGAAGTCCTCATAGCTTGTCGCTGTCGTGTAGCCCCACGAGTCATCGGCAGCGTCGGGCGCGAAGCTGACCCCGCCGAATTCAGTGACCATGATCGACTGGCCATCGACCTCGCGGGGGATGAGTTGCAGGCGACGGCCTGCCGGACCCATACCCGCAACGAGGGATCGGATGGCGTCGATGTCCTTGTAATTGGCGTCGAGCTGCTCGGCCGTGCCGGCATAGTCGTGGATTGTGAGGATGTCAGATATGGCGTGTTCCCAGCCGTCATTGGAGATGACGGGGCGGCTCGGATCGAGCGCTCGAGTCAGGTGGTAGAGCGACTGGGCGAAGCTCAACTGGGCGTCGTCGTGTGCGATCTGTTGAACACCCCAACTCTCGTTGAGGGGAACCCAGGTGACGATTGACGGATGCGATCGGTCGCGGCGCACTACTTCGGTCCATTCGCGGGTGACTCGCGATACTGCCTCCGAAGAGAACTCGTAGGTGCTGCCCATTTCACCCCAAATGAGCAAGCCGAGCCGGTCCGCCCAATAGAGGAATCGAGGGTCCTCGACCTTTTCATGGATTCTCGCGGCGTTGAACCCGAGGGCCTTGATGAGTTCCACTTCGGCTCGCAGAGCTTCGGCCGAGGGCGCAGCGAGGTGCGACTGCGGCCAGTAGCCCTGCTCCAGCACCGATCGTACGAAGTACGGCCGGTCATTGAGCAGGAACCTGCCGCCCGCGACACCGACGCTGCGAAGCCCGAAATAGGAGAAGGACTCGTCGAGAATGCTTCCGTCGTCAGCAATGATCGAGACGTGCGCGTCAATCAGTCGCGGGTTTTCCGGTGACCAGAGAAGAGCTTCACAGGCCTGACCGTTCGCCTGCCGAGAAATCTGAATGGTTGCCTGTGATCGCGGCTCAACGGCCAAGAAAGACTGCCGGGCGAGAATTTCGCCCGCGATGGACAGTTCCACCTGAACAGTAACGCTCGGCGCCGGTCGCCGCGTCAGCTCCACCTCGATCGCGACGTCCCCAGCCGGCACGTTTGGAATCCAACGCAGTGCCGTGATGCGCTGATCCGGCACAGACTCGAGCCAGACCGGTTGCCAAATCCCCGTAGTGCGGTGGTACCAAATGACGTGCGCATCCTCAAGCCAATCCTGTTTGCCCCGCGGCTGAGCTACGTCGTGGGGGTCATCCTCGGCACGAACCACGAGCACGCAGTCCTCTTGGGGCGACAGAGCTTCGGTGATGTCAAAGGAGAACGGCGTCTGGCCGCCCTCGTGAGACCCGATGAACTGGCCATCGATCCACACAGATGCGCGGTAGTCGACCGCCCCAAAATGCAACACCACTCGGTCACGCCCGCGGGACCGGCCGCTCGCGGCCACGTCTTCGGGGCTGATGATGCGGGAATACCAGACAACGGGATGGAAGCCCGGCTCGGCGATTCCTGACATCTCCGACTCAGGCGGAAACGGAACAGTGATGACCCGGCCAAGAAGTGCGGGATTTGCGAACCACTTCTCGCATCTGCCGATGTCGTGATCGTCGTGTTCGAATGCCCACTCGCCGGCGAGATCGTGCCAATTCGGGCGGACAAGTTGCGGGCGGGGATACACGCCACCCTGGGCACTGGCAGAAATCGGGAGAGAACGCGACATACCGCAATCATGCCGCCAAATTACAGCGCTGTAAAGTCCAAGTGTCGGTCGAGGCGTCAAAGAGCAAATGGAGCGCTCTCGCGCACCGCGAGTGAATGCCTCACGATCCTGTGGCGGCCAACCCCCCGGTATCCAGCGATTCGTTCCTCGAGGAGATCGAAAGCAGCCGCGGCGATAGCGGTCTTCCTCGGCGCCACGGAGGTGAGTGTCGGGGACGTGTACGCGGCCAGGAAGGTGTTGTCCCAACCGACCACGGCCACATCTGCGGGTACCGATCGCCCGGAATCATGGAGGGCTTTCAATGCTCCGATCGCAAACCGGTCGTCGCGGCAGACCACGCCGTCAAAACACACCCCGCGCTCAATCGCCTCGGCAACCGAACGAAGGCCTGCTTCAGCCGTGAATTCCAAGGCCGTGAATACCAGCTCAGGATCCAGCTGGACCCCGGCCTCCAGGAGACCCTGTTGGTAGCCGAGAAGGCGCTGATTCGTCGAACCAGTGATGTCCACCGCTATGACACCGAGAAAAGCGATGCGTCGACATCCTCTCGCTAAGAGGTGCCGCGTGGCATCGAGAGCGGCCGAGACGTTGTCGATCATCACGTGGTCTGTCATGACAGGCATGGCCGCCTCGCCGAGCAAGACCAGCGGAGTGCCAGGATCGAGCTTCGCAATGTCGAGCGATTCCATGCGGACGGGGTGAAAGATCACGCCGTCGACCAGCCCAGCCTCCCGATCGCTGAGTACCGCCCGTTCCGCGACGGGATCGCTCAAGGTCTGCTCGATGATGACTCGGTATCCTCGTCGGGTTGCTTCTTCGGCAATGTGACGGGAGAGTTCCGAAAAGTACGGGTGGTCGATTTCGGGGATTGCCAGGGCGATCATTCCGGTTCTTCCGGTAGCCAGACGCCGCGCCGTAAGGTTGGGTCGGTAGCCGAGCTGGTCAATTGCCGCTTGCACCTTCTCGCGGAGCGCCGGGGCCACGTGAGGATAGTTGTGAACGACGTTTGAGACGGTCTTCATGGACACGCCCGCGAGCTCCGCGACGTCTATTAGTCGAACCCTTGCCATGTTTGTCCCGTCCCGTCCGGTCCGGTCCATCCTAAGGCGACTGTGGCCAGGCGCTGGAAACGGCGTTTGCCGCGGATCCTCGCAGACTAGACAAACATCTTTCCAGCGCTGTACATTGACGGAAGGCGCTCGTCTGCCGCTCCGATTGGTGCGGGGAATGGGCGGCCCGCTTCGCGCATGGGTCGCGGAGCGATGTTTTCGATGAGGAGGACGAACGATCATGAAGCAGAAAGACTTCCTGGGGCGGCGAGTGATAGGGGCCACAGCTCTCGGTGCCGCACTCATGCTGGTGCTGGCCGGATGCTCTGCGGGCGGAACCGGGCAGGCGGCGAAAGAGCCCTTCACCGGTGAATACACCGGACCTGAAGTGGAGCTGTCCTACTGGAACGGCTTCACCGGCGGGGACGGTCCGTTCATGGAGAAGATGGTGTCCGACTTCAATGCTGAGCATGACAACATCGCGGTTGTCTCGAACACGATGCAGTGGACCGACTTCTACCAGCGACTGCCCGCAGCGGTGACCGCCGGCGAGGGTCCCGACGTCGGCGTGATGCACCTGGACCAGCTCGCGTCGAATGCCGCGCGAAACGTCATCGTACCGATCGACGATCTCGCCGAGGACTTGGGTCTGACGTCAGATGACTTCACCGACGAAGTCTGGAATGCCGGCGTCTATAAGGACGCCCGATACGGCATTCCGCTCGATGTGCATTCACTGGCCATGTACTACAACACCGAACATTTCGCCGCCGCTGGGATCGAAGAGGCCCCGACCGACGCGGCTTCCTTTCAGGATGCGCTCGACAAGCTCAAAGCAGCTGGGTACGAAACTCCATTTTGGATGCCGACGCGGTGGCCGAGCCACCTGATGAACCTCTCCGTGCTGTGGCAGAACGACGGTGAACCATATGGTGACGACGGGGCAACGTTTGATTCAGCAGCCGGGGTAGAGGCACTTGAGTGGCAGCGCTCCATCGTGGACGACGGTTACAGCCCGAGTGACGTCGCCATCGACTCTCAGTACGTCGCCTTCAAGAATGGTGAGACCTCGATCACCTGGGACGGCATCTGGCAGATCAACGATCTCGCCGAGTCCGGTCTGCCTTACGCGGTCGCCCCGGTCCCCACAATTGGTGACACGGATGCCGTATGGGCCAACTCCCATAACTTCTTCCTCCCCCGCCAGGCAAACGCGGACCAGAACAAGGTCAACGCGTCGAAGGTGTTCATTGCCTGGATGAGCGAGCAGTCCGCCGAGTGGGCAGGCTCGGGCATGATCCCCGCTCGCCAGTCGGTGCGCGATGCGGGTGCCCTCGACGGCCTGCCGCAAGAAGCAATCGCGGCGACGATCGATTCGATGCGTTTCTTGCCGCCCATTCCCGGGATCGGTGGGGTTCAGGCCGAGACCCTCGAAATCGCAGTCGCCGATGGGGTTCAGGGAACGACGACGCCGAGTGACGCGCTCAAAAAAGCCGCCGGCACGGCGACGAAACTCATGGCCGACAACAAAGCCTCGTTCGGGGACTGACCAGTGTCGACGAAGGTCGGTGAGCGCGTCCTCCCGATGGGGAGGACGCGCCGCCCCTCGGCTTCCGACCCGGAGTCGCAGAAGAATCGTGGAGTGCGAGCGGGCACTCGGCGGCAGGGGATAGCCACACCCTGGATATTTCTTGCCCCCTACCTGCTTCTGTTTGGCAGCTTCGTCATCCTCCCGGCAGTTTTAGGGGTGTGGATCAGTCTTCATTCCTGGGACTACACGTTGCCGAACAAACCCTTTGTCGGCCTCGACAACTACGTCGCCTTGTTCTCACCCGGATCGACGGTTTTTGGCCCGTTCTGGGGGTCCATGCGGGCCACCGGCATCTTCACGGTACTCAGCGTGCCATTGCTCCTGATCGTCCCGCTCGCCGTCGCCCTACTCATGAGCAGGAAGTTTCCCGGACGGGACTTTCTCCGAGCAATCTACTTCGCCCCCTACGTACTCGGCGTCGCCGTCATCTCGGTGCTGTGGCGATACCTGCTCGACAACAACATCGGGCTGGTGAACCACTATCTGGGACTCCTAGGACTTCCGGATGACACCGCTTGGACAACAACGACGCCCGCGGCCTGGGTCGCGCTCGTGGGAGTGACCGTCTGGTGGACGCTCGGATTCAACGCCGTCATCTACCTTGCCGGCCTTCAGGACATCCCGATCGAACTCTACGAAGCCGCACGTGTGGATGGGGCCGGACCGTGGATGCAGTTCCTGCACGTGACGATCCCCGGGCTCAAGCCCATCCTCTCGTTCATCACGATCATCACCCTTCTTGCATCCGCCAACATGTTTGGCCAGTCCTATCTCATGACCCAGGGCGGCCCCGGACGTGAAACGCGCACGGCCATATATCAGATCGCCGACGCGGGTCTGCGCAACTTTCAGATGGGCAGCGCCGCAGCGATGAGTTATGTACTGACCGTATTCCTCATGGCGATCAGTGCTTTTGTCTTCTACATCTTTCGCGAGAAACAGCCCAAGAAGCTCAAGAAGGAGGTGCGCTCGTGAACGCTCTCACGACCAGGATCAGTGCCGGTTCCCGTGCACGCAGTGCACGTCGACGAAGTGGCACAATCACTCGGGTCGTCGTTCTCGGCGCGATCGCAATCGCGTTCATCAGCCCGATCATCTTCATGATCGTGACCAGCTTCAAGACCCGGGCTGACGCAACGGCTATTCCACCGGCGTGGATTCCCAATCCGATTTCCGTGCAAGCTTTCGCGTCTATCCTCGCTCCCGGGACTGCGACTCCGGTGCTGCAATGGTTCGCAAACAGCATGGTCGCAGCCGCCCTCAACGCCACGCTCGTCGTCGTCACGGCGTCACTGGCGGCGTATCCGCTCGCACGAATGCAGTTTCGCGGCAAGAATTTCGTCTTCGTCATCATCGTCGCGACATTGCTGGTGCCGCCGGTAATCCTGGTGATTCCCAACTACCTCATCGTGAGCGAACTGGGGTGGCTCAACTCGCTCGTCGCGATCATCATTCCCACGGCGGCGTCCGCATTCGGAGTGTTCTTCATGCGACAGTTCTTCGTCGGCCTGCCGATCGAGTTAGAGGAGGCCGCCCGGCTCGATGGGGCGAACCGATTCGTCATCTTCATGCAAGTGGTTCTGCCGCTCGCCAAACCCGCACTTGCAACACTCGCGCTGCTCGCCTTCCTCGGCAACTGGAATGACTTCCTCTGGCCCGTCTACGTCTTGTTCAGCCCGGAGATACAAACACTGCCAGCTGGACTGTCCACGCTTCAGTCCGCAAATGCGGTGCGCTACGACCTTTTGATGGCCGGCGCGGTTGTCGCGAGCGTGCCCGTGCTGGCGCTGTTCATCTTCCTCCAGCGCTTTATCATCGAGGGCGTTTCTCGCTCCGGAGTGAAGGGATAGCACGTGTTGACCTCTGCTCGCCGCGCAGCGGTAGCGTGTGTGGCTGGAGCCATCATGACCGCCTTCGCGGTGAGTGGCTGCACGGCGGCTCCGGAGCACTCGGCACCTCCGGCGTCTGCCGCAGCAGGCGCTGCGGTACTCAACACGAATTTCGCAGACCCCGACGTGGTGGAGGTCGACGGCACGTACTTCGCGTATGCCACCAACGACAACAACCGCAACGTGCAGGTCGCCTCCTCCACCGATCTCCTCGATTGGGAGGTGTTACCGGACGCGTTGCCGGATCTCCCAAGCTGGATTATTCCGGGAAAGACCTGGGCGCCTGAGGTGACGAGACTCACCGATGATTCATTCGTCATGTACTTCACGGCGACGAATTTTGCGCCAACGCTGCAGTGCATTGGTGTAGCCACTGCCAGCGACCCGGCCGGACCGTTCATCGTTCAGAGCGACGCCATGATCATCTGTCCAGAAGACGAAGGCGGCGCGATCGATGCAAGCACCGTGCCCATCGACGACGCCTTGTACCTCGTCTGGAAAAATGACGGTAACTGTTGCGACCTCGACACCTGGATTCAGGCGGCCACGCTCTCTCCCGACGGGCTCAGCATCACGGGCGATCCCATCAGGATCCTGAAGCAAACCGAGGATTGGGAGGGCAACCTTATCGAGGCTCCCACCATTGTGGTCCGAGGTACAGGACTCCTGATGCTCTACTCCGCTAACTCTTACGGAGACGACCGATATGCGGTCGGTGCTGCAACGGCTGCCTCAATCGATGGCCCGTGGACGAAGGAAACGGGTCCGATCCTCTCGACCGAAGGGTCGGGGGGCTTATATCGCGGCCCTGGTGGCCAAGACCTGGTCTTTGGTCTGAATGGCAAGGACTATCTCGTCTTCCACGGGTGGGACACGGACTACACGTACCGCGCACTTCACGTTGCCGAGACCGAATGGGACGCCGACATTCCTCGGGTCCTGACCCCCGAGTAACCCAATTGGGCGTGAAATTCCCTGTATCTCCACTGAATGGTGTCCCCATGTCACTCACTCCGCTGTCGGGAACCCAATTCGTTCTCGAGGCTCACGGCTACACCGCCGCGATCGCGAGTATCGGCGCAAGCGTTCGATCGCTCCGATATCACGGACGGAACCTCATCGTGCCGTTCGATGCCAACCAGGTGCGACCTTTCTTTCGCGGCGCCATCCTGGCGCCGTGGCCGAACCGAGTCGTGGATGGAAAGTACACATTCGGTGGTGTCGAGCAACAGCTCAGCATCACCGAGTCGTCGAGGGGCCACGCTCTCCATGGACTCGTGTCCTGGTTGAACTTTGCAGTGGTCAGGCAGGCGGCCGATCGGCTCGTCCTCGCGGCAACCGTCGAAGCGCAGCCTGGATACCCCCACCGGGTGACGCTGGAGGTGGATTTTGCGCTTGACGCCGGTGGCCTTCGAACGGCAGTTACGGCAGTGAATGCCGGTCTAAATGCCGCCCCTTTTGGCGTCGCTCCGCACCCGTACCTTGTTGCCGGCGATGGCCGCGTCAACGACTGGACGCTGGAGCTCGCAGCCCAGCGAATCCTGACCGTGACTCATGACCGCCTCATTCCCCTTCACCTCTGTGATCTCGATGCTGGTGATCTTGCCGTGTTTGACTTCCGCACGCCGCGGACTATCGATGACACCTTCATCGACCATGCATTCACTGGCTTCGACCGGGACGATGAAGGCATGGCGACACTTCGATTGATGACGACCGCGGGCAGTGGAGTGGAAATGATCTGGGGTCCCGAATGCCCGTGGGTTCAGGTGCATACGGCTGATCAATTAGTACCCTCGATCGACAGAATTGGACTCGCCGTCGAACCAATGACCTGTCCGCCGGATGCGTTCAACTCTGGAATGAACCTGAACGTCCTTGAGCCATCCGGCTCAACGCGCGCCTCCTGGACGGTTCGTGCAATCGACCAGCTATGCAGACCGCTCCGGAATTGACGCGACTCGCGTCGCCGAATGACCAAACCGGCACACTAGCGCTTGACCGACGATTTCACATACGTTCTGACGCCGGGGTCGCTGAACGCCCGATAGCCGAACGGCTAGCGGCCGTTCCGTCGTAAGAGAGAATGCCTCGGTGCCCACCTCGGTGCCCACCTCGGTGCCCACCTCGGTGCCCACCTCGTGGTGTCGACGAGGCACCCCTGGCGCTGGCAGGGGGCAACGCGCAACCCGAATTCGGTCGCATCCTCGCAGTGGCGGGTCATGCGCGATCGTGATAGATCTGGGATATGCACATTTTCCGCGCAGCCTGAGACTCTGCCCGGACATTCACCGTAAATGCACCTCCGAAAGTGAGGGCGGAACTTCCGTCTTTCATGGTCAAAATTTAGGGAGTGGAAGAAATGAAAGCAGTCGTCTATAAAGGCCCCAACGCGGTCAACGTTGAAGACGTTCCGGATGCCAAGATCGAACGCCCCACTGACGTTCTTGTTCGCATCACAGCGACAAATATTTGCGGTTCCGATTTGCACATGTACGAGGGACGCACCGATTTCGAGGTCGGGCGCACCTTTGGTCACGAGAACATGGGTGAGGTCATCGAGATCGGAAACGGCGTCGACGCCGTCAAGGTCGGCGATCGGGTCGTGCTGCCATTCAATATTTCCTGCGGGTTTTGCAAGAATTGCGAACGCGGTTTCACGAACTACTGCATGACCACTCAACCAAACCCGGTCGGCGCGGGCGCCGCCTACGGCTTCGCTGGCATGGGTCCGTATCCCGGCGGGCAGGCCCAAATGCTGCGTGTGCCCTACGGCGATAACAACTGCTTGCGCCTGGGTGAAGACGCGGTAGAAAAGCAAAACGATTACGTGATGCTGTCGGACATTTTCCCTACCGGTTACCACGCTACCGAGATGGCCGGAGTGATCCCCGGTGACACGGTCGTGATTTACGGTGCGGGTCCAGTCGGACTGATGGCCGCCCTGTCCGCCACGATCAAGGGCGCGAGTAAAGTTTGGGTTGTGGATCGACGCCCTGACCGGCTGGCCCTCGCCGAGCAGATCGGTGCGATCGCCATTGATGACTCGAAGACGGACCCGGTTGAGTTCGTTTTGGACCAGACCAAGGGTATCGGCGCGGACCGGGGATGTGAATGCGTGGGTTATCAGGCCCACGACCCCCAGGGCACCGAAGATCCCGCCATGACTCTGAATCGGCTTATCCAGTCCGTGCGCATCACCGGGGGAATCGGCGTTGTCGGAGTCTTCCTTCCGGCAGATCCCGGCGGCTTCGACGATAACGCCAAGCAGGGCAAACTTGCCATTGACTATGGCCTGCAGTGGCTTAAGGGTCAAAGCATGGGCAGCGGACAATGCCCGGTGAAGAAGTACAATCGGCAGTTGCGCGAGCTGATCGCCGCGGGCAAGGCCAAGCCATCCTGGATCGTTTCCCACGAGATCCCCCTCAGCAAAGCCGCGGATGCCTACAAGAACTTTGGCGAACGCACCAACGGTTGGACCAAAGTCATCCTCAAGCCCGAGTAGGCCAACCGATCCTTCGTTGGGTATCCGCGCGTGCGCCGTCGCACGGATACCCGGGATGAGGCAGCAGCGCGTTCCGCGATGGCGACGACGGCGGCATCCGTGTTGCCGGACATTGCCGCGGGCATAATCGAGGCGTCTGCGACACGCAGTCCGACGATTCCGTGCACCCGCAATTCCGGGGGGCAGCGGCCCGACCGTCATCGGACCGTCGGTGCCCCGGATCACGGCCCTCCGTCGTCTCACCGCGCCGACAGTGCTTCCATGCTCAGCAACATGGTGCCGATTTGCCCGGCGGTGGACCGGCCGCGGTCATCGACCACGCGACCATCGGCCAGGAGGATGATGCGCTCGGCATAGCTGGCGGCCTGCAGCGCGGCGATGACCTGCGTCTGGCTGAGCCGCAGCGCCTCTTCCCAGACGGTGGCGAACGCATCCGAGGTCACCACCTGTTCGGCCGACGAGGTCGCCACGTGCGGTCGAGATCGCCCGCCACACCTTCCGAAATCGGCCGAAGGTGACGAGGTCGGAGCCGGTGCGCGACGACATCCGTCACGCCTGCGGCGAACAGAGGCACTCATTTCAGGGTTCGCTCGTTACTCTCGATGTATCGGCGCCACAACTGCCCTGGCGCCAAGGGAGCGATCACATGTTTGAGAGATTTACCGACCGAGCTCGTCGCGTCGTTGTTTTGGCCCAGGAAGAGGCCAAAATGCTCAACCACAACTACATCGGTACTGAGCACATCCTGCTCGGCCTGATCCACGAAGGCGAGGGAGTTGCGGCCAAGGCCCTCGAGAGCCTGGGTATTTCCCTCGACGCCGTGCGTGAGCAGGTGCAGGACATCATCGGTCAGGGCCAGCAGCAGCCGACGGGGCACATCCCGTTCACGCCGCGCGCCAAGAAGGTTCTCGAACTGAGCCTGCGCGAAGCACTGCAGCTCGGCCACAACTACATCGGCACCGAGCACATTCTGCTCGGCCTCATCCGCGAGGGTGAAGGCGTTGCCGCCCAGGTGCTCGTCAAGCTCGGCGCCGACCTCAACCGGGTGCGCCAGCAGGTCATCCAGCTCCTCTCTGGTTACCAGGGCAAGGAGCAGGTGCAGGTCGGCGCGAACGAGCAGGCGAGCGGTCCGGCGGGCAGCCAGATTCTCGACCAGTTCGGGCGCAACCTCACGCAGGCCGCCCGCGACAACAAGCTCGACCCGGTCATCGGGCGCGAGAAGGAGATCGAGCGGGTCATGCAGATCCTGTCCCGCCGGTCCAAGAACAACCCGGTTCTGATCGGTGAGCCCGGAGTCGGCAAGACCGCCGTCGTCGAGGGTCTCGCCCAGGCCATCGTCAAGGGCGATGTACCCGAGACGCTGAAAGACAAACAGCTCTACTCGCTCGACCTCGGCTCGCTCATCGCCGGAAGCCGCTACCGCGGTGACTTCGAGGAGCGGCTGAAGAAGGTCACCAAGGAGATCCGCACCCGCGGCGACATCATCATCTTCATCGACGAGATCCACACCCTCGTCGGTGCCGGTGCCGCTGAGGGCGCCATCGACGCGGCCAGCATCCTGAAGCCTCTCCTTGCCCGAGGCGAGCTGCAGACCATCGGCGCCACCACGATCGATGAGTACCGCAAGCACTTCGAGAAGGATGCCGCGCTCGAGCGCCGCTTCCAGCCGATCCAGGTGGCCGAGCCGTCTCTGCCCCACACCATCAATATCCTCAAGGGGCTGCGCGACCGGTACGAGGCGCACCACAAGGTCTCGATCACCGACGGCGCTCTCGTGGCCGCGGCGAACCTGGCCGACCGCTACGTCTCCGACCGGTTCCTGCCGGACAAGGCCATCGACCTGATCGACGAGGCCGGCGCCCGCCTGCGCCTGTCGATCCTGTCCAGCCCGCCCGAGCTGCGCGAATTCGATGAGAAGATCGCCGTGGTGCGCGCCGCCAAGGAGACCGCCATCGAGGAGCAGGACTTCGAGAAGGCCGCCGGCCTGCGCGACGAGGAGAAGAACCTCCTCGGCGAGCGTCTGCGCCTCGAGAAGAAGTGGAAGTCCGGCGACGTCAAGACGACCGCCGTCGTCGACGAGGGCCTGATCGCCGAGGTTCTGGCCCAGGCCACCGGCATCCCCGTCTTCAAACTCACCGAGGAGGAGTCCTCGCGGCTCGTCTTCATGGAGAAGGCGCTGCACCAGCGCGTCATCGGTCAGGAAGAGGCCATCTCGGCGCTCGCCAAGACCATCCGTCGCACCCGTGCCGGACTGAAGGACCCGAAGCGCCCGAGCGGTTCGTTCATCTTCGCGGGCCCCACCGGCGTCGGAAAGACCGAGTTGGCCAAGGCGCTCGCCGAGTTCCTCTTCGACGACGAGGCCGCCATGATCTCCCTCGACATGAGTGAGTACGGCGAGAAGCACACCGTGTCCCGACTGTTCGGCGCCCCTCCCGGGTTCGTCGGCTTCGAAGAGGGCGGCCAGCTCACCGAGAAGGTGCGCCGCAAGCCGTTCTCCGTGGTGCTGTTCGACGAGATCGAGAAGGCCCACCCTGACATCTTCAACTCGCTCCTGCAGATTCTTGAAGAGGGCCGGTTGACGGATGGCCAGGGTCGCGTCGTCGACTTCAAGAACACCGTGATCATCATGACCACGAACCTCGGCACCAAGGACATCAGCGGCGCGCCCGTCGGTTTCCAACTCGAGGGTGACACGTCCACCGGGTACGACCGGATGAGCGGCAAGGTGAAGGAGGAGCTGAAGAAGCACTTCAAGCCCGAGTTCCTCAACCGCGTGGACGAGATCATCGTCTTCCCGCAGCTGACCAAGCCGGAACTGCTCCAGATCGTGGACCTGTTCATCAAGCGCTTGAGCGAGCGCCTGCTCGACCGCGACATGACGGTGGACCTGACCCTCGCCGTGAAGGAGCACTTGATCGAGGTCGGCTTCGACCCCGCACTCGGTGCCCGTCCGTTGCGCCGTGCGATCCAGCGCGAGGTGGAGGACCGCCTGTCGGAAAAGATCCTGCAGGGCGAGCTCAACGCCGGCGACCACGTGCACGTGGATTACGTGGGTGGGGAGTACATCTTCACCACGACGGTGCGCGCCTCCGCCGTAGCCGTCGGCGTCAACACCACGGCCGCAATCGGCACGGGGCCGGGCTCACCCGACCTCGCGGTGACCAGCGAGTAGCGGTAACCCGTTGGACAGGGCCCGGCGGAAAAATCCGCCGGGCCCTGTCTCGTGCTCGTCCGGCCCCGACTCCCTGACGAATTCGACGGAGATTTTGCTCCTGCGGGCCTGTTTCGGGCTCAAAACGGGCAGATTCGGCAAAATCTCCGTCGAATTCGCTCCCCCCACAGCTGCCTAGACTGGATTGGTTGGTTCGCGTGAGTGAACCGAGAGAGATCGGTGGGCAGCGAATGCAGGAGTTTTTGGTGCGCCGGGCACGCACCACCGATGTGCCTCGAATCCAGGCTCTCGTGGCGCCGCTGGTGCAGGAGCGCATTCTGCTCGGCAAGGAAAGCGTCGTCTTCTATGAGGCGGTGCAGGAATTCCGGGTGGTCGAGGATGCCGACGGCACTCTGATCGGCTGCGGCGCCCTGCACGTGATGTGGGAGGACCTGGGCGAGGTGCGCACCCTCGCCGTGACCACCGACCGGCTCGGCCATGGCGTCGGCCACGCGCTGATGGACCGGCTCGAAGCGGATGCTCGCGAGCTCGGCCTCAGCCGCCTTTTCTGCCTGACCTTCGAGGTGCCATTTTTCGCCCGGCACGGCTTCACCGACATGGGCTCCGAAACGGTCGACCCGCAGGTGTACACCGAGCTCGTGCGCTCGCACGATGAGGGTGTCGCCGAGTTCCTCGACCTGGCCCGGGTCAAGCCGAACACGCTCGGCAACACCCGGATGGTCAAGCGGCTCGACTGACCGTCTCGAAGCTGGCCGCAGTGGGCAGAAGACAGCGAGAGACTACCCGTTCAGGTGCCGCTCAGGTGAGGGACGTTCTGGAGATTTCTGCTCATCCGAGCGAAACGCCCAAATTCACTGATTGTTACTTCGCAGGTAGCGCACTGGCAACACCGCCTCCGTAGCATGGCGATCACTGTCGATCGTTAATAGCTGAGGAAAACTATGTCGCCTGCACCGAACAGCCGTCTGAAACTGGCTTTTTCTGCTCTACTCGGAGTGGGGCTGGTCGCCAGCCCCCTGGTGGCCCTGCCCGCCTTCGCCGACGTCGGCGGCACCGGGGTCGTGATCAACGAGGCCTACCTGAACGGCGGCAGCACGGGAGCGACCTACCTCAACAAGTTCGTCGAGCTCTACAACCCCACGGACGCTGCCGTCTCCCTCGATGGCACCTCGCTGCAGTATCGGTCGGCCACAGGCGCGGCGAACCCGTCCGGCACGCTTGCACTGAGCGGCTCGATCCCCGCCAAGGGGTACTACCTGGTGCAGGGAACGGCCAACTCGACCAGCGGCGCGGCGCTGCCCACCACCAACGCCACCCTCGGCTTCTCTTTCGGCGGCGGAGGCGGAACCCTCTTCCTCGCCAGCCAGGCCACGCAGCTGACGGCCCCGGCCACGGGATCCCTCCTCAACGCCCCGGGCGTCATCGACCTACTCGGCTACGGCACGTCGCTCACGTTCGAGACCACGGTGGCGTCCGCCGCATCCGTCACCACCGCGCTCACCCGCGCCACGGGCCTCGACACCGACGTCAACTCGGCCGACTTCATCGTCGCGGCTCCCACCCCGACGAACGCCGCAGGCGAGACCGCGGCGACCCCGGTCGACCCGACCGCGACGCCCACCCCGACGCCCACCGCGACGACTCCGCCCGTGCCTGCCGCCGCCCTTGCGATCAACGAGATCCAGGGCTCCACGGATGCCGGCGCCCAGACCGGCAAGGTCGTCACGACGACCGGCGTCGTCACCGCCACATATCCCACGGGCGGTTTCAAAGGCTTTTACCTGCAGACCCCCGGCACCGGCGGCGCGGTCGACCTGACCACGCACACCGCGTCCGACGGCCTCTTCGTCTACACGAACGCACTGGCCGCCCCGGTCACGGCCGGCGACTACGTCTCCGTCACCGGCACCGCGAGCGAGTTCTTCGGCCTCACCCAGATCACGATCACCGCGCTTAGCGATGTGACCGCGTTGGACAAGGCCGGGATCGTCGGCCCGGTGCCGGTCACGGTCGGCCTCCCGTCAACGGATGCCGCACGTGAGTCTCTCGAGGGCATGCTCGTCTCCCCGCAGGGCGACTTCACCGTCACCAACAACTACGCGACCAACCAGTACGGCGAGATCGGCCTCGCGGCCGGAACCACCCCGCTCGTCGGCCCGACCGTCACCGCCCGCCCGGGAACGGACGCGTACACCGCGGCCGTCGCCGGCAATAAGGCGCGCGCGGTCACCCTCGACGACGGCGCCACCACCAACTTCTTGTCCAGCATCAACAAGGACAAGCCCGTCCCCTACCTTTCGACGACCAGCCCGGTGCGCATCGGTGCGGCCGTCACGTTCGCGACGCCGGTCATCTTCGACTTCCGCAACAGTGCCTGGAAGTTCCAGCCGACCACCGAACTGGTGCCTGCGACCGCCGCAGCCGTGCAGCCCGCAACCTTCGCCGACACCCGCACCGCGGCACCTCGATCGGTGGGCGGCGACATCCGTCTGGCCACCTTCAACGTGCTCAACTACTTCGCCACCACCGGGGACTCGATCACCGGCTGCAGCTACTACACCGACCGGGCCGGCACGCCGATCACGGTCAACAGCGGATGCGACGCCCGCGGCGCGGCCACCCAGGTCAGTTTCGAGCGCCAGCAGGCAAAGATCGTCTCGGCGATCAACGCCCTCGACGCCCACGTCATCACGCTGGAAGAGATCGAGAACTCGGCCCGCTTCGGCAAGGACCGCGACTTCGCCCTCGCCAACCTCGTCACCGCCCTGAACACCGACGCGGGCAACCCGGTTTGGGCGTTCGTACCCTCACCGGCCGCCCTCCCGGCCAGCGAAGATGTCATCCGCACCGCATTCATCTACAAGACCGCCGCGGTCGAAACCGTCGGCGGATCGACCATCTTCGACGACGCCGCGTTCGTGAACGCCCGCCAGCCGCTCGCCCAGGCGTTCCAGTTGGTCGGCGACGCCGGCAGCAGCTTCCTCGCGATCGTCAACCACTTCAAGTCGAAGGGTTCCGGAACCGGCGCCGACGCCAACACCGGCGACGGCCAGGGAGCCTCGAACCTGTCCCGCGTGAACCAGGCGACCGCGCTCGTCAAGTTCGCCGACACGCTGAAGACCAGTACCGGCATCGCGCGCGTCTTCCTCACCGGCGACTTCAACGCCTACGACCAGGAAGACCCGATCAAGGTCATCACCGACGCGGGCTACCTCAGCCAGGAGGCCAAGACCGGCGAGTACACCTACGCGTTCGGTGGCACCGTCGGCTCGCTCGACCACGTGTTCGCGTCGCCCGAGGCGAATGCCGCGGTCACCGATGTGGACGTCTGGAACATCAACTCGGTCGAGTCCGTTGCGCTCGAGTACAGCCGCTACAACAACAACGTGACCGACTTCTACGTGGCCGACGCGTTCCGCTCGTCGGACCACGACCCGGCGATCGTCGGGTTGGACCTCGCCAGCCCCACCGACGTCGACATCAACCTGCTCAACATCAACGACTTCCACGGGCGCATCGACGGCAACACGGTGAAGTTCGCCGGAACGATCGAGCAGCTCCGCGCGGAATACGGAGACGCGTCCACTTTGTTCCTCTCCGGCGGTGACAACATCGGCGCCTCCCTGTTCGCCTCGGCGTCGCAGGGCGACAAGCCCACCGTAGACGTGCTGAACGCGCTCGGCCTCAAGGCCTCGGCCGTGGGCAACCACGAGTTCGACCAGGGCTTCGCCGACCTCACCGGGCGCGTCGCCGACGCCGCCGACTTCGAGTACCTCGGCGCGAACGTCTACCTGCTCGGAACGACGACCCCGGCGATGCAGGAATATGCGATCTTCGACGTCGACGGCGTCTCGGTCGGTGTGATCGGCGCCGTCACCAAGGAGACCCCGGCGCTGGTGTCGCCGAACGGGATCGCCAGCCTGAGCTTCGGTGACCCGGTAGCCGCGGTCAACCGGGTCTCAGCCCAGCTCACCGACGGTGACCCGGCCAACGGCGAAGCCGACGTGCTGATCGCCGAGTACCACGAGGGTGCCAGCGCCGGAACGCCGGACAACGCGACCCTCGAGCAGGAACTCGCCCTCACCGACAGTGCGTTCGCAGTGATCGTCACGCAGACCTCAGCCGAAGTCGACGCGATCTTCACCGGCCACACGCACAAGCAATACGCGTGGAACGCACAGCTGCCCGGTGCGCCCGCCGGCGTCACCCGCCCGGTGCTTCAGACCGGTAACTACGGTGAGAACATCGGCCAGGTCGTGCTGAACTACGACATTGCCTCCGGTGACACCACGACCGTGAAGAACCAGAACGTCAAGCGCTCGGTCACCGCCGACGCCACCCTGGTCGCCGCCTACCCGCGGGTCGCCTTGGTGAAGACAATCACGGATGCCGCGCTCGCCCAGGCGGCCGTCATCGGCAACCAGCCGATCGGCTCCGTCACCGCCGACATCACCCGCGCCTGCCTCGGTGGCACCGCACCGTGCGCGGAGAACCGGGCCGCACCATCGGCGATGGGCACCCTGGTGGCCAACTCGCTGCGCGAATCGCTGGCTGACCCGCTCAAGGGCGGCGCCGAAATCGGCGTGGTCAACCCCGGCGGCATGCGCGCCGAGCTGCTACTCGCACCGGACGGCGTCGTCACCTACGCCGAGGCCAACGCGGTGCTGCCGTTCCTGAACAACCTGTGGACGACCAGCCTCACCGGGGCCCAGTTCAAGACGGTTCTGGAGCAGCAGTGGCAGCGTGACGCGGCCGGCAACATTCCGAGCCGTCCGTACCTGCAGCTGGGCCTCTCCGACAACGTCAACTACACGTTCGACGCGAGCCGGACCGAGGGTGACCGCATTACGGGCATCTGGATCGACGGCTCGGCAATCGACCCGGCGCGCTCCTACCGGGTCGGCTCGTTCAACTTCTTGCTCACCGGAGGCGACAACTTTCGGGAGTTCAAGAACGGAACGGGCACGCGCGACTCCGGTCTCGTCGACCGGGACGCGTGGATCTCCTACATCACGGCCAAGAGCCCGCTGACACCGTCGTTCGCCACCCGCCAGGCCAGTGTCACCGGTGTCCCGACCGTGGCTGTCGAACGCGGCGCTTCGGTCACGTTCACCGTGGGCAACCTGAACTTGAGCTCGCTTGGCGCCCCGAAGAACACGGCGCTGTCGTTGGTCTGGGCCGGCAGCAGTGCTGGTCTGGGCACGGCATCCGTTGACGCAACGGGTGCGGCGACGGTCACCGTCACGGTTCCGCAGGATGCCGCGGCGAACAGCGTGGTCGAACTCACCACCACGGAGTCCGGCACGATCGTGCGGGTGCCGATCACGGTCGTTGTGCCGGTTCCGCCGACGACTGAACCGGTCGCCGCCAGTCCGAAGGCGCTGACCAAGGTGCTCAAGAACGCGATCGTCACGGACGCGGCCACGTATGCCGTGGGTGCTCCGGTCACGGTCGACGTCGGAGCGGCGCGTGCCGGTGAGTTCGTCTCCGTGTCGCTGCAGTCCAAGCCGGTGGAGAACCTGGGCGGTTGGCTGCTGGTGAACGCGCAGGGTGAGGTCAGCACGACTCTGCCGGCCGACACCCGTGCGGGCAAGTACAAGCTGGTCGTGCAGGACGAGACCGGTATCGTGCTCGGCTGGACCGAGATCAGGGTCGACAAGGCGCCGCGCGGCCGGTAGGACCGCCCGGAGCAAACCGGACCGGCGCGGAACCGAGCCTCTCGAGGCCGGCCGCGCCGGTTCGGCGTTTCCTGCCCGACACGCGCTCGACACGCACAGCATTGCCGGGGGCGCCGGTATACCTCGTTAGCCTTGGGTAATGTCGACGATCAAACATCCGGTCGGCCCCCAGTCCAGCAAGGTGTACTGGCGCCGTCGTCTCGTGGTGGGCCTCGGCCTGCTCATCGTGCTCGCCCTCCTCATCCTGGTCATCTCGTCCATCGTGCGCCCGGCCGCCGGCCCCGGTGTGCCCGGCAGCACTCCGACGCCCGCGGCCGAGGCTGCCGGGGCGGGGGTCTCCGCCTCCGACCCGGCGGCCGACCCGGCCGCGTGCGACCCCGCATCCGTGCAGATCGAAGCGACCACCGACGCGGTCAGCTACGAACCGGGGGCGCAGCCGATGCT
Organism: Cryobacterium sp. M25; assembly: GCF_002929635.1. Taxonomy (NCBI): domain Bacteria; kingdom Bacillati; phylum Actinomycetota; class Actinomycetes; order Micrococcales; family Microbacteriaceae; genus Cryobacterium; species Cryobacterium sp. M25. The sequence goes on along the minus strand of NZ_PJJU01000056.1, from coordinate 182,033 downwards.
CTCGCTCAGCGTCACCAACATCGGCGACGTGCCGTGCGTGCTGAACGCGGGCACGGCGACGCAGGTGTTCACGGTGTCGAGCGGCACGGATGTCTACTGGACGTCGACCGATTGCCAGCAGGAGGCAGGCGACGCCGACGTCACCCTGCAGCCGGACGAACCCGTGAGTTCCGGCGAAGCGATCGCCTGGGACCGCACCCGTTCGAACCCGGAGACCTGCGGCGAAGCCAGCCGCGATGCCGCGCCGGCCGGGGGAGCGGCCTACAACCTGACCGTGAGCGTCGACGGCATCGAGTCGGCGAATCCGAAGCAGTTCTTCCTCTCCTGAACCGGCCCGGCCGCCGTTCGCTCGTGGCGTGCCCACCAAGGATCGGATTCGTCGTGACACCACCGCGCCAACTGGTTAAATGGAATCCGTGACTGACGTTTCTCCACCGACGAATTCCCCTGCCCTCGCTGCCGCTCTGGCCGCTCAGGATGTGGTCGCCGTGGCCTATGCCCTGCGCAACGACGTGATGATCGTGCCGCAGCTGGTCGTCAATGGGCAGGCGGAACAGGTGCGGGTCTTCGGCCGTGAAGGCACCGACCGACGGATGCTGCTGCTCTTCTCCTCCGCCGAGAACTACGCCCGCATGGTTCCCGACGAGATCGATCCGCAGATCATGGTCGGCGACGCGCAGTGGCTTCGCGAATTCCTCACCGTGCACCAGCAGGTGCTCGAGATGGTGTTCTTCGACGTCGCCGGTCCCCATGTCATGCAGGCCGCACCGGCGGACCTGATGCGCGCCCTCGGCCCACTGCCCGGCGAGGAAGAACTCGGCGCGAGCAAAACCGGCCGGTAGCGCCCGACTGACCCCCTCAGGCTGGGGGTCCCCAGACACCCGGCCACGTAGTCGGCCCGCGCTAGGCTGGCGCTAGACAGTGTTCGGCCCGCTCCCGAAGCGGAATCCGACGGACTTTTCACGGTCAGCATTCGGCCTGTCAGGGAGCAGGTCAGAGTGGTGGGGACCGAACAGGATCCGACCGACGCCCGCCTCGCGGGCATCGAGCGACAGTACTGGATCGATCGCAATGTCGCCCTCCAGGACGCCGAGGTCTGGCTCGCCGATCTCGGCGACGGGGAGCACGGAGCGACCGCACGACGGCTGCAGGTTGTCGTCGCGGCCGTGCGCATCCGTCGCGGCGACCCGAGTCAAAGCGCCGTTGACGTGCAACAGATCTTGAGCTGGGCGGAGCAGCACGGCGAGCTCGCCCTGCAGTCGCGCTGTCACGACGTGCTCGGTTCCGTGTTCGAGATGGTGGGCGACCGCGCCCTGGCCCTGGAACACGCCGTCGCCGCGAACGACCTGCTCGAGGAGTCGGAGGTTCCACTCATGCGTGCAGCCGCCCGCAAGTGCCTGGCGGACGCGCTGGGCTCGGCCGGGTCCCTCGACGAGGCGCGCCGCCGCTACGACGATGCCCTCCGCCTCGTGATCGATGACCCCGAGACCATCATCCGCTACAACATCCTGAACAATCTCGCCTACACCGAGTACCTGGCCCATAACCAGGTCGAGGCCCTCGCGGCCGTGGAACAGCTGATCGGCCTGTCCGAGGTGGGCGACCGGCAGATCGGCATGTACGCCCTCGACACGGTCGCGCGCGTCTATCTGACGGCGGGGCGGCTGGACGAGGCGGAAGCGAAGCTGCTGCCGGCTATGGACCCGGCCGTGGGCAACTTGCATCCCGACGGGTCCGCGGTGGCCCTGGTCACGCTGGCCGAGATCTATCGCACGCAGGGCAAGCTGGTCCGAGCGCAGACCGTCATCGACCGGTGCCGCGAGCTGTCCCAGCGGTTCGGGCTCACCCGCTGGTCGACGGAAGCGGCCAGGGAGCAGGCCGAGATCCATGCGGCCAACGGCGATTTTCGCGCCGCGTTCGAGGCGTACCGGCACTTCCACGAACAGTCCGAGGCGCTCGGTGCGAGCGAGAACGAGTCGCGCGGGCGCATCCTCGAGGCCATGTTCCAGACCGCGGAGTCCCGCCGAGAGAGCGAGCGGTACCGAGAGCTGGCTGAGCGCGATCCGCTCACCGGGCTGCACAACCGCCGGTTCGTCGACGAGCACCTCAGCGCCGCGTTGATGCGCCTGCGCGAGGGTGGGCCGAGCGTGGCCATCGCCATGGTCGACCTCGATCACTTCAAGCGCATCAACGACACCCTGTCGCACGAGGTCGGCGACACTGTGCTCCGTGAGGTGGGCAGCATCCTGATCGCGGCTGCGGCATCCGCGGCCGACGGCATCGCCGCGCGCCTGGGCGGCGAGGAATTCCTACTGATCATGCCGGGGATTGACGCCACCGAGGCGCACCGGCGTTTCGAGGCGGTCTGCCGCTCGATCGCTGATCACGACTGGTCGCCGATCACCGGCGCCCTGCCGGTGACCGCGAGTCTCGGGATTGCCCTGGCGCCTGCCGACGGCCAGCAGAGCTCTGACCTGCTGCGCGCCGCCGATGTGCGTCTGTACGTGGCCAAACGCGACGGTCGCAATCGGGTCGTTCACGCCGCCATCGTCTCCACGTCGACCCCGGAGGCGGAACTGCTCGAGGCCCGATGACCGCGGTGGGTCGGGCTTCCCGCTGGTCGAGCGCCCGCTGGTTGAGCTCGTCGAGACCCCGGTGACCCGAACCTGCCGCTCGCCCGGGACATCCGTGGCGGCCCGCGCCGGATGCTCCCTGCTAGAACGCGCGGTCGAGCTCGGCGTCCCGTGCGGACTGGCCGGTCGCGATCGCCGCGGCGACCGCGGTGCCGATTGCGCCGGCCTCGGCATCGAGTCGGATGGTGAAGCCGAGCCGGGCGGCCTCGGCTGCGCGCAGCTTGGCCGCTGACACCGGCCGCACCTCGCCGGCGAGGCTGATCTCGCCGAACGCCACGGCCCCTTGAGCGATCGGCTTGTCCTTGAACGCGGACGCGATGGCGAGGGCGATGGCGAGGTCGGCGGCCGGTTCGGTGAGACGGATGCCGCCTACGGTCGACACGTAGACATCCATGCTGCCCAGCCCCGACAGGCTCGCCCGGCGCTCGAGCACCGCGAGGAGCATCGCCACCCGTGAGGAGTCCACCCCGTTGGTGACGCGGCGGGGGTTCGGGGCCTGGGTCTTGATCACCAGAGCCTGCACTTCGACCGGCATCGCCCGGCGTCCCTCGAGCGCCACCGTGACGCAGGTGCCGGACACGGGGGTGGAGCCGCGGCTGAGGAACAGCGCGCTCGGGTCGGGCACCTCGGCGATGCCGTCGCCGGTCATCTCGAAGCAGCCCACCTCGTCGGTCGAGCCGAACCGGTTCTTGAGCGCCCGCACGAAGCGCAGCGCGCTCTGCCGGTCACCCTCGAACTGGCACACTACGTCGACAAGGTGTTCGAGCAGGCGGGGGCCGGCGATCGAGCCGTCTTTGGTGACGTGCCCGACGAGCAGGATGGGCAGGTTGCGGTCTTTGGCCACCCGGATCAGCGTGGAGGCCACCTCCCGCACCTGGCTGGGCATGCCCGCAAGGCCGTCGGAGAGCGAGCTGGCCACCGTCTGCACCGAGTCGACGATGACGAGGTTGGGTTGAATGGCGTCGATCTGGCCGAGGATGGTGGCCAGGTCGGTCTCGGCGGCGATGTACAGCTCGGGTTGCAGCGCCCCGGTGCGCTCGGCCCGCAACCGCACCTGGCTGACCGATTCCTCGGCGCTGACGTAGAGCACGCGGGACTTGGCGGCCGCTGCCTTGGAGGCCACCTCGAGCAGCAGTGTCGACTTGCCGACGCCGGGCTCGCCGCTGAGCAGGATTACCGAGCCCGGCACGATGCCGCCGCCCAGCACCCGGTCGAACTCGGCGATGCCGGTGGGCCAGTGCGAGACGGCCGTGGTGTCGACGTGGGTGATCGGGCGGGCAACGCCCGCGCCGGTGACGCTGGCCGGCTTGAGCGCGCGGGCCAGGCTCGCCTTCTCGGTGGTGTCCACCACGGTGCCCCACTGCTGGCATTCGCCGCAGCGGCCTGCCCACTTCAGGGTGGTCCAGCCACACTCGGTGCAGCGGAAGGAGGAAACGGGTCTGGCCATTCTGCGAGCCTAGCTCGGGCCGCTGACACCACCCGATTCCGAAGTGTTCGCCACCGGAGTCGACGCGGGTTCCGGCGTGGGGGAGGGCCGGTCGGCCGGCACGGCCAAGGGCAGGCCGGCTGCCGCGTGTGCCGATGAGGGCAGGCCGGCAGGCGCGTTGGGGGCATCCGGCCCGGCCAGGTCGGCAGGCCGGATGCCCCGCACCAGATGAGCGCTCAGCGCCGGAACGAACGCCTCGGCCCAGGCCCGGTAGCCGCGGTTATTGGGGTGGAACAGGTCGCCCGCGACGTGCGTGGCGACGCTGCGCAGCCCGAGCCGCTTCGTCGTGGCGTGGAGCGGTACCACGCGTAGCTGGTGCTCCGCGGCCACCTGGCGGATGATGCGGTTGGCGACGGCGACCATCCGTTCGTTGCGGGGCAGGTGGAAGCAGGGCAGGTCGGCGACCAGGGCGTGCGGGGGCAGCGCCGCGCAGACCTGCCGGATGCCGGCCTCGAAGACGGCGGCGTCCCAGAGGGCGATGTCGTTGGCGCCGATCGCGACCGTGACGATGTCAGGGGTGAGCTTCACGAACGTGGGCAGCTGGTCGCGCACAGCCATTTCGACGGTGGCGCCCGACACGCTCAGGTTCACCACGCGCACCGAGCGGCCGGTGGAGAGACGGATGTGGTCGGTCAGGATTCCGACATAGCCGCGGTGCGGGGAACTCGCCCCGATCCCCTGCGCGGCACTGTCTCCGATGACGGCGTAGATCAGCTCGCCCTTGTCTTTCGCGCGGGCGCGCCACCAGAGAGAGTGCACCGGCAGGGTCTCATTGAGAATCACCGAGCTCTCGGCGATGCGACGCTGGAAGCCCCGGTAGTTGACCACGGCGGCGGCGCCGAGGCCGGCCGCTGTGGCCAGGGTTCCGGCAGTGAGGGCAAGGGAACGGAGCCTGTGGTTCGCGGTGATCACCCGGTGAGAATACCGCTTCGTGCTGGGTTCTCGTCGTTCAGGGCCGTTCGGGGCCGTTCAGACACGGATGTTCGCCGCCGCGATTCGCGCAAGGCCCCCGATTTCAACTAAACTCTTCCTCGGTACCGTGTCCGAGCGGCCGAAGGTGCAACTCTCGAAAAGTTGTGTGGGGGAGACTCCACCGTGGGTTCAAATCCCACCGGTACCGCCACAGAAAACCCCCTGCAGCCCAGTGTTTCATTGGGAAGCAGGGGGTTTTTTCTTGCCTGGATTTGCCCAGCGGTAACGCAGCGGTAACGGAACATCTGTGCGCGGGTGTGAGCAAGTGCGAGTTGAGGCATGTGGTGAGTGGTGAACCACATAACTGCGTAGCCCGTACCCTTCCTGGCGACGACCTCCATGGTGGACTGCGGCGGCTCGAGAGCGGCCGATTCAAGGTCCTCGCATCGGTCACGGCGAGGGGTGCGCTGCCGGTGAGCGCATGGAGAGACGCGGTCTCGACGCGCCCAATGTGTCGGGGCATGTGTTGTTCGGCCGATGTCTCCCAAATACACACCCCTACACATTTACCCTTGTCGGAATGTGTAGGTGTCCAGAAGTTGTGCGACCCATACGAGACAAGGGAAGCGGGCATACCCAGCTTCAAGGGTCGTACACATTCTCTCGACGACAACTCAAGTTCAGGAACCCCCCGGGCGCGCACAAATTCAAGGGTGTTGGGAGGAGTGTGCACATCTGTACACATACTTATCGTGGATGCGAGCAGAGTCGGAAAGGTTGAGAAGGAGAATCCAGCGGTATAAACGGTACACGCGGTCCATCCATCCAAAGCGGCACATCGCCGGTGCTTTTCCGGAGTGCTCGTGCCTGTCACGCGACGTCCGCCACGTCTGGACGCTTGAGTTTGCTATCGAACTGCCGAATGAGGCCGGGAGCCGTAGCCACCGGTGATGCGGGGCGGCGCTTCTAGGGCCGGCTAATCGTGGTGTCGCGGGTTCAATTCCCGCTCCCGCTACACATAAAAGCCTTTTGACCAAGAACTCTATCGGTCACGGGGCCTTTCTTTTTGCCCGGATGCTGACCGACTCCGCTTTAGACTCCGCTCTAGATTTTTGTTCCGAGCACCGCTTCGTAGCACGCCTCATCGCCTCCGGCGGATTGCTTGTGCCCTAGTGCTCGCGCGACGCGGAGAGGTGTGCGTTGGGGGCCAGATTGGCACGGCGGGGCCTCCCTCAGGCAAGCAGCGAATGTGCAATAGGGTTTGGGCATGCTGAAACTCGTTGCCGACACTTGGTTTGGGTTGTCATCAACCGCGTGGGACGGTATCGCCGCAATGGCTACCGCGGCCGCGTTCGCTGCCGCCGTTGTCGGTGCCCTCCTGGTGCTCCGCCAGCTCAAGCAAGCGCGCGATCTCGCTGAAGAACAGGCCCGACCGTATCTCGTGGCGATGATCGAAGAGTCAGCGGCGGACTGGACCCTCGCTGACTTCGTGGTTAGGAACATCGGGCAGACTGCCGCCCGTGACATAACGATTGCATTAGATCCGCCGTACGTCCGGGTGCATGACCTCGGCGAGGGGAATCAGTTCATGGGCGCCGCGTTCATTTCTGGGCGGACGAGCGTCTTGCCACCCGGAGGTGAGATTCGCACATACTTCGATTCAGCACGCGAATTGAGCGCGGCTATGAAGAGTGAAATCGAGACTACCCAGCCGTTCACGACGACCCTGCGCTATCGAGATCGGCTCGGTAAGGAGATCACCGAATCGTTTGAGATCGACCCCTATGCACGACTGGGGACTATGCGAACAGATGTCCACGGCTTGCACCACATTGCCAAGACCTTGCGAGCTTGGACCAAAAGTCTGGACGTCAACAACTACTAAGTGCACCCGTAGGGTGAGCGTATGAATATTGAACACACGCCTCGCTACGTCACGTCTGTGCTCATGGAAGAAACAGAAGACAGCGTGGTGGTGACTTGGGGTCTCGGTGATGTGGTGCCAGGCAGCGTGGACTACTTCGGGTTTGAGGTGTACTACTACGGCGTTGATGGCAACGGCGGGAAGAGGTTTGGCGTCCGGTTTCACGAAAAGACGACGGCGCACGTGTGGGACAACGCGAGTAGCACCCAAGCAAACTACGAGGGAGACAACGTCATTGTGTCCCAGGATTCGATCGTCGTTCGCTACCGCGACGCTGACCTCGGGCTGCAAGAGGTGGGTACCATCGCAGCATTCAGCCACATCAACGGGAATGACCTTGAGGTCAGGATCCCGGTGACTCTGCTTCGGTGATCATCACCAGTCGGGGCTTTTCCGATGTACCGACAAGTCCTCCCATTGGGAATTCAGGTACGTACTTTGGGGACTAGCAACGAGCGCGTCTGCTGTTGCGCCAGGCCGCGACCGGATTTCACCGAATGGCCCTCGCCGCTGACGGTCAGGTTAGAACGAGTGCAGCAATTGTCGCTGTCCAGGGGTACGCCTCGATTGATTCCTCAAAAGTAGGAGACACGAGCCGCTCGGCAAGGAGCTCCTTTGTGCGGAGATCAAACAGGAGCACCGCACGCAAATTGCTCGCAGGATTGACCGCGAAATCCAGCCGAACCGGATAGCCCTTGATCGACCCGAACACCGACGTGCCGAAAGGGCCCAAAGCTGTTTCCTTGGCCGGCACAAACTCAGTGCCGTTGTTGGTCAGCTGGACGTTGACCAACTTGATTAGTGCCCCTGTGTTCAGTGTTCCCGTTGCCATTTGACCACCGTAGGGCAGGCGCTGCCGTGACAGGCCGCCAACGACTCACCCAGTAAGGGGAAGCCCTAGGGGAGATGCCCCACCGAACGAGATCGCGGCAGTGCGGACGCGCTGCCGATGGCAGTTGCCCAAAGAGCTTTGTAAAGGGGCTGCGTGTGGGATTGGGGTCGCGGTCCACTTCCGTGTGGAGTGTGGCGCCTGTGCTTCTGCGCTGGTGCGTTATTCGCGTTCACCTGTTCGCAATTCCTCCAGATCGGCTCGCAGTAGGGCGATCTGCTGCTCGTAGGCGGCGCGCACGTCGGTGACGCGCTGCTCGACATAGGCACGCTCCCTCGCGGTCTCGGCCGTGGCGCTGTCGCGTTCGCTGGTTACCGTTGCCAGCTGCCCGGCGAGCACGAGTGCTTCGGCCCGTACGCTTTCGCGCTCGGTCCGGACCTGGTCCAGGTGGCCGCGAGTGCTCGCAGCCTCTGCCGCGGCTCGCTCGGCGCGCGCCGTGGCGGCGTCCGCCCGCACGGTAGCGTCGCGCGCTGCCGCCGTAGCCTCGTCCTTGGCCGCTGCGGTCGTTGTGAGCGCCTCACGTGCGTCGACGAGCTGTGCCGTCGTGGCGGTGTTCTCGGCGCAATTGCACCCGGGAGCTTCTCGGTCTTTCGGGTGGCTGTCGTCGTGACCGTCACGTTCGTCGGCGCGATGTAGATCACTGTCTCGTCGGGGGTTAGCCTCTCTTCAAGCTTATTGATGATGCCGCCCCTCCCGAAGGTGCTGACGTCGAACTGCTTCAGCGCTGCCTCGGTGTCTTGACGCATCTTGTCTCCCGTCGTGATTCTGACCTAAAACTAGGCTACGGGTGACCCGCGCGCCAATGGCAGTCTCGTAGAACTGGCCCACCGGGCGGCCTCTCCGCTCCAGTCAGAGCTTAACCACGCCAATGGACATCCAGCCTGCGCGGTGCTCAGCAGGTCGCCAATCGCCTCAACGCTATGTGGCCCGCCGGGGAGCCTGTGGTTTACATCGGGTGGTCGACGTGGATTGGCGCGCTTATCGAAGGAACATGCCTCGAGTGTTGCAGTCATTGAGCGTGGCGTCCAACCTATGGTGGAGTTATGCCTGTGAAAGACGACTTCTCCATTGTCACCGACCTGAGCCGCATCGATCTGCTCACGGTTCACCGTTGGCTTTCTACGGATGCGTTCTGGGCGGTCGGGCGGTCCTTGGAAACCGTTCAGCGCGCGGCCGAGGGCTCGTTGAATTTTGGCCTCTTCAGCGGCACGGGTGTCCTGTGCGGGTACGCCCGGGTTGTCACCGACCATGCGACGTTTGCTTGGCTATGCGACGTGTACGTTGACCGTGAGTTCCGAGGCCGCGGTCTCGGCCGGTTGCTCGCTCAAGCGGTGGTGGACAGGTTGACGCCGATGCAACTCAAACGAGTGCTTCTTTCGACGCTCGACGCTCACAGCCTCTACGAACAAGTGGGATTCATGCCGGCCCCAGACCCGCACAAGCTGATGGTCTTGAATAGCGCAGGATAAGCGGTGGGCTGTCGCGGGGAGCAAATCAATGTCGGGTGAACCCTCGGTGGAACAAGTTGGTGATGTCTGGTCCAGCATTTCCGGCTCGTTCTATCGCGCCGTAGATCCCTCACACCAGGACACGGCGCTGCTGGGTTCGCGCCTTGCAGGTAGGTACTCGGAACCGTCTCAACCGACTCTGTACCTGAGCTCATCTCCTCAGGGAGTCGACGCGGCGATGATCGCTCATACCCAGGGTCGTGTCGCCGAGCTCGTCTTGCTGGAATTCCACGTGGAGGCCCAGAACATCGTCGATCTGCGCGACCCGGCTGTCCTCCTTGCAGCCGGTATCGACCTTGCGGACGCAGTCGCGCCCTGGCAGGACATCGTGAAGACCGGAGGCGAGCCCTCTTCGTGGCATGTCCGCCGGCGGTTGGAAGCCCTTGGAGCGAATGGCCTCGTCGATCCTTCGCGCAAACGCCCCGGGCTGTGGCATCTGACCCTGTTCAGGTGGAATTCTCCGAGTGCGCCACGTGTCACTCTCCAATGACCTGCCGAGGTCGCTCATTACCGCCGAGCGGTAGCCGAACGTCGACAGGCAATCACTGCCCGGCGGCATGAGCCTGTGCGAGGCTGTCACTCATCCACCTCGCCAGCACGATTCGGGAGCTAGCTCATGCGTGAAACAGTGGTCGTCCAGGGAGTTCTGGCGGTCACCCCTCCTCACTAACCCTAACAAGCAGGGGACGACGTAACTCGTCCCGCGTCCGTCAGGACACCCCGACCCGGCAGAGAATCCACCCGACGGGGCGACCAATCCAGAGGCCAACTGAGCAGACAAGACCTCGTCAGGCAATCACCGAACCGGTTGTGCAGGCGTGTACTGATATCTGTGCAATCGTGAATGGAAAATGACAGCCCGAAGCCGCGCTACGCGTTGCGCATCGCCCGGGGCAGGTTCTGAATTGCGGCGGCCTCCGCGGCCACTTGCGCTTCAATCATTCCTCGCACAAATTTCATCACGCCTTGTGGCTCAAGCTCGATCTTAAATAGGACCCGGCATGAGGCAGATGAGACAGTGGTGATCGTGAACGACCCTCGAGGCCGGGCCGGTCCGGCGGTGACCTCGAACTCAAGCAGGGTCGGTTCCTTCGACGTGACCACGCGGTAGTTCGCACGCATTGTTCTTCCACCCGGACCGGTGAGAAGCTGCTCGAACTCAGCGCCCACTCCCTTTCCACTAACGTGACGGATCGCGTGCACGCCGCTTCGCCACTTGACGTTATTGGTGCCGTCTGCCAGAAAAGCGAAGACATCCTCTGCCGAACGCGGCACCTCAACGCTGGACTCTGATCGAATCATCGAGTTCCTTCCTCAAGCTGATCGCACGAGCCGCGGCCATAGTGACGCGAGTCGCGGAAACGGACTGGGCACTCTCGAGCCGGGCATCCTCAGCTCCCGGCTGTTTTCTTCTTCGACCAAGCGGCCCTTACAAAATTACGCCTCTCGGGCAAGCCACTCGCTTTTTGAGACGCTCCCGGACCCGGCTGAACGGTACAGTACGCCGGCACCGTCGCGGAGGTCCGGCCGTGGCTATGGCCCACCGAAGCTCATTCCGGTTTACTCGCTTCCCGTGGAGATCCATAACAGAGATTTCTGATGAACCTCCGACTTCGTGAGGTCCCAGCTCACCCTGATCTTGGAGACGCTGGTCGCACGCAGCCAACCCACGTGTGATCGGGGCAAATGCTCAGCACCGCGAGCTAATGTCACCTAGGAAGTCACGGTCGGTATGGCTCCGTTGTATTTCCCCGGGAAGGCCTCCTCATGTCAGACGACACCCTCAAGGGTCGCCGAATTTCTGCCTCCGTGCTCGTCATCGGCACCGGCGGTTCGGGCCTGCGGGCCGCGATCGAGCTGTCAGAGCGCGGAGTTGACGTTCTCGCCGTCGGTAAACGCCCCAAAAACGACGCGCACACCTCGCTGGCGGCCGGCGGAATCAACGCGGCCCTGGCAACAATGGATTCCGAGGACAGCTGGCAGCAGCACGCAGCAGACACCATCCAGGAGAGCTACTTTCTAGCCAATCCGTACACGGCCGAGATAGTGACGAAGAACGCGGGCCGCGGCATCCAGGACCTCGAGCGATGGGGAATGCCCTTTGCGCGGGAGAGTGACGGGCGTATCAGTCAGCGTTACTTCGGCGCCCATAAATACCGTCGCACCGCCTTCGCAGGAGACTATACCGGGCTTGAAATCCAACGGACCCTGGTGGCCCGTGCCTCCCAGCTTGAGGTACCCATCCTGGATTCGGTGTACATCACCCGCATCCTCGTGCGTGACAACGTGGTGTTCGGCGCCTATGGCTTCGACCTGCGCGACGGCAGCCGGGTGACGGTCATCGCCGACGCAGTCATCATTGCTGCCGGCGGACACAACCGCATCTGGCGCCGCACATCCAGCCGCCGGGACGAGAACACGGGCGATTCCTTCAAATTGGCAGTGGATGCCGGCGGTCGGCTGCGTGACGCCGAGCTGGTTCAGTTCCACCCAAGTGGCATCCTCGAACCAGAGAATGCCGCCGGCACCCTGATCAGCGAGGCCGCCAGAGGCGAGGGCGGGGTTCTGCGGAACGCACTCGGCGAGCGGTTCATGGCCAACTACGACCCCGAGCGCATGGAACTGTCCACCCGCGACAGGGTCGCCCTCGCCGCGTACACCGAGATCAAGGAGGGACGCGGCACCGCGAAGGGCGGCGTGCTGCTCGACATTTCCCACCTGCCCCGCGAGACAATCATGACGCGCCTGCCCCGCGTCTACCAGACCATGCTCGAATTGCAGGTACTCGACGTCACTACCACCGCCATCGAGATCGCTCCGACCGCGCACTACTCCATGGGCGGAGTATGGGTGCGACCGGATGACCACTCCACCGATGTCGTCGGAATGTACGCTATCGGCGAGGCGTCCAGCGGGCTGCACGGAGCCAATCGGCTCGGCGGCAACTCGCTCATTGAGCTGCTCGTGTTCGGCAGGATTGTCGGCCAGGCTGCGGCCGAGTACAGCGCAGGTATCACCTCCCAGAATCGATCACAGGACGCGGTCCAGGCAGCCGAGCGGGAGGTGACTGACACTCTTGCCTCGGACGGACAGGAGAATGTGCGCGCCTTGCAGCGCGACATCCGCAACACCATGACGGATTTCGGCGGAGTGGTGCGCCACGAAGCGGGGCTACTGGAAGGACTGCGCCAGTTGGACGACCTCGACGATCGCCAGAGCCGAATCGGAGTGCATCCGGATGTCGCGGGCTTCTCTGGCCTTGCACACGCATTCGACCTGCGTGCCTCCCTCATGGCCGCGCGCGCAACCCTCGCCTGTGCTCTGGAACGTCGGGAAAGTCGCGGCGCCCACAACCGAAGTGACTACCCGCACATGGATTCCGCCCTGCAGGTGAACCTGGTGTGGTCAGCCGACGGCTCGATCGCGCACGAGCAGATCCCGCCGGTGCGAGCCGAGATCGCGGCCCTCATGGGAGACGTCACCCAGGTCGGCAAGTTGCTCGAATAGAGGGAAGGTCACCGCACTGTGGTGGGGCATTGCCGTGAAGCTCACTCATGCCCAGACTGCTAACATTTCGAACATCTTCATCTCAACCGCGGCTTTGTCAATGCTGCCGCCGTCTTTTTTGTAGGTTTTGTGGCCTTCGGCATCCCAGATCAACTTGGATGAACCGCAGACATAGTCATGCTTTGCGCAGGACAGGCCCGTCGTCGAAGTGAAACTTTCCGGCAAGTATGGTTGACGCGCGCCGAGGGAACCACTCTTCACGAAACAGTCGGGGACATCGAAGCGCCACTCGGAATCGGAGTCATTGCCAAGGCAAGCCGGAGCGTAACCAGTTTGGCTTCCGCCTGGAGTTATAAGACCTTCCGGCAGACTCAATCTCGGGTCGCCGAACAGAGCCTGATATACGACTCTATTGCGGAGTGCCGGAGTGAGTTTCTCGACGTAGGTCTCACCGACAACCTGTGCGCCCTGGGAAAAACCGCCCAGCACAAATGCAGCTTCGGGACATGTCGCGGCACGGGAAGTCAGGTAGCTTCTGAGCTCTTCGACGCCGCTATCGACGCTTGCCCCGTAGGTCCACCCTCCTCCAGCGGAAAAGAAGGCCCCCGCAGTATTCCAGAATGAGTCCCACGTATCACCGCCGACGGGCACGGCCGGGTACTGGCTACCATCAATGCTCGCGTCACCGAGCTCATAAGGGTTGATCGTCAGTGTTGTGCCAATTCTTGCCTGCAACTGGGCAAAGAAACGCTCAGATTCAGGATCACCTACTGCCTGACCGGATCCCCGAGCAAAAACGGTTTCGACGTCCCCGCAAGGATTTGACAACGGGTCGACAGCCAAGGCGGCCGGCACGATGACGATAGATGCGATCAGCGTCGTTATGGCCGTTGCCACTGAAAGAAAGAGCGTTGTTCTTCGGCTCACAGAAATACCCCCAGATTGTGGCTGAAGCCGGTCGTCTAAGAAAGACGAATAGGCTGATCTGGCCTAATTTTTGCGCCAAATCCGTCTCAGGCTACAGGTCACTGCCCGCGCGAGTAACCCCACTTGTGGGATGCGGGAAACATTACGAAAGTGGGGAGATTCCGCACGAGATCGAGCAGCAGCGATCTCGGACCAGAGTGGCCCCACGGCTATGGGATTGTGACTGGGCTCACATACAGCGATACCTGCAGGGGCTCCCCAGGGGCAGCACTGCTTAGCGACAACTGATAGTCATAGCCGTCCGCAACGCCAAGCCCGGTGCACAGGATGGCGCGCCCGAAGTTGTTCGCTGGCCGTTGACACGGCCGATCCACGGTCAGGGTCACGTCCGCCGCAGCAGCGATCTGCTCCAGGTCTTTGGCGGTCACCACCGAGTCCGCTTGCGCTTCCCACCTCCGGGAAATGCTTGGACATGGGTTGGTACTCACACACAGGAATTGATCGCGTCGGACAATGTCGTCCAGCACCTTCCAGTCCGCAGGAATCGCCAGTCGTGACACCTGCGCAACGAGTTCCTCGGTGATCCTGTCTTCGAAGGTCCTGACAATGATGGAAGCGGCGACAGCAAGGACGACAATGCCAATCAAAATCGCACCAAGAATCTTCTTCACGCTGTCCCCCGTTGACAGAACCTCCGGCCACCATTCCCGCCGGCCGCTGCTGATTGCTGTTGCCAGCAGCGTATCTGGTGGGCGGGCTTCATGTCACCATCAAGGCGGTCACTGCGGGTCTGTAAGTCATAGTCAAGTCGCCCAGGCCTGACAACGCCGGAAGTGGGAACAGGGCACAGGTAGACCTGCATGGTTCGGGTGCGGTGTTGACAGCCCTGCAGCGCAACCGTAAGACGGACGTTTCCCGGCACGCGTCTTGCGCGAAACGGGGGAGCGGTTGCTGATCAAGACCAGGGACCGCAAGGGAACCCTCACTGCGCCCGCGCGGATGACTGTCGAGGTCTATCGAACCTTGCGTGTCAGTCGAAAGCCGAATGGGTGTGGCCCAGCGAAAAACCAGACGAGCGCACCGAGCAGAGGGGCGAACACTACGCCGGCTATCCAGACGACTCTCTCCAGGCCTGACAGGTCGTTGGTTCGGGCAATCTGCATCATTGCGTAGGCAATTGCCGCGACGTAGACGACGGCAACGACCGACGCGAGCACGACTGCGAATGCGGCTTCAGTGTCCATGACGGTTCCGATCGTTCGGTTACTTCAAGATATTGCTCGGATGCAGAAACATCCGCGGGCTGTTGGTTATCTCATGAGTTGTCGGACGCGATCGGGGATCATTGTGACGCGGCTCGGCAGGTCAACGGCGGGGTATAACTTGTCGATGCAGGCTTGCCAGTATTCGATGTGCTTTTTGTCGAGCCAGTGCTCGGAGTTTTCGACGGCGTCGCCGTCTTTGCCCTGGACGGTGTACCAGTACATGTAGTCGACACCCTCGATGCACTCGGTGAAGATGGATTCAACGTACATCCGCTCTCCTTCCAGAGTCACGAGTACGTCGCGCATGTCGTCGTTGAGGAAGGCGATCCATTCCTCGACAATGCCGGAACAGTTGAGCTTGACGCGGAATCGTGACAGTTCAACCTGCATGGCCTCAGCATAGGGACCCGCCTCCAGCGAAGGATCCCGAACGCGGCAAGCTGCCTTGTTGACCGAACCACTTGGCTCGTCGGACCCGGTATTCCCAATGTGCCCGTAACTGCGTGCGATGCCTGCCCGGCGGTGAAGTAGTCTCTGGGGATGACAAGGCCCGGCCACAGCCCATTTCCCTGGATTCCGGCCGCCGTCGCCGCCGCGTGGTGGGTCGTGTGCGCCGGCGGATTCGGCTTCCTGACTTGGTTCGCTCTGGTCCCCAACGCCTTCGTGAAGCACCTCCTGCCGGAAACGATTCCGCGCAGCGTCTGGTTCTGGTCCTGGCCGTGGATCGCTCTCGCCCCCCTTGCCTCGGCCGCCGTCGTCTTCGTGGTTTACCTGTTCCTGGCGCGCCTCATCGTCGACCGGACCGACGGATCGCGCACAGCCCGGTTCTTCGCCCTCTGGTTTGTGGCCGTTCTGACCGGCTTCCTCGCCACCCTCCCGTGGGTGATCAGCGCGATCGTTGCGGCATTCCCGCCGTCCCGCGCCGCATTCGTGCTCGACCCGGCCGGTGAGTCCGTTCTCCTCAGCGGGTACTGGGGGATCGCCTGGGGGTGGTTGCCGGCCCTGTTCGCCATGCGCCGCGCCCGGGTGCGCGCCCAACCGGCCCACCCGGCTCAGCCGGGCGCGGATGCCGTCCCGGCGTCGGCCGCGCCCGGCCCGTTGCGCACGCGCCCGCTCGCAGTTCTTGGCAGCATCGTCGTCGTCGCCGTGATTCTTTCCGGTTTGGCGGCCGTTACGGGGAGCCGGGCCGCGCGGCTCGATGCGGCGGCGGAGAACGCCCGCGCCAATGGGCACACCCTCGGCTCCGTACCCGACCCGGATGTCCCGGTCACGCCGCCGCCCACCATCGCACCGGCGGCGGCCGAGCCCGCCGCCGACTGGTGCACGCCCGACCAGGCGGCGCTGCTACTCGGAGACTCGGACGCGGCCATGGGGCACCGCACCTTGTCGATCCAGGCGATGAACTTCACCGACTCCCCGTGCACCCTCAGCGGCTACCCCGACCTCGCCTTCGCGGACGAGAGCGGGTCGGCCCTCGACGTCACCCTCGTGCCCGGCGGAACGTTCATGACCACCGACGAGGGCCCCGTGCCCATCGTGGTTCCGGCCGGCGGCTACGCCATCGCCCGACTCGGCTGGGGCGCCATGGCCACAGCGGATGTCCCCACGACATACACGCTCTACGCAGCGCTCTACCCAGGCCTGGTTCGCGGTTCCTGGCCCAGCACCCTCGACATCGTCGCTGGCGGCGAAGTCTCCGTCACGGCCTGGTCGCTCACAGACGCCAGCCCAGACCCCCAGCCCTGAACCGGAGCCCGTCGAGACCTGAGCGTCAAAACCTTGGGAAACTTTGAACGGTTGGTCTGAGCTTTCGCAGTGCCGATTCAGACAGAGCGATCGGTGCGTGCGGTAGCGACTTCGGACGAGCCACCTTGTCCGTCGGGCCCGCGGCTGGACCGGCGATGCGGCCGACTGCCATACTGGGCTCGGCGGGGAGAGGACCTGGTGCCACGACTGGCGACATCCGTTCTGGGGAGCATCGCTCTGGTGCTCGGACTTGTGGCCTGCTCGCCCCCGACAACCGAGACTCCACCGGTCGACACGGCCGTCCACACGGATGCGCCGGCCCCGCCCGACCGTGCGGCCGACGTTGTCATCCCCGACGGTGTCATCGGCACGGCCGAGCTCACGTCGGCCTCGGGAGACAACACCATCTCCGGAACCGTCGTCGTCACGGCGGGTGGGGGCGGATTCGACGTCGCACTGAAGGACTTCCACTCGGACGTCCCCGGAGGCTTGCAATTTTCCTTCAGCCCCTGGTCGGAGACCACGACCTGCCTGGCCGACATGCACAGCTTCTCGTTCGGCAACCTCTCCACGGACGCCGATCAGCCTGGGCTGAGCATGGGCCCCAGGGACTTGTCCCGGGGCGACCCCAGCTACTACCTGACCGCCGTCATCACCGCGACCGATCCGACCACGACCGATCCTGACGGCTGCGTGCTCACTCCCCGGGCGGTCGGCACGATCACCTGGGACGTGCCGGACACCCGCCCCGGGCTGCTCGCCGTCGATACCGGCGTCCGGTTCGGCGCCGGCGGTGCCACCGCCGCAGCCGATGGCGCCCCACTCTCCTGCCGTGCGGTCGCCGGCGACACGCTCAACGACATCGCCGACCGCTTCGGCATCACGGACGACGACCTCGGCTTCCTCAACCCGCTCACCAGCCGCCAGCTCCAGGTCGGCGACGATTTGAACCTCCGGGTGGCGCTGCGCGGCGGCGCCTCAGTCCCGCCGCCCTCGGGCTGAACGCCGCTCCAAGGTATGAACCGCCGCTGTCGTCCCGCATCGCCAACGATCGTTGGAACTTGGCCGTTCAAGCCATGGTTGACTGATCGGCATGGGGAAGCAGTGGAGCGGGGGCACATGGCTGGCTATGGCTTTCACGCTTTTGGGCCTGTCGCTGGTGTCGACGTTCTTTGCATTTGTTTCCGGGTTCAATTTTGACCCCGACGACTATCCCAGCTCGTATTACGCTGCCCGGATTCCCATGCATCTGGGCGTGATGGTCGTGTCTGTACTTATTCCGGTGCTTTCTGCAGCTGCAGCCGTTTTTTCCATTGTTGCGACGCCACGCCGAACGTTGAGGATCGCGACCTCGGTGATTGCGCTGATTCTGGCATTGTCAGCTGTTTGGTTGTGCTGGGTGCTTGGGATCGAGGCGATCCAAGAGGCCATCGCCTTCGCCGACCACGTCCCTTTTTAGGTGGATCGGCTTACGGGCACCGACGGGCCATTGCTCCACTCGGTGTCGTAGGTCTTCAGTATCATCAGCACATGGCTCAATGCACAGCTCCAAGAGAAGGCCACCGCACTGCAAGCGGTCGCGCGAACTGCCCTGCATGCTCCTCCGGCTATGGGCGTTCTTCATACTCGCCGCCTCGGTCGTACCCGTCCTACCCCACACCGGCCGCGCCTGTGCGTAGGAGTGGGAGCCTGTCGGGCAGTAGCGGGGGCGGGGGACGTGGTGTCGCCCGTCCGGCTTGGCAGCCCAGCGGGTCGACTGCCTCGTACACGCAACAGCAGGTGCGCGACCTGGAGTCTGTCCGCGCGGCGACTGTCTTACGGACTCAGGTGAATGACGTGTTCCTCTGTCACGCCTGGCCCGACCGTCAGGCGGCCGCGAATGACGTCTACGAGTTGCTCCTCGGAAAAGACGTGTCGGTGTGGTTCAGTGAGGTGAGCCTGCGACCTGGCACGGACATGCGAGTAGCCATCGACCGTGGATTGGTGAGTTCCCGCATGGGGATCGTGCTGGTGACGCCCGCCATGCTCGACAAGCTGCGTACCGACCGCAGCATTGCGAGCAACGAGCTCAGCGCTCTGCTGCGCCGGAGCCTCTTAGTGCCGGTCATGCACGGGGTGACGTTCGAGGAGCTCGACCAGGTCACCCCGACACTCGCGTCGCGTGGTGGATTCAGTACGGCCGAAGAGCCCATGGAAGACATCGTCGTGAAGATTGCCGAGCTGGTCGGAATCGTTACGGAGGAAGAGGCCGACGAACTCAGCATGAAGTCGGCCGGCAAGTAGCGCTGAGTGGCAAGCCTCCACGACGCCTCGATGGCCCAACCAGGAACAACCCGATGAACCAGCGCCAATGCTTACCGGCCGGTTAATGACATCGGCGTCGTGCCCGTAAGCCGGAGGGTCAGCGGGCGGTGCTGCCCTGCCCCTACCTGCGGGGTGAGCCGTGCACGGCCGCGTCGGCTGTGCCTCCCGCCCGGCAGCGTGGGCCCGCGAAGTAGTGCCAACGGCGTATCCTGCGCGCTACGCTGCAGGCACGGCGGGGCCGAGTTCATTGGGGGATGGTGTGAAGGTTCTGGGTGCCGTCGCGGCCGGGCTGATGGCCTTGGGTGTCGCCGCGCTTCTCGTGGTGTTCGCCCTGGAAAACCGGGTCACCGAAGTCCTCGCGGAGCAGTCCGCGCAGCTGGCTGTCCCCGCCGACTGGGAGCAGGTGAACGACGCGGTTCGCCGCGAACAGTTTCTGTGTATGAGCACGAACCCGTGCCCGAGCATCTCCCGGCGGTGGGTGACGGACACCCCCGTTAGCGTCCACGACTTGGAGCGCATGGCGACGGGCGCGGGCCTCAGATTCTCGGTGGAGGGCACCTGCCAGTGGCCGCCGACGGCGTTCTCCGAAACGGGGGTTTGCACCTTGTACGGTGTACGCAGTGAGAACCACTACCAGGTCTGGGTGAGCGACCGTCCGCAGGAGCCCCAGCAAGTGTCACTGGAAGTGCGTCCGAACCGCCCCTACCTCACTCAACCTCAGGGGTGAGGGACTCCACCTTGTCCCGGAGGGTGGCGACTTCGGTGCGGAGCTGGTGCAGCTCGTAGGCCCTTTCGTCGCACCCTCTGCGGGATTGGGAAGCCTGCAGCGTCATGCGAAGCTTGGCGACGTGAGTGAAAAGCTGGATGGCGGATTCGATGGCGGCGCGCTTCTCATCGATGGAACCGTGCGCCGCGTTCCCGGCACGTGGACCCCGGCCGTGAATGCCCTCTTGCAACATCTGGCCGACAAAGGGTCTATCGGGGCACCGCGCCCGCTTGGGACCGACGCACAGGGTCGGACTGTCGTTAGCTTTCTCGAGGGTGCGACCGTCGGTAACGTCCGCCCGTGGCCGCGTTGGACGCACAGCGAAGAGGCGCTCCTGGACGTCGGCGACTGGCTCAGGCGCTACCACTCAGCAGTCGCCGACTTTGTCCCGCCCGCAGGCTCGATGTGGCGCGAAGGCCAAGTATGGGAGCCGGGCCTGATCATCGGTCACAACGATGCGGCGCCCTACAACGCGGTCTGGAATGAAGACGGACTGGTGGGTTTCGTGGACTGGGACATGGCCGGCCCGACCACGCACGCCGGGGACCTTGCCTGGGTCGCATTCTCCTGGGTCCCGCTCCACGCTCGACAGCTCGTGCTGGAAGAAGGATTCATTGCGTTCGGCGAGCGGCGGGCACGCCTCGAGTCCTTCCTTCGGGCCTACAAGTGGGATGGCACTGCCAGCGACGTTCTGGAGCTCATCCGTCAACGAGTGCAGAGGCAACTCGACATCATCCGCTCAGTGGCGGCTGATGGCGATGCGACCTACCAGCGGATGCTCGCCCACGGAGTCGACCGGAATCTGAAAGCCGCGTTGGGCGATCTCAGCACTGTTTGACACCTCGTCACAAATCCAGGCTCATTGCGGAACTTGCGGTGTCGCCGCGGTGAGGAGTCCGACGATGCGCCTCTTCGATCTTCAGCCTTTGGTGGCCGGTGGGAGTGCTTTGGTGTGCAGGAACCTGTATGTAAGTCCGCTTGCTAGTCCGTAGCCAGCGAAAAGGATCCCGTTCCCCAGAGCGTCGAATTCAGCAGTGAACAAGGCGACGCCGAGCACTACCGTGAGGGCTGCAGTCACCGCCCAGTATTTGCCGTTTTTTATGTGATCGCTCCAATAGATGGTCGCCGCCTGCGGCCGCTCCGCAATGCTCGGGAAGCCTGATTCTACGAGCATGCTCTAGTCCGAATCACTTGCTCAGGAGGCGCGCTCAGTCACCTGCGAAGCAGGCGTTCGAGGGACCTCGACGGACGCAGATTCGGCGCCACGTCGTCGAGGCCCCGAAGTTTCGGGGGAGTAGCGGTTGGGAACGACCTAGGCTGGCGAGCATGACGGTTGAACAGGTTGAGCAAGGGCCGCGCCGAGTCGCGCGCACTGTCGAGGTGCCGGCTTCGGCCGACGACGTCTTCGCGTTGGTGGCTGATCCGCACCGTCACGGTGAGCTGGACGGCTCGGGCACCGTCCGCGACACGGTGTCGGGGCCGCAGCGGCTCAGCCAGGGCGCACAATTCTCGGTAGCGATGAAGCAGTTCGGCATCCCGTATCGCATCACCAGCACGGTGACGCGCTTCGAGGACGGTCGGCTTGTGGAATGGCGTCACCCAGCGGGCCACCGGTGGCGCTGGGAACTCACGCCGCTCACGCTCACGTCTACGCGCGTCACTGAGACGTTCGATTACAGCACCGTCCCAGCCATGCAGGGCAAGGTCTTCGAGCTGCTCGGCTTTCCTCGGCAGAACGCCGCCGGCATCGAAGCCACCCTGCGCCAACTCGCGTCGCGCTACGCCCGCCCTTGACGTGACGGTGCTCACGTCCTGACCGGACGCCGAGACCCCCGTCTGCACGGTCGTACGCCTCGCCAGATGCTGCCAACGGTGCGGCCGGGAGGGCGCAGCGACAGGGCCGCTGGGGAGACAGCAGCACACGACGAGCTACTCCCACCCGCTGGAGTACGCAAACGAGCCGCCAGCGCCGCGACGCCTTCCTTCCACGTGGCACCTTCGGCACTCGTCGTTGCGGTGATCGTTGGTGTTGCGAGACGTTGATCCACAGTGAGAGGGCTTGGAGGCACGAGGGTTCACTGTCGGCGGCCGATCTTGGAGTGCCCGGCTTGAACTGGCGGATCCGCCAAATCTGTCGAACTTCCGCCAGGCACTCTCGCGAGTTCAGGCTGCCGGACTCAGCGTTTCCTAATTGACTGTGACCTCCTCGGCCGATCTGTATGAGCTGGAAAAGACAAACAACACCGACTACCCATTCACGCCAGCCACCCCGCACGAGCTGTTGGATGCCGATGCCACTCGAGACCTCTGAAACCGGCGCTTTCGCGTGTTTGGCGCGTACGACCGCGACGAAATGGTCGGGGCGACCCTCAACGCACATCGCGATCGCCACGTGGAGACGGAATGCATGTCGGTGTTGGCCAGTCATCGAGGCCGCGGAAGCCCTAGCTATGGCGTTGGCTATCCACTTACGTGCGGGCTCCGGCGTGCAGGGCGATCGAGTCGCCGGCGCCCACGGTAGCGGTGAAGGTTCCGTCAGCGGCGACGAAGTAGCTTGGGCCCGAGCAGGAGCCGCCCGCGCCGGGGTCGCCGTGCTGGACGTCGCAGTAGCTTCCTGCGGGCAGGGAGGTCTTGAACGTCTGGCTGATCGCGCCACCCTCGTGGTTGATCACGACGAAGCCCCCACTCCCCCGACCGAAGGCGATCGCGTTGTTGCCGTTAGACCACCAGTTCGTCACCGAGGTGCCCGTCACGGTATTGCGGAAGGCGACCATGTTCGCGATCTGCCGCCAGGCGTGCTGGCACTTCCAGCCGTCGCTGTAGCAGGCGTTGACCGTGCCGCCAGTCGGCGGGCCGGCATCCGTGTTGGTGAATTCATAGCCCGAGTACACGTTGGGCGAGCCGTAGGGCCAGGCGAGCATGAAGATGTTCGCGAGCGTGTAAGTGTTGCCGTCCTTGTAGCTGAGGGTCGAGCCGTTGCGCTCGGTGTCCCAGTTGTCTACGAAGACCCGCGCCTTGTTGCTCGCGAGGTAGCCCCAGGACTCGCCCCATGTGTTCAGGTAGGCGATCTTGTCGCTGGTGAACATGCGTTTGAGGTCGAAGGCCCCACGGAATTCGTCGACATCGCCGGTCGAGGTGTATTCGCCCGGCTGGACCGCCTCGTTCCCGCCGGCGATGACCTCCTGCGCCCAGTAGACGCTCGAGTTGGTCAGTTTTGCCTTGATGGCGGAGAGGTCGGCCGCGGCCATGTGCTTGGCGCCGTCGATCCGGAAACCGTCGACGCCGAGGGCGCTGAGGTGGTTGAGGTACGCCGCGATGGTGGACTGCACGTAGGTGCTCGCCGTGTTGAGATCGGCGAGGCCGACGAGCTCGCAGTTCTGCACGTTGGAGCGGTCGCTGTAGTTGGTGATCGGGGTCCGGCAGGAGTGGAAGTCCTGGTTCTGGTAGTAGCCCGGGTAGTCGTACTTGCTGTAGACGGTGCCCCCCGTGCCCGTGCCGGAACCCGCGCTCATATGGTTGATCACCGCGTCGGCCACGACCTTGACACCGGCGGTGTGGCAGGTGCTGACCATGCTCGAAAATGCGGCCTCGTTGCCGAGTCGCCCGGCGATCTTGTAGCTGACCGGCTGGTAGGAGGTCCACCACTGCGAGCCCTGGATGTGCTCCTGGGCCGGCGAGACCTCGACGAATCCATACCCCTTGGGACCGAGGGTATTCGTGCAGGCCCGGGCGACCGATGCGAAGGACCACTCGAAGAGCGTCGCCGTGACGTCCTTGGCACCCGGCGGACTCGCATCCGCCCGGGGCGTTGTCACTCCTACATCGAGGCTCAGGGTCAGGACTAGGGCCAGGCCGGCCACCGCTGCAAACAACGGACGGGTTGATCTGCGCACGATGAAACTCCTTGTCGCGCGCGCCAGCGGACCACGCCGACGCGCTTCATTGGGAACGGGCGATTGCGAGCGGGCCGCGGAAGCGGAACCCGGTAAACGAGGTACTAGACCCTCGAGTTACGCTACTGCAAGCGTTTGCAATAGTGCAAGCGCATGCCGAGGAATTGTGCGCCAGCCCCCTAAGACCACCCATCGAAACCCTCAAGAGGGTCCGCTGCTGCCGGGCCGGGTTGGGCCCGAATCGCCAAGTTCGGCGAAGAGATCGAATGGAGCGCTCTGAACCAGGTCGTCCTCCTGCGAAGGCGCATTGCGAAGCTTAGTAGCCGGGTCGCGCCGAGGGCTTCTCGGCGGTCCACCTCAACTTGGGCACCGTCTCCATGCGAAATGCGTCACTGTGCGCACGGGTATCGCGGGTGCGCGTCGCGGGAATAGCGCCATGCTGGACACCACGCCACGGTGAACCTCATCCGGCAGGGATCGCCATCCTGGTGCACTTCGAGCTGACTATTTGAATCGGTGGGACGAGTTCGCGGCACCTCGTTTCCTGGCGCGCGACAGGCGCCACGGCCAAACGCTGCGCAGGGCGTCGCTGAAGGGCTGGTGCGACTGGCAAAGTGCAGGACAAATGAAAAACTCCGGGTCCGCCAAGGCGAAGTACCGGAGTTCCCAATTCGTGGCCCAAGTAACATGAGACAGCGGTCATCAAGGGCTTACATTACAGTCTTAGCTTGGAGGGCGCCCCGTGGCAACGACATCGAGCGAGGGGCACTGGATAGAGGAATGGCTCAGCATTGGCCGGTTCTCCACCTACCTCGCGGCCGCCGGCCGATCTCGCTCACGAGCGCTTGAGCTCTATGAGTGGAACGCAAAGCTGAGCGCGGCTTTCTTGCACGATTTGAGCCATCTGGAAGTCGGTCTGCGCAATGCGTGCGATCGCCAGCTTGCAGCGGCAACTCTCCCTGGTGACGCGCACTGGACGGATTCGGCCACACTGATGACATTGTTTCCCGTTGTGATGAGATAGGACGGGGCCACCGGCCGTTCGCGCGACGTCTACAAGATCGCCCGAGGCAACGTCGAGCGGGCGCGGATCAACGCAGTTTGACGCATCGGCCGCGCTGCGAGATTTCCGAAACAGAGTGGCTCACCACGAGAACATCCTCAACGGTTCTGAAAGCGAACGGCGCCGAATTGTTTACGTCATCCGGTTGCTCTCTGCTGACGCGCTTGCTCACTTCAAAGCCAACAGCGAGGTAGCCACGATCCTGGCTGGCCGACCGTAGGGAAGCTTCTGAGACCAGGGTGAGGCGTCCTGACGCATCCCCGGGCAGCATCAGTCATCTAATTCTCGGTGTCTCGCAACTAACGATGAATCCGCCGCCTATGGAATACGAGACGCTCGGCCAGCTCTTGGTGCGCTCGCGCAATGGCCTCGTTCCGTCGGCCAGTTGCCAAGATGTTGGCCGCGTCCAACCATGAATTAGAACGAAGGCGCTGCGATACGCTGGTTCATAAGCCAAGTGACACGGGGTGCTCCATCTGGAGCTGAGATAACACCCGTTGAACCTGATCTAGTTAGTACTAGCGAAGGGATGTCGCGTAAATGCGCACGCCAGAAGAACTTATTTCATTCACCTGTTCAGCGCTTGACGAGGTGCGGGCCCGCCCTCCCCTCGTGCAGTGCCTCACCAATAGCGTCGTTGTGAACTTCACCGCTAACGTGCTGCTGTCGCTCGGTGCGGCGCCCGCGATGGTCGACATTCCGGGCGAGGCGGGCGCGTTCGCGCGGATCGCATCTGGGCTGCTCGTCAATCTCGGCACGCCCACCGCCGAACAACGCGACGCGATGTTCGAGGCCGTCACAGCCGCGAACGATGCTGGAACACCGTGGGTGCTCGACCCCGTTGCCGTCGGTTTCCTGCCCGTGCGCACGCCGCTGGCCTTCGCCCTTCGCGACCTGCGACCCACGGTGGTGCGCGGAAACGCGTCGGAGATAATTGCGCTGGCAGGCGCCGGATCCGGCGGCCGCGGGGTGGATTCATCCGACGAGGTGGATGCCGCCCTGGCCGCGGCGTACGCGCTGGCCGGGATGACCTGTGGGGTGATCGCCGTCTCCGGTCCTGTCGACATCATCACGGATGGCCGTGAGCTGGTGCGCATCGACAACGGGCATCCGTTGCTCACCCGCATCACCGGCGGGGGCTGCGCCCTCGGCGCGGTCATGGCCGCGTTCGCCACGGTCGACGCCGACAGGTTCGTCACCACGGTGGCCGCGGCCACGGTGTACACCGTCGCGGCCGAGCTCGCGGCAGAGTCCGCCACCGGTCCGGGCAGCTTCGCTGTCGCCTTTGTGGACGCCCTGGCCACCGTCAACGCGCAGGACATCGCACGCCGGGCGGTGCTCCGATGAACCTTGACCTGTCGCTATACCTGGTGACCGACTCGGGGCAGGCCGCGGCGGCCGGGCGCAGCATCGTGGACGTGGTGCGGCACGCCGTTGCCGGAGGCGTGAGCGCCGTGCAGGTGCGTGAGAAGGAGACCGCCGGGCGGGAGTTCCTCGACACCGTGCTGCGCATCGCGGATGTGCTGCCCGACACCGTGGCGCTGATCGTGAACGACAGGGTCGACGTGTTTCTGGCCGCCCGTGCCGCCGGGCGCCGGCTGACCGGGGTGCACGTCGGGCAATCCGACCTGCCCGTCGGCGCGGTGCGCGACCTCGTCGGGGGTGAGGCGGTGATCGGGCTCAGCGCATCGACGGATGCCCAGCTGCGCCGCGCGGCCGAGGATCCTGCCCTGATCGACTACGTCGGCATCGGCGCACTGCACGCCACACACACCAAGAGTGACGCGCCCCCTGCCCTGGGGCTGGCCGAGTTCGCTCGCCTGGTCGGGGTCAGCACGCTGCCGGCCGTGGCCATCGGGGGGATCGGCCTGCACGACCTGGCCGCCCTCCGTGAGTGCGGGGCGGCGGGCGTCGCCGTGGTGTCGGCGA
Source organism: Cryobacterium sp. M25 (assembly GCF_002929635.1). NCBI lineage: Bacteria > Bacillati > Actinomycetota > Actinomycetes > Micrococcales > Microbacteriaceae > Cryobacterium > Cryobacterium sp. M25. Next base: position 155,281 of record NZ_PJJU01000056.1, on the reverse strand, counting down.
TCTGTGCGGCGCCGCACCCCGAGCCGGCCGCCCTCGAATTGCGGGCAGCCTGGGGCGCGACGGCATGACCGGGGCATCCCCCCGCATCGCTCGCGTGCTGAGCATTGCTGGTACCGACCCGACCGGCGGAGCGGGCATCCAGGCCGACCTCAAGAGCATCGCGGCGAACGGGGGCTACGGCATGGCCGTGGTGACCGCACTGGTCGCGCAGAACACCCACGGTGTGCGCTCGGTGCACGTGCCGCCGGTCTCCTTCCTGCGCGAGCAACTGCACGCCGTGAGTGACGACGTCGACATCGATGCCGTCAAGATCGGGATGCTGGCCGACGTTCACGTCACCCGCACCGTGAGCGGGTGGCTCAGCCAAGTGAAGCCTGGGCTCGTAGTACTCGACCCGGTGATGATCGCCACCAGCGGTGACCGCCTGCTCACCGAGGATGCTGAGGAGGCTCTGCGCGACCTGCTGAGCGTCGTGCACCTGGTGACGCCCAACATCCCGGAGCTGGCCATCCTTGTCGGTTCTCCCGTGGCGACCAGCTGGTCGGCGGTGCTGCGCCAGGCGCAGCACGTCGCCGAGACGTACGGGGTCCTCGTGCTGGCCAAGGGCGGACACCTCGCCGGTGACCTCGTACCAGACGCCCTCGTCGGCGCCCACACCGTGCGGGAGTTCCCCGGGCTGCGGATCGACACCCCGAACACCCACGGAACCGGGTGTTCTTTCTCCTCCGCTGTCGCGACCCGGGTAGCGGCTCGGGCCGGCATGGCGGGGCCGAGCCTGGCAGATTGGGGGGACGCGGTAGCCGAGGCGAAACTATGGTTGACCGAGAGCATCGCCCACTCTGGCGACCTGCAGGTCGGCTCTGGCCACGGACCGATCCAGCATTTTGCCGGCCTGTGGCAGCGCGGCGGCCTGCACACCAGCCCCAGCCCGGCCCAGGTCGCCGAGGAATGGTGGCACGACATCCGTGACATCCGCACCGACACCGACGAGCTGCCGTTCATCCAAGCGCTCGGGGACGGCTCCCTGAACCGGGACGCCTTCATCTGGTACCTCGCCCAGGATGCCCTGTACCTGCGCGACTACGCCCGGATGCTGGCCGTCGCGAGCCGGCTCGCCCCGACCGCCACCGAGCAGGCGTTCTGGGCGGCCAGCGCGCACGGCGCGATCGCCGCCGAACTCGACCTGCACTCCAGCTGGATCGCCGAAGAGACCCTGGCCGGCGTGCAGCCCAGCGAGACGACAACGGCGTACCTCAACCACCTGTCGACCGCTGGCGCGAGCGGCGACTACGGCGTCCTCGCCGCGGCGCTGCTGCCGTGCTTCTGGATGTACCAGGATGTCGGCACGCGGCTGCATCCGCTCTCGCACGACGCGCATCCGTACCGCAGCTGGCTGGACACCTACGCGGATGAGGAGTTCGCCGCTTCCACCGCACGTGCGATCAAGATTGTCACCTCCACCGCAGCCGCAGCGGCTGAACCGGCCCGGCACCGCATGGCCCAGGCGTTCCGCGCCTCGGCCGCGCACGAGCGAGAATTCTTCGCCGCGCCCCTGACCAACCCCCGGTAGGAGTGCAAGTTCCTCCGTTCGCCCCGTTACTTTCTTCGTATCCCTTGATCGTGTAGTTATGTGAGGGTGTTGGGCTCGAGCAGCTTCTTCATCCCCGGCCGCTCAATCCCGGTCTTACTCCCGGACGTGACATCGGCGAACACATCTCGCTTCTGCACCCCGGCGGCGATAAGCGCATCCAGCTGGAGTTGAGCGTCCTGGCTCGAAGTGCTGATGCGGGTGTAGCCGAGCAATCTCATACGCTCCATTTTGCCTCGAAAAACCCCAACCAGAACGGTGAGGTATGAACTGTGATGAGATGACTTTCTGAGACGTTCAGTCACCCCGAGATCTAGCGGGAAGTGACGAGCAAGATCCAGGCTCGCTTGGTGTCTTGGAAAGCTGTACTTTTTCGAGACGTTCCGCGTCGCGCTCAGGGACCGGTAAACGGGCGCTGGATGCTGTTGAAGGTCTGGCGAAGCCGGCCCAGGTTTCGTCGCCCTATGTCCAAGCAGCGCGGTGTCTGTATTCCGCGAACGTTCGCTGTGAGCCGCGGTTACCATGACGGTATGCAACCGAAGCAGCCACAGTCGTTTGATTCCCGCCTCATCCCATGGGAGACGGTTCACGACGACGGCACGAAGTCCGCAACACTCGTCGGCTCTCGTGAGCCAGGGCACATGTTCACCTACGCGTTTTTTATCCCCGCGGGCGTATTCGACGCCCCGCACCACCACATCGCCGACGCGCACCTGCACGTGGCCTCCGGCGAACTCATGCTCGGATACGGCACCTCTTTCATCAAGGGAGACGCGGATCGCTTCCCGGCGGGGTCGTTCTTGTTTGTGCCAGCTCACGCGATCCATTTCGATGGGGCCGAAGAGGACACTGTACTGATCGGAACAGCGACCGGGCCATGGAACACGCAGTACTGGTCCTGAGAGCAACGGTTGCGACCGTTGAGCACCTGCCGCATCAAGACCCTATCGTCGCATTTAGAGACGGGCAGAGTAGACATACGCCGGTCGATGAGGCGATCCGTGCGACCGGCGGAACGGTCTGATCACCACTGTTGAAGGATCGGCTTACGTGCGTTGGGGTGACGTTCAGCGCTGCGAAAAGGCCGCCATTTGGCGCCGCGATTCACATTCGAGACCGTCCCATTCCCGGATGCCCCACCCGAGAAAATGCCCGGTAAAGGGGGGATAAACGGTACCCGACAGAAGCATGACCTGCATGCTTATCGGCTACGCACGCGTATCCACCAACGACCAAGACCTCACCGCCCAAAAGCACGCCCTCGCCACCCTCGGCGTCTCACTCCAAAAGACGTTTACCGATCAGGGCTTTACCGGAACTAACCGGGCCCGGCCAGGTCTTCGCGAAGCGTTAGCCGCCTGCCGAGCCGGCGATACCCTCGTCGTGACCAAGCTCGACCGGCTGGCACGGTCGCTTCGCGACGCGAAAGACATCGTTGACGATCTCACCCAACGTGAAGTGAAGCTCAGTATCGGTGGTTCCGTTCATGACCCCACCGATCCGGTCGGCAGGCTCCTCTTCAATGTGCTCGCGATGGTCGTTGAATTCGAGGCCGACCTGATCCGCGCACGTACTCGCGAGGGGATGCAGGTTGCCCAAGCGGATGGTGGGCTCCGGGGCAAGTAACCCAAATTGTCTCCGGCGCAGGAGGAGCACCTGGTCGAGGTCTACCAGCGAGGCAACCACACGACCGCGCAAATCGCTGAACTCTTCAGCGTCGCCAGGTCCACGCTCTACCGGGCAATCCAGCGAGCCGGGGACACCGCCGCTTGAACGTGCGTTGTGCAGAGGAGTACGGGCAAATGGGCGTTTTGTACAGAGGAGTACGGAAAAGCCACTGTTTACACTCGCCTGCACAACCCCGAAAACACGCAGGCCGTTGTGCAGACGAGTTCGGAAAATGACAGCTCCTAGGTGTGTCATAACTAACGATGGGTATCGTCATTCAGCCAGTAGGTTATGCGACGCGGTTACGAGAATCGCCGCGCCGCGAGATTCCGGCGATCTGCAAAGGCGAAGAAGGGGAGTCGTGAGACGTCTTGTACCCCTAGGGTTATAAGACACAAGGTGCCGTGCTTGTACTCGTGCGTTTGACGTCCCGTCAGCGGGCCTAATATCGGGCGAGTCAAACGGACACGTCGCGATCCGCCAGCGTCGGAATCGCCTGGCTCCGGGCAAGTGCCCGTTGAGGAAGCCTGTTCGGTGAAACGGAGGATCGTCGCACGATGGCTCTTCACATCAACGAAGCGCCGCAGGCCTGCCGAGATTTACATGCTTCCAGGGACTTGGTCGCCCCATTCTGGGGGCTGACGGTAGGTGCAGCAGGGCCGTAGCGTGTGGCCATCTGCCGTAGTCACACTAGGGCTGGTGGTATCGCCATGAATGCGCTGATGAAGGGGAACGGATCTAGGTGTCCGAAACTGTACCTACAGAGCGCACCTGGCTCCACCTGCTCTGGGCTCTTCCGATTCCAGTGTTTGTGAGTTCGGTCCTGCTGATCAGCGCGCTTTGGGACTTCTGCGGTATCAATGGATGTACAGGTGGAGGGTTCGGAATCAGTCGGGATATCGGCGGCACGATCGGTAACCTTGCGCCAATTCCATTTCTTATCGGACTCCCCATTCTCCTCGTGCCCTGGTCGCCCAAGCGCGGAGTCCGGGCGGTTGTCGCTCTCGTGACCGGAGTGGCTTTCGCGGGTCTCGGATTCGCAATTCTCGTGTCGATGGCCTCGTAACCCCGGACACAGATAGCCTCATTCGCTGGAGCTCTCGATGGTTGTCAAAACATCCATGTGTCTCGTAACCAAAGCGCCTCCCATGGGTTTCGAAACTGTTGGGTAGCGAGGGCTAGTGGTGGAAAACGCAGCCGAAGGCGAATCTCTTCCGGGTGGGGTAAGCGGGGCGGCCCGGTCGATATGAGCGCCAGGGTCTTCCCGTTGTGCGGGTGCGTGCGTTCAGGGTCCGGCATACGGGCAGCGCGACAAGGCGGGGTGATGGTGCCATTGACAATGAGTTAGGCCGACGTGCCCCGTTGCGCAACTCCGCCGGCTTGGGTTTTGGTGGTGAGGTAGAGGCGGTGGGCGGTGATCACGAGGGCGAGCCACGCTGCGCCGAGCGACCAAGCGACCACGACGTCGGTGAACCAATGATGGCCAAGATAAACCCTGCTCAGCCCCATGGTGAGGGCGAATGTCACTGCGGCCGCGATTGTGAATGCTCGCGCCCGTTTTGAGCGCTGACGCAGGATGATGAGATACGTGACAACCCCGGCGATCACGAGGGCGTTGAGGGCATGTCCACTGGGGAATGATGCTGAGTACTCAAACGGAGGGACGGCGTCAGTCAGCGGAGGACGGGCGCGGGCGATGAGTTGTTTTCCTGCGATGGTCATCAGAAGGGAATCGGCGGCGGCGGCGGTGATTAGGATCACCGGCGTCCATGACCGGCGCTTGACGCCAGGATGATGATGGCCAGCAAAGCAAGAATTGGCATACCGATCGGACCGCCAACATTCGTGTAGGCCGTGATTGCCGCATTCAGGGCCGGTGACCGCATTGGCCTTGACCCCGGAGAGTGGACACGGGTTAAGCGGCGAGTTGGATCTCTGCGGCCTGTGACGAGTATTGCATTTCGAAGTCCACTGGCGTGACGTGCCCGATCGAGGAGTGCCGGCGGCGGCGGTTGTAGCGGTCCTCGATCCAGTCCGCGACGCCGCGGATCGCGCGGGCTCGGGTGGGCCAAACCCGGCGGTAGTAGAACTCGGTTTTCAGGGTCGCGAAGAAGCTCTCGGCCATGGCGTTGTCCCAGCAGATCCCGGTGTATCCCATCGATCGGGTGATGCCGTTCTTGGCCGCGAAGAGAGTGATCTGTTCCGACGCGTACTGGGTGCCACGGTCCGAGTGGAAGATTACCGTCGCCGGGCGGTCCCCGCGCAGAACCATGGCCATCGTGAGGGCATCCTGGATGAGGTCGGTGCGCATGTGGTCCGCGATGGCCCACCCGATGACGCGGCGGCTGTGAGCGTCGATGACGGTCGCCAAATACACCCATCCCTCCCACGTCCTCAGGTAGGTGATATCGCCCACCCAGACCTGGTTCAGCGCCCCGGTGTCCCACTGGCGTTTCACGGCGTCGACCGGGTACGCGTCAGTGTGGTCGATGATGGTGGTCGTCTTCCACTTCTTCGGACAGATGCCCGCCAATCCCAGGCGGCGCATGGTCGCGGCGACGGTTTTGCGGGAGATGATCTCCCCGTCCGCACGTAAATCGGCCAGGATCCTGGGGGCGCCGTAGACCTCGTCGGAATCGCCGTGGAAGAAGGCGACTTTCTGCTCGATGTGCACCCGGCGAATCGACGCCGGCGATGGTGCCCTGCCGATCCAGGCGTAGTAGCCCGAGCGGGAGACCTCGAGGAGGCGGACCATGCGGGTGATGGTGAAGTTGGTCTTCTCCGCCAGCATCAGTTCGAACGCTTGCCGTTCATATCCGATGCTTCCTGGGCGAAGAAGATGGACGCTTTTTTCAAGAACGCCCTGTCCCTCTTCAGGTCCGCGTTTTCCTTGCGTAGCCGCAGCAGCTCGGCCCGTTCAGACTCCGTCACCTCGGTCTGCCCAGTCTCGTTGCGGGCCTTGAACGCGGTCACCCAGCGGCCCAGAGTGGCCTCGTTGACTCCGAGCTCGCGGGCGACAGTTGCGACAGCCCTGCCGGTGGTTAAAACCAGCTTCACGGCCTCGTCTTTGTACTCAGGAGTGAACTCCCGACGTGATCTTGCCATAGTGAACATTCTCTCTTGTGAGGTGTCCACCCAACGGGGTCAGGGCCACCTGGTCATGACGGCGTTCAGTAGTGGGTGGTCGAGTGCAGCAACGCCATCACCTTCTGTCACCGCCTCGTATACCTCGGTCGACACGGCGGTGAGAGCGATCGCGATAAGAGCACCGATCACCAAGGTCATAATCAGCGCCGCATGCGGGCCCAATCGACTGCTGACCCAGCGGGTGGCCCGCGCGAGGCGACGGCCAGAAGAGGTCCGCCAATTGGTGAGGTCGAGCCCGCCGACAAAGCGGTCGGCTCGCCGCTCGCCTTGGCGGGCTGCGTCTTCACCTGGGGCGTCCTTCTTGTCGGGCTGAGCGTTCATGCGTCACTCCTGGGGATGCTCTTATCGTTCCGGGTGCCTCGCTGCACGCGTCTGATGATGAGGAGCACGATAACCACTCCAATGGCGGCATAGACGGCGTAGTTGAGGTATTGCGAATACTGGTCGATGAGTGCGTACTGGGTTCCGAGGGCGCCACCCAAACCGATGAGAAGAACGTTCCAAAGAGCGCTTCCGGCGATGGTGAAGATGCTGAAGGTCAGCAGATTCATGTGTTCCGCGCCGGCGGGTAGGGAGATGAGACTGCGTACTCCAGGGATGAACCGTCCAAAGAACACCGCCGACCTACCGTGGCGGGAAAACCAGCCAGCGGCCTTTTCGAAATCCCTTCGGTCGACTAACGGAAGCTTCGATAACCAGTAGATGGATCGTTCCAGTCCGATGACGGCGCCTAAGTAGTAAAGAAGGAGACCGCCGACATAGCCACCTAATGTGCTTGTGATGACCACGAGCAGGAAGTTCAGTTCGCCCCGTTGGGACAGGAACCCGGCCAAGGGAAGAATGACCTCGCTCGGAATGGGCGGGAAAATTGTCTCCGCAAAGGTGAAGAGACCAACACCCCATTCGCCGAGATTAGCCATGAGGTCCGCTGCTATACCGACGATTCCAGAGAGACCGTCGGTTGCGGTGGATGCGGGCAATAGTTCGATCATTCAGTCTCTTATGAGTTGTAGTGACATTCGAGAGCGTTCTTTTTCGCGGCAGCCCAGGCTACGCGGGAGCGCTTTCTTATAAGAGCGGGGCTATGTTGAGGAAGTGGCCCCATAGAGTGCGTATCCTCCGACGATGAAGCCGATGTAGATGAGGATGAGGAGTGCGCCAGCCCAGCGTGGTAGCCGGCGGGCGAGGAGCAGGGCGGAGATCAGCACGATGGTGCCAACGGCGACCGGAAGGTAGAAATGCAGTGTCGCAGCGCCGACGGGTATGGGAGCGACCAGAGCGATCACGCCGGCATTTAAGAGAAAGAATGCAAGCACCGAACCGAGAACATTGCCGACGCTGATCTCACCGTGCCCGCGAAGTGCGGCAGGCACGGTGCGGGCAACTTCCTCCGCGCTGAGCGCCAGGGCGACGACGGTCATGCCGACCAATGTTTGGGACAGCCCGAACCGGGAGATCAGGTCGGTTGCGCCAGTGACAAGTATTTCGCTGGCGACGATCACCATGATGATCGACACCACCAGGAGAGCAGTGGACTTGCCCTTGCCCAGCCGCTCAGCCTTCACCATTTCCTTCGCAATCTCACCGGACGCCCTGATCGTCAGGCCACGCCGGGACAGCCAGATCAAGTACCCGACTGCGGCGACGTATCCGACGGTTAGGATCGCCCCGTCGACCCGAGACAAGATCCCGTCAAGAGCGAGCGTGCCGAAAAAAAGCACCGCCACAATCGGTACCGCGAGGACCTGCCGGGGGACCTGCTCAAAACGCATCGGCGCAACAACCCCGGCGATACCAAACGCCAACGCCACCGCAACCATCGCGGAGCCGAGGATCGTGCCCAACGCGATACCGCTATCGCCGCCAGCCGATCCGACCGCACCAACCGCGAGGTTCTCCGGGTCGAAGCCGAGAAACACTGCGCTGACCAGAAAGGTCGACAACCCGAAACCTCGGGCGAACCCCACCGTGCCCCTAACAAGCTGTTCGGAGAAGAAAACCACAAGGACCAGACCCACGACCACCAGGCCGATGGAGAGCCACATTAGGAATCCACCGTCGTATCTGTCGTCATGGCGGCCGCGCCGTCTTCTCCATGCTCGAGTACCATTCCGGAAAACGTCTCATAGGCTGCCTCGCACCGGGCAATAGCGTCACGGGCGTGTGTACCATCAGGGGCGTCGAAGAAGTCCCGCCGCGCCACCCGCTCAAGCCAACGGCGGAGCCGATCGAGGTTACTCTCGGTGTCCTCGAGCGCGGCGAAAGAGAAGCGGGAGCGTCCGGTTTCGCGACGAAATTCCTCCAGCAGCGCTTCGCACTGCTCTGTGATCTCGGCGTAGTCATGCCCGCGCTCGGCATTGAACCGGTCCTCAATGGAACGTTCAGTGTGCTCATCGATCCCCTGAGCGACCAACACGACGGCCGTTCCGTCGTTATCGAGGATCTCGGCCGCGAGCCTCTCGAACAGCGCGCGGTGCTCGTCGCGATTCGGCAGCGCGCACACGGAATCCTGCAGGTACAGCGCACCGGCAGCCTTGAGCTGGCGCCACACCGCCACCCGGTGCCGCGACGGATCCCGTCGCGCCCGGTACGTCAATAACACCCACGCTTGGTTCATGTAACCATGGTTACCACAGCTAGTCCGGCGACACAAGGAAGGGCCGAATCCGCCGGCTCACTGCGAGGACTGCAGTATGTTCACATCATTCCCAGACGAAGGCCAGGGATGCCCTCCCCAGATTAGACGATCACGGGACGATGACCCCCTGTCTGGATGTTCTTATGCCGCCGTGCTGGACTGGTTGCGAGGGGTCCCTCTTGAAAGCTCGAGGCCTTTGGCGTCGCGCATCTTGCACGTTGCAATCCGATTCGTATCCGAGGTGTCTTGAAACCTAAGTGTGTCGAAACACATGGGATACGAGACACTCGGGCCGCTGTGGAGTCTGCGAGCTCAGCTCAATGGGTCATCAAGCGATCGCACAATACCGGGTTCGGAAGGTGACATGGGTGGCCCTCCTGTAGCCGTTACTTTGGACTGTTTCTGCGTTGTTTGCGATACGGAGGCTGGATGACGGGTTGTGTGACAGTTTCTGTCTTCCTCGCGGGTGAGCCGCCTCTGTCGCGCAATCGAACGTATAAATGACAGGGGTCAGCATGCTCGTCGGGTACATGCGGGTTTCGAAGGCCGACGGGTCGCAGAGCACTGACCTGCAGCGGGACGCACTCCTGGCGGCTGGCGTCGATCAGGGCAACCTCTATGAGGACCGTGCTTCCGGAAAGAAGGACGATCGTCCGCAGCTGGCGGCCTGCCTGAAAGCTCTCCGCGAGGGGGACGCTCTCTTGGTGTGGAAGCTCGACCGTCTCGGTCGAGATTTGCGCCACTTGGTCAATACGGTGCATGACCTCACCGACCGCGGTATCGGCCTCAAGGTGCTCACCGGAGAGGGCGCAGCGATCGACACCACGACCGCGTCCGGCAAGCTCGTCTTCGGAATCTTCGCGGCTCTCGCTGAGTTCGAGCGGGCGCTCATCTCTGAGCGCACTGTCGCCGGGCTCGCCGCAGCGCGAGCACGGGGGAGGACGGGCGGGCGGCCCTTCAAGATGACGCCAGCGAAGGTGCGCCTTGCCATGGCCGCGATGGGGCAGAAGGAAACGAAAGTCAGCGACCTGTGTAAGGAGCTCGGGATCACTCGGCAGACGCTGTACCGCCATGTTTCACCGGCGGGGGAGCTGCGGTCGGACGGTGCGAAGCTCCTCTCGAAAAAGTAGTGGCCTGACCTGGTCACTGTCAGATGGGAACCTTCACCGGGACACTCGGCGACATAGTTCCTGCCGGAGGCACGGGTCTGTTTTGATGGCCTTATGGCAATCTTCTTCTTTGACGGTGACCAGACGCTGTGGGATTTCCAGGCGATGATGAGGCGGGCCCTGACAGCCACGATCGGCGAGCTTCGCAGGCTTCGGCCCGGGATCGGAGGAGATATGAGCGTCGAGGCGTTCGTCACCGACAGGGAGGTCGTCGCGGAACGGTTGCGGGGCCAAGTGAGCAACCTAGAGCAGGTGCGGTTCGAGGCCTTCAAGAAGAGCCTCGCCCGCGGGAAAGGTTGGTGCCATGCTGGTGGGCGCGGTTGACCGTGGAATCCACCGACACCTCCCAATTGATCAGCCCGGCGGCGTCCGCCCGGGCCAGCAGCGAAGCAAGGGCCTTGTCCCAGGTCCCGTCGGCACTGTAGCGGCGGTGGCGTTTCCAGACCGTCTGCCACGGCCCGAAGTGCGGCGGCAGGTCCCGCCACGGGATGCCGGCCCGATACCGGTAGATGATCCCCTCCGTCATAAGACGGTGATCCTTGAACGGACGGCCCAACTTCCCCGCCGATTCAGGCATCAACGGGGCAATCTGCTTCCACTGGGCATCCGACAACACGGCGTAACGAGGGCTCACTCCTCCATCCTGCCGATGAACAGCCCATCATTGGGAGACACGCCCTAGCGGTCACGGTCCAGGTGAAGCCGGTTCCCCAATTCGGAACCGGCGACGTCGATGCCTCCCGAGACCGGGGCATCATCCCCAGCCGTCGCCGGTTCCACCTTTCTGAAGCCAACTCAGCCGTAGGTGGCTCCGCCCGGGCGCTCAGCCGCAGCTCAGCCGGTGCTATCGAGAATCAGGCGCGCCGCTTCCGTTGGTTGGTCCCAGTGCGGGAAGTGACCGCAGTTTTCGAACCAGTGCAGCGTTGCATCCGGGAACAGCTCCGTGGCCCGCGCCGCCTCACTGGGAGCGGTGACCTTGTCCTTCCGCCCCCATCCAATGACCACTTTGCCCTTGAGTGAACCGGCCGGTGCGCCTTCCTGGCGGGGTCCGTGAATCAGCGCGTTGAGGGCCGGGTCCAGGCTGGTCGATGTCTTGAACCCGCGAAGCTCGTGCAGGACCAGATCCTGTGGCAGCTTCCAGGGGTGGGCGGAGAACTGTGCCAACAGGGCCGTGCGGCCCACAGGGTTGCCCGTGAGGAAGGGGAGCGCCGGTTGGATGCGGCGCACCAGTGCGACGGATGCCTTGATGCTTGCACCAAAGATCGCTGCCTGGCGGTCATTCCAGAATCCACCAGGGTCCAGTGCGACCGTGGTGCCAGCGTGCCCTCGGCGTGCCATTTCCATCACCATCCGGGCGCCCATGGAGCTGCCTACCAGATCAAGGTCACCCAGTTCCGCGTCGCGGATAAAGGCTTCGACGGAATCGGTCAGCGTGGCAATGGTGGTTTCGCCGGTCAGCGGCGCGGATTCGCCGCAACCGGGGAGGTCGACGGCGATGACATCGCGTTCAGCGGCCAGCGCCGGGATTACCGGGTTCCAGTTGCCAATACTGGAACCGAGCCCATGGATCAGGAGGAGTGGCTTACCGGAGCCTTGCCGGGTTGAGTGCAACATGACTTCACTGTAGGGGCAGTGCAACATATCTGGCCAGAGGTTATCTGGCCAGAGGCCCGACGGCACAGCGATACGCCGTTAGGCAGCGCATCCAACATGTCTTGGATCAAACACATCTCAGGTCGAACACGCCTCAGGCAGGGGCGAAGAGTTCCAGCGCCACGTTGTCGGGGTCCCTGAATTCCAGGATGTAACCGGCTCTTCATAATTGAGGGTGTAGTTGGAGCCTGAATCCTCCGGTTTCCAGGAGTGAGCGGGCGACATAGTTGGCGAGGTTGCGGAATCTCAGGGCTGATCCGCGGAGGTGTTCGAGGCGGCATTGGATCGCCTCGGTGGGCCCGTTGGAGGTGCCGGGCCGGTCGAAGTGCGCCAAGACGTCTGCGGCTCGTTTCTTGAGGGTGCGTCCGAGGGTGACGAGCTCGGTGAGGGCGGCCGGGACGCCGTGGCTGACCGATTCGATGAGCTTCTCCATCGACTCCCGTCCCTTGATTCGGTCCTCGTCTCGGTAGGCGTTGATCATCCGCTGGTAGATGCCCCAGGTCGCTTCGACCTGCACGTGCGTTTCGGTGGCGAACAGGTCGGTCAAACGTTGTTGCTGTTTGTCGGTGAGCAGGTCCGCGCCGGTGTGCAGGGTGCGCCTGGCGGAGTAGAGCGGGTCGCCTTTGCCCCCCCCGATGCCCGTGGACGGCTGCTGGACGCGGCGCCGGCAGCCGTCAAGGGCGTCCCCGGCCAGACGCACGACGTGGAACGGGTCCATGACCGCCATGGCGCCGGGTAGTTCTTCGGTGGTGGCGGTTTTGAAGCCGGTGAACCCGTCCATCGCGACGACTTCCACGTCGTCTCGCCAGGCCGGTCGGCGAGCCAGGTCCTGAACACTGCCTTGGAGCGTCCCTGGACCATGTCCAGCAGCCGCGACGGGCCCGTCCCATCGCGGATCGGAGTGAGGTCAATGATCACAGTGACGTACTTGTCGCCCCGGCGGGTATGCCGCCAGACGTGCTCGTCCACGCCGATCATCCGCACCCCGTCAAACCGTCCCGGATCATCGATCAGGGCCCGTTTGCCTTCCGCCAGGACCGCGGTGTTCGCGGTGTTCCAGGCCACGCCCAGGCCCTCAGCGACCCGGGCGACGGTCAGATGCTGACACACGATGCCCGTCAGCGCCCACCGCAGGCCCCGCCGGGAGAGTTTCGCCCGCGGTTCAGCGACCTTCGTGGTGTCCTGCCGCCACACATGCCCGCACCCGCCGCAGCGGGAGCGGCGTACCCGGACCAACAGCGTGGTCGGACGCCAGCCCATCGGTTCGTGCGCCAGCCGACGAGCCACCGTGTCTCTCGCTACACCTCGGCACCCGCACCGCCGGCACCACTCATCCGTGTCGACCACTCGACACACCAGCACCGCACGAGCCGGCTCAACGAGCTGCCCCACCGCTTCGAGGCCGAGCTCATCAAGGCGGCAAAACGTGGTCAGGTCAGGGGCATCAAAGGTAGCGTTGAACACGTCGAGGTCGTCCGGATGGACAGCGTAGGAACTTCCATCATCGGAAGACCTCGACGCCTACCCCGCGACCGACGCGCCACCTTCCTACACCCTCAATTGCGAAGAGCCCTCAATAAGAGATCCTAAAAAATGTGACCGTAATCCGAAATGGTGCTCAATCGCAGCTTGGGTAGGCAGTCCCATCGATCCGCAAGAGGGACGGTGACCGGGACACCCGCTCGGATGAAGAGCGCCGAGGGTCGATCTGTCATTTTCCGAAGTCGTCCACCCAATGTCCATGGTGTTCTCCGGGTTGTGCAGGCGAGTGTGAACACTGGCTTTTCCGTGCTCCTCTGCACGGCGCACGTTCAGGCGGCGGTGTCCCCGGCGCGCTTGATTGCCCGGTAGACCGTGGACCTGGCGACGCTGAAGAGTTCAGCGATCTGCGCGGTCGTGTGTTCGCCCCATTGGTAGACCTCGACCAGGTGCTTCTCCTGCGCCGGAGACAGTTTGGGTTGTTTGCCACGGAGCCGGCCGGCCGCTTTGGCGACTTGCATGCCTTCGCGGGTGCGAGCTCGGATGAGGTCGGCCTCGAATTCAGCGACCATCGCGAGCACGTTGAAGAGGAGTCTACCGACCGGGTCGGTGGGGTCGTGAACGGAGCCGCCGATGCTGAGCTTCACTTCACGCAGGGTGAGGTCGTCGACAATGTCTTTGGCATCGCGAAGTGAACGTGCCAGCCGGTCGAGCTTGGTCACGACGAGGGTGTCGCCGGCCCGGCATGCGGCCAGCGCTTCGCGAAGACCTGGCCGGGCCCGGTTCGTTCCGGTGAGGCCTTGATCGGTGAACGTCTTTTGGAGTGAGACTCCGAGGGCGGCGAGGGCGTTCTTCTGGGCGGTGAGGTCTTGGTCGTTGGTGGATACGCGTGCGTAGCCGATAAGCATTCCGGTCATGCTTCAGGAGTGTACCGTTTAGCCCCCCTTCACCGGGCATTTTCTCGGGCGGGGCATACGGGAATCGGACGCTCCCGGAACTATGCGGATCACCTTCGGCGCTCCGTGAGCGTTCGGGTGTCCCGGTGACCGTCCGGCTTGCGGGCGCTCGGCCAGGTGGCGCGTAGCGGCCGACCCGACCTCTCGAGCGGCGCATCGCGCCCTGGAGACATCCCGTGCCAACCGACTCTGAGAGATGATGTCATCTTTCGAAGAGGGTGAGCCAGATCCATAGACCGGACAGGAGGACGGAGATTCCAAGGCCGACGCTCAGTCGCAGCCAGATCGGTCGAAGCCACGGCGTGAGCGCCAAAGCCGCGAACATGAGAAGCCCTGCACCAAGCGCCACGTTTACCGCGGCCGGCGCACTCGGTGACGCAAACCCACCGGGGTCACCAAGGCACCCGTCAATCCCGCACCGGTCGAAGCCAACCAAGCGAGCCGCCACATATCCAGGAGCGAAGGCGAGGGGCACCGTCCAGACGAGGTGCAGACTGTTCCGGCTGAAATGAGGCCGCATGAACCGAGGGCCAGGCTTTGCTCCGCGCGGCTGCGTCGACATGCCGCAAGAGTAGAGGTAGCACGTCGCGTTCGCCGGCAAGCTGGACCACCGAGACCGAATCGTTCGTTGAAGGTTCCTCTTGCGGGGAACATCACGACAGTGGGCACTTCACTCTTGGGTTATAGGACGCTGACGCCCCGGAGCGTCGTGGGTGTACAACTCAGTGCGCCAAATAGCGATCAAAGAACGCCGCCACAGAGCGCAAAAAGTCACACTCAACCAGCGCCGACGACCAGGTAGATGCGCCAAATAGCGATCACATTTCGCCGCCACATAGCGCCGAAAGTCACAGATCTGCAAAGGCGACAAGAGAGAGTCGTGAGACACCTCATATCCCTAGGGTTACGAGACGCTGTAGTTCTCCCGGACAAAAATAGTCGGTTCCAATGGCATTGCAGTTGTCCGCACTTTGTACCCAGTTCAGGGTGCACTTCTAGCGAGGCTGTAGGCGGTGGATATCGTGTGCCTTAGGTTCTTCGGTGTGGGGCATATGCCTGACATATCTCTTCGAGAACACTCAGAGCTGAGCTGATTCTGCTCTTGGTGAACTACCACAGAAACTGGGATTCAATGAACATCCGTAAGTTCAAGTGGGTCTACCCAGTGAATCGCCCATTCCTTAGGCGTGCTGCTGTGGTCTTCGGCGTAGCTCTGACGCTGACGACCACTGGGTGCACGTCAGACGCGCAACAGACCGAACCAGCACCTTCGTCATTTGCATTCTCGGGAGTTACGCCACCAACGCCAGACCCGCTCTTGGCGTACGCCCAGAACCCACCCGTAATGGTGGCAATGGCTCGAGCGGAAACCGCTCTGACTCAAGAGTGCATGACGCAGTTTGGCTACGAATTCAAGCCCGAAATGGATTTTGACAAGTACGCCGAAAGTTTCCTGGTATCCGATGCGCGACTCTACGGTATTACGGACCCTGTGGTGGCAAAGGTGTACGGGTACTTGCCCGCGCCCGGCAATTCGGCCATTCCAAACGCCAATGCCGCGCTTGCGGGTCCCAACTTTGATCTTGTCCTGATCGGCGTCGACAATGGCGAGGCCCCGACTCCCGAGGTTCTGTCGAAATCGCCCGGTACGTTGGGGGGAATTGAAATTCCCGCTGGCGGATGCCTCGGCGATGCTCGGCTGAAAGTGACTGGGAATGTATCGGGCAACGCGCTCGATTCCGAAACTCTTGGCCAAGATCTTCACATTCAGGCGTGGCGAGCTGCGATGCAGGACGAGAAATTGGCTGCTGCGAAAAATGCGTGGGCCAGGTGCATGGCCAAAGGCGGTTATACCGGCATCGATCCGATCGGTGGCCCCGAGAAGTTAAGCGGACTCGGCGAGGACGGTACCATCAATCCCGCTTCCGATTCCGAAGTGAAGCAGGCATTGGTCGACATCGAGTGCAAACGCACTACCGACTGGGTGAAGACAGCCAATGCGGTGCATGTCGACTACGCGCTGCGCGCGATCAACGAGAATCAACTTGCTTTGGAAGATTCCAAGAATTTCTTCGACAACGCACTTGAGAACGCAAATGACGTTATCGCCAATGGCTAGGGCAGGTAGATACTCTCGCACCGAGAGTGTTGCTAGGCGAGACCGAGATCATCAGTGTCGGCAGCGCCCCACTAGAGGCAGAGACGAGTGACGTGACGTCGAAGTTTGCCGCGTTCCCCAAGCGCCACGACGTCAATGGCCTGGCCTGACGGCCCATTCGGGCAACCGCAACGGCGTGGTGGAGGAGAACTACCACACCTGCGCGATTCGCGAATGACGCAAGAATCGTGCGTTCAGATGTGAGCCGCAAATACGCTGACGTGCCTCATAACCGAGGCGCCTCATAACCCATCGTTTGTACGACATGCCCAGAAGTGGAGGAGCGCGTGTCTCTTACCGTGTGAACCTGTTGGGATGCTTTACGCCGAGTGTTTTGAGGGCGCGTGTGAGCATTTCTTCGATTCGTTCGGGGAGGTCGGCGCGTTCCGTGAGTCGATTGGAGATTTCCTGCACGCCGTAGAAGTACGCGACCAGGTGCCACGCCTCCTGGTCATGGTCCAGGCCGGCAGGTATCTCTTCGGCGGCCTCGGCCTCGCGGAGTAGCAGCCCTATGCGCGCGACCCAGCCGACATACGGTGTTGGCAGGGTGGCTGGGATCAGTTGGTACTCCCGCATCAGTCGCACTGCGGCCCGCACGCGGACGTCGTTTTGGAAGGCGTCGGCCACGCCCCGGATCGAGGCGACGATCGCTTCCATCCCGTGAATAGGCGGGGCATCGTCGAGCACGTTGGCGAATGGTGCTCGGGAGAACGCGGAACGTATGAGGTCTAGGGCGATATCCGACTTGGCGCTGAAGTGGTACTGAACCTGGCCCTTTCCAGTCGCTGCCGCATCGGCGATGAGGCCAATCGAAGCGCCTGCGTAACCACGGTCGGCGAATTCAACCGCAGCGGCGGCCAGAATGCGCTCGCGCATCTCGGCCGGCCGAGAATCGTTGCGTGCCAATCGTGCCTCCAGAGATTAACCAAAGTCCGAGTCTGACCGCTGTGGTGTTGACTCCGTAAACGAGGCCACATCCGGACGGACATCCGCTAGCAGTGCTGTATAAGCGTAGCCATCACCCCCGAAAGCCCGCGCCCCAGAGTACTGTACGATCGTACAAGTCCCGGCGAGATTAACGTCTCGATGCAATGTGGGGATACCGGGGGGTCCGGGACGATGGCTTCCCCAGTCAGATTTATCTCTGACTGGGGTCGCCAACCCGACTGCTTCACGGGTCAGAGCGAAGACGGCGTCAGATGACTGCACCGCTGCAGTTGCACCGCCGCTTCGAGCGGCACGCCTCGCGCGGCGGCAGCTGGCGGCTTACTGGACCGCGTGCAGGCCAGGAGCGGGCCGAACGGCTGCGCGCCTGCTCGGCTGAGCGTCCAACGAGTTCCGTCGTAGCCGCGAAAAAGCCCCGGCGTCGCTGCACCTGGGGGAGGTGAGGAATCTGCCGCGGCCAATCCTTGTGGAGTGGGGGGACTCCGTCGTCAAGGGTACGAAGGATCGGCAAAATACCGGCTGGGCGAGCCCGCGTGTCGATGAATAGCTATCAGACCGACTCGACACCAAAAGAGACCACCTGGAGGAGTCGCCTGAACGTGGTTGGAGTCCGCACGGAAGCGTCATGCCTTCGCTCCTCGAGCTCGCCAATGACGTGACCGGTGTCACCTCGTTCACGATCACCGTTTGGCTCCTTGAAGCAGCCGGCGCGGTTACGCCTGGCTACGGTCCGGCTGTCGATGCCCTGCATGAACGGCCTCCTCGGGCCGCAAATCGACCTGTCCACCCCGCCACGGCAGGATCGTGCCGACGCGGGATGCTCCTGATGACAGCTGAATCCGGCGTGAGTACGCTCCACTTCCACATCTGGATGACGTTGTCCACAGCCTCTGCCTCGACCACAACCCGCTTCCGCTCCGCGGCTCGACGTGCCCGGACTTACCCTGCCACGTCGAGCAGGTCCCACATTTGCTCGCCGGCCACTGACCCCGCGGGCGCCGGTGCGCCGGGTTCGGCCGCGGATGAGGGCATAGTGGGTGCGGATTATGCCGCCCCGACCTGCGCCTTCGCATCGTGGAAGAACACCACAGCGGCATCGGAAACACTCCACCCATCAACCGCGTACACAAGGTCTCTGGGAGCTACACCTAGCGGGTGCTGACGTACCAAATGGTCAGCCCGACGCAGACTGCGACGAGCTTGATGATCTCGGCCTGTCTCTTCTCCTTCGCCTTCTGGGCTCTCTTGCTGGGCCAGGCGGCGCGGGGCTTCACCGCCGTTGGCTGACGGGTGCGCGTGGTTGCAGGGGAGGCCGTGGTGCGCAGCCGCAGAATGACGGGCGGCGTTGCCTCGTCCACGACGCGGTCGCTGAGCGCGTGGAATGCTGCGGTGATCTCGGCGGGTTCCTCGATGGAGTGTGGGCCCGCGTGCCACGTCCCGGGTTGCGCTGCCGCGGCGACGATGACGGCGACCTGTTGGACGCTGAAGACGGGGCGGCCGCTGACGGTGGCGCAGAGGTCACGGGAGTCGATGATGCGCAGTTCGACACCGTCGCCCTCGGGCGGGGCCTTCCGGGTGATGCTGGCCGGGTCGACGAGCGCGATGACACCGCAGACGGGGACCGTCATCCCGGTCGCCAGGGAGAGCATCTTCTCCGCGCGTTTCGCTTCGTGGCTGGCGTTCCGAATGTACGGCTGCTTGTGATTGCCGACCATGAACCCGCGCCCGGCGACCCAGATTTTCTGGCCCGCGTGTCGTTTCGTGTTGATGGTGAACACCCCGGATTGGCTGATAACGACGTGGTCGATGTCACTCTCGCCCTTCCCGACGGGAACGGAGTGCAGAACGGTCCATTCCGGGCCGAGCTGCGCGAGGTGCGCGCCGACCTGGATCTCTCCGAGCGCGCCGATCCGCCACGGCACAGCGGCGTCTGTCAAGAGCACGGCGCCGGTCTCGGGGACGATCTCTCCGGATTGCGCTTGACGGCGGAGTACCTCGATCATGAGGCCCTGCCCGGGGACGTTGCCCCGGAGGTCCCGGATGACCCGGGGCGCCGCTCTGCGCCCGGCTGCGGTCGTGTGCGGGCGTGCCGGTGTCTGGTCTGCTGCCGCCTGGTCTGCTGTCTGGTTCCCTCCCCCCTGGGATTCCATGACTACTGCCGTTCGCTCGGGTCGCCACAAAGAAGGCATTGATCCTTGTCTGGACCTTCGGCGATGTTCAAGGTCATCCGGCCAGCCGGTGAGGCGTTGCTCATGCTGTCTGCCTATGCCCGGCGCCGCTGCCGGGAACCGCTGACAAGAAGGAGAATCCCGCAATGAGCATCGGGATTCCCGTGACGAAGAAGAAGCCGCCCCCGAGGAGGTTCCACGATCCCAGGGCGGCGATCGGCAAAGTGCCCTGGGAGACGTAGAACATGACTATCCAAGCGAAGCCCAAGAACCCGCCCAGGATGGCAAGCACGAGCAGTATTGCACCCGTGACCGTGCGCCCCGTCCCTGTGGATTTGTCCGGTGCGATGGCGGTATTTGACACTGTGGCCCCCAAGATTTTGTTCAGCTGATCAGCAAGAGTACCGAGCGAAACGCCAAGGACCGGATGGGAGTCGCACAGCCCCATCTCGATTTGGAGTCAATCCACCAGAGCGGGAAGAGACAGCGCCTGCGACCCTTCATAGTCCGGGCACCGCATGGCTGGGCAACCCGGTTCCGATGCTCCGATTCGGCCTTCGACTCTCGTGCTCTCGGGCCGTGCGGCCCAGCTTCCCCCAACCAAAGTCAGGCGGGACGGCTTCCGTGCCGTCCGTGACTCCGACGCCACTACACCGACCAGGCCGGGCAATGGACCCCGCCGCAGTTTCGATCTGCGCCGGTGCGCGCTGAGGGAACCCTCTCCGGAGCGTTCTATCGGCATTCGGCGTTTGTTAGGACACCCACCGTGTCTCGCCGTCTTTCTCGGTGGAGGTCGGACGTAGCGCTTGATTTCGAGCGACGCCAATCGAGGCCCGGTGCTCCGGATGGATATGTGCGATGAAACGGTTAACCTCGTGTGCTCGCAACCATCCGATCATCATCTGGGTAGCTTCTGAGGCTATGCCTTGGCCTTGGCGCCTCGGCGAAATGACCCAGGCGATCTCAGCAACGAGCGTTGAACCGTCGCACTCGACGGTTGCCTGCACGAAACCGGCTGGCTCACCGGTGTCTCGGTAGGTGACTATCCAGTTCAGCCACCATTGAGAACCGTCATCAGACTGCCCCACGGTCTGTGCGGCATATCTGCTGTGGAGCAGGCCTGGTGACGGGGCTTCGCCGCCGGTGTACTCGCATAGCGACGGGTCGGCCAGAACGTCGACCATCGAAGCTGCATGGTCCACCGCGAGTGGTTCAAGCAGGAGCCGCTCAGAGCAGACGGGTTCAGGTTGAGGCCAATCCATCTCCTGAGAATGGCACAGGCGCCGTTGGACGGATCACATGGGCCATTGGTGGAGCGGATCTCGCCCCAACGGGGACGCGCTAAGCGCGAGAGATCTGGGCCAGTGCCTCACCCAAGAGTTCATGCCCTCGTGCCTGTCCGCGCCCTGCCCTCGGAATCCGTCGGTGCAACTCGACGGTCAGCCTGGAAGAATTGAGAGATGACCGTAACCCTTCAACGAATCCTCGCCAGCGACTTCCCGACGTGGATTGAGCAAAGCAGCGCGGAGTACGTCGGTGACTTACTTGCCCAGGGTCGATCACACGAGGAAGCTCGGCGCATCGCGGTCGAGAGCATGGCGCGTTCGTTCCCGGAGGGCACTCAGAGCCCCGGCAATGAGGTCTTTCACGTCACGAACGAGGTTGGTACGGCAGTGGGATATCTGTGGATCGGGCAGGATGTCACCACCGACCCGGGGGCGTGGTGGGTCTGGGACGTTTTCATCAACGCCGACCAGCGTGGCCAGGGTCATGGGAGAACAACGATGCTGCTCGGCGAGGAATATGCACGCTCCCACGGTGCGCGCTCTCTCGGCCTCAGCGTCTTCGCATTCAACACCGGCGCCAGGCGACTTTACGATTCCCTCGGCTACGAGACAACCTCGGTGAAGATGCTCAAGAAGCTCGACTGAGCCTTCTCTTCGCTATCGCTGGTTGGCGTCACTGCAGGGCAGCGCCGAGATGGACACCCGTAGGTGGAACCCTTTGGGGGGCGCTCCCGAAGCGCGGGTGATTTCCGGGGGAGAGGTGGATAAAGTTTGCGGCGGAGTGAGTTATCCACGGTCGGAGCGAGGCGATAGACGGAGATTGTCGATCAGGAAACCACCAGGGAAACCGGTGAGCGCGCGCATCCTGCTCTCTCACGCTGCAGGAATGACCGTCACAAGCTCATGTCGCACCGGCGGGTTCCTTCACGGGTTCTGCCCCCAAGGCGGCGAGGTTTCGTGGCTTTGGAAAGGGCAACGGCGATCGAAACCAGGACGATGAAGATTCCTGCAATTTGCAGTGGGGCGAGGTCCTCGCCTCCGATCATCCAACCGAGGAGTAAGGCCACCACCGGGCTGAGTAGGCCGAGGAAAGCTGGAGTGCTCGCGGGAAGACGTGCGACGCCGCGAAACCACAGGACATAGGCGAACGCGGTTCCGACCCCAGACAGATAGGCGTACCCCATGATGTTTTGTGCTGTCAGCGGCGCGGTCGGGAGACCCTCGATGACCAGCAGGATGACCAGAAGGGTGAGTCCTCCCGTGAGGAGTTGCCATGCGGTTGTGGTCAGCGGGGGTGCCGGCTGCCCCCACTTCTTGGAAAGCACGATCCCGGATGCCATGGATAGCGTGCCGGCGACGGCGGCCAGGACGCCGATAGTGTCAAGGCGCGCTTGCGCCTGAAGCACGATGAGACACACGCCGAACACTCCGGTCATGCCGGCCGCTGCCACGCGCCAGGTCAGGTTCTCGTTGAGTACACGGGTCGCCAAGACCGCGACGACGAGAGGCTGAAGCGCGCCCATGACGGCGGCCACACCGCCGGGGAGCCGGTAGGCGGCAACGAAGAGCAACGCAAAGAACGCGCCAATATTGAGGACGCCGAGTACCCAGGACTTCCACCACCATTCGCCGCGCGGCAGCTGGCGGCACAGCAGCAGGAGTAAGGCTCCGGCAGGAAGCGCGCGCAACGTTGCCGCGAGCAACGGCCGGTCCTCCGGCAAGTACAACGTGGTCGTCAGGTATGTGGTTCCCCACAGTGCGGGGGCCACGGCCGTAGTCATCAACAGGAAAACTCGATTGCTAAGCACTTAGCCATATTACCTAAGTGCTTAGCAATTGCTAGTCTGGGCGCATGGCAAACCATGTGGATCGAATCCTGGAGCAGTGGCATTCCGAGAAACCCGATCTCGATGTTTCACCGATGGCGGTCATCGGTCGGTTGACTCGAGCAGCAGTCGCCGTCGAATCGCGCCTGGCCACGACATTCGCTCGCCATGCTTTGGACTCCGCATCATTTGATGTGCTCGCCACGCTGCTGCGAAGTGGTTCCCCCTATCGGATCGCTCCGGTGGAGCTGGCGCGTGACGCGATGATTTCTACGAGCGCGGTCGCCCAGCGGCTGAACAAGCTCGAAACGCGCGGGTTGGTCAGTCGGGAGGCAAATCCGAATGACGGCCGCGGCACGCTTGTCGCGCTCACCGATTCCGGACGCGAACTCATTGAGGCGGCATTGCCCGACCACCTCGAGACCGAGCATGCGATCATCGCGGCACTCAGCGTCGAGGAGCAGGCGAACCTCGCTGTGCTTCTTCAACGAATCCATGAAGCTGCCAGCTCCTAACAACCGCCACCCCGCTTTCGCGTAGTCCCTAAGACGGACGTCCACGGACGCAGATTCGGCGCCAATGCGCCGAGGTTCCGAAATATCGGGGGAGTGGCGTTTGGGAACCCCGTACGGGATCTCTTCCGGGTCAGATCGCTGGAATGGGGGCCGTCCGTGCCATCCATTTCTCGGGCTGAGCGAGGGGCTCGAAGCCGAACTTCTCGTAGAGGCCGTGAGCATCCCCGGTCGAAAGTATGACGCGCTTCAAATTCAAGTCGTCGAGCATCGAACAGATGTTATTCATGAGTGCAGCTCCGACGCCGTGTCCGCGGACTTTCGGATCAACAAAAACGTCACAGAGCCCAGCGAAAGTCACCGAGCCTGTCACGACTCGGGCATACGCTACTTGCCGTCCGCTGATTGAGTCGAACATGCCGAAGTTGATGGATGCATCGATTGCAGCATCCTGGACGCGGGCGCCCCTGCGCCCAGTGGGCCTCTTCGCTCAACCATGCGTGGATCAGCTTCCGATCCATGTCACCAGCGCGTGAAGAGAACCGGTAGGTGTCATTCATCATGAACCCACTGAACCGGAACAGAAGATGAGACGCAAACCGATTTAATCGACCGTCCGGCGACGAGGGGCGCATGAGCCGAACCTTCGCCGGGACTTGTTTCTCTGGGGACGGTTCAGCTGGTGGGCTGGCCTGCTCGCCAGTTGCGTGCATGGGTCAGTATCTGCTGGATGACGGCACTCTTGGCGTCGGCGTAGTGGTTCATGTCGCTCCATGTGTTGGCCGCGAGCATCCGCTTCGTGGATTCGTAGAGTGCACGGTCGGCCGCGCCGACCCGGAGCCAGTCGCGGAGGTCGAGGTAGTCGATCTGCTCAGCGGTCTCTGGCGGAAGGACGTGCACGTGGAAGTCCAACTCCGCCGTGCGGAGCATCCGGTGGCCGTGTTCTCGGACGCGGAGCCACAACCCGATGGATTCCATTGGCACAAGGTAGGACTGCTCGTCGTCAATGTCGGCCACGACAAGCAGGATGTCGATCACCGGTTTCGCCGCCAGTCCAGGGACTGAGGTCGAACCGATGTGTTCGACCGACAGCGCAGCCGGGCCCAAGGAATCCTGGATCTTCTTAGCCATGGAAGCTGCTTTGGAGGGCCATGTGTCGTCGTAATCGACGATGACGATCGCCCGTTGCTCACGACCACCGATCAGGATGGTGTCGAGTTCCGTGTCTCTTGCCTGGTCCATCCGTCGAGTTTGGCACGACAGACTCGGCCGTCGAGGCCTGACTGAAGTCCGGCAGCAGCGGAACGCTCACTGGTGCTGACCGATGGGGAGGGGTGCCCGCCTTAGGCTCGTGGGCATGACAGAAGCGCGCGCGATCGATCTGGACAAGTGGCCTCGGCGGGAGCACTTCGAGCACTACCTCACGCGCGTCGAGTGCACGTACGCCATCACGGTGGAACTCGACGTCACGGAGATGGTGGCGGCGCTCCGCGTCGTTCCGTGGAAAAGCTATATCGCGCAGATCTGGGCCATCGCCTCAGTAGTGAATCGTCACGTCGAGTTTCGGATGACTCTCACAGACGAGAAGGTTCCCGCGACCTGGGACATCGTGCACCCTGCATTCACTGTCTTCAATCCCGAGCGAGAGACGTTCGCCAACGTCTGGTCCCCATTCCACGCCGACTTCTCGACCTTCCACGAGCACACAGCGGACGTTTTGGAGAGATACCGCACTGCCACGTCGTTGCAGCCGCAGCCGGATATGCCTGCAAATATGTTTGATATATCAAGCGTTCCGTGGGCGTCGTTCACTGGGTTCAGTCTGCAGATACGGGACGGATGGAAGCATCTATTGCCGATATTCACCCTAGGTCGGTACCGGGAGACCGGGGGGCGAACCGTGATGCCTGTCGCCATTCAGGTGCACCATGCGGCCGCTGACGGTTTCCATACGGCTCGCCTTGTTCAAGAGCTGCAAGTTCTATTTTCCGACCCATCGTGGCTCTCCAAATAACGCTCCATGGGCACGGAATTCGCCGCCAGGGCTTCGAGCCGACGTTGAACGGCGGGTGCCATTTGGGAACCCCTTACGGCAAGCCATTCATCCCCATTTATGCGACCTCTGCGGGCGCTCGCTTAGGCCCGTGTGCGCGAGAGTGACCTGCCTCCTTCCGCGGAGTACGACCGCGACCTTCAGCCGACAGATGCGTCGTGGGTCCTAAGGCCAGCAAGGAATTCGCGACGCTGGAGCAGTCGTTCAATCGAGTGCAGCGCCTTGAGAACGAAATACAATGCCATCTGGTCGGAATTCGTCAGTCGCAAGACGAGGTTGTCGTCGTCGCCCAACGGAAGCTCTTCACGCTCCAGAACTCCCATGCTCGCCCACGACCGGCCGTGAGCGAAGCCAGACGCGAGACGCCACTCAAACTCAGCCGCTTCGCGGCCAGCCGCCTTCAGCTCTTTGAAGACGGACGTGATTGTGAAGTTGCTGATCGCCGAGCTCGCCGAGATACCCCTGACTTCAGCGATGGCACTCAGACGTTCAAGTTGCCCGGCCAGGTCTATGGCGCTGAAATGTGCCGTGGCCCGGTGTTGATCGCGAGCATCCTGTGCATACCAGCGCAAACTCCGACTGATCCGCTCATTACGACTAGCGGGCGAGATCACCCACAACCCCGTTACCGCGTTCTCAATTGCGTTGCGCGCAAGTGTGGCCGGAGCTGACGTGTGCAGCAGCCGGGCGTCCCACACAAGCGCCTTCAAAGCATGAAGGTGGTCAATCGCGGAGAAAAGGCACGCGTTGGCGACGTACGTCACCGAATATGGAGCTGCTCCTCGATCGTCACCTGTGAAGGCACTGCCCGTGACAACCGGGAAAGGCTCCGATTCTCCAATCCGGGTGGCCAGAACATCGATGAGCGGGGCTATCTCTCGCCACTTCGAATGAAGAATCTCGTCAGGGATTCGGGCTAATTGCTCCATGACGCGACAGTAGCGCGCTCACCGAAGCTTCAGCGACGAAGGAGATCCGCGACATCCGCTTCGGCTGCGACTCCGCGCTGCTGGGCGACAAGATCGAGACTTTCACCTACTCGGAAGAACAGTCCGTGCTGCAGCAGCAGGTGCGGATGGGTTAGGTCTCGACGCCTGAGGCAATCGGTGCCGCCAGGGATACCGGCTGATACGTTGTAGCGCACGTCCAGGCGCGTCGCGACCTGACGGACTGAAACGAGGCAATGGTGGCGAACGCAGCAGCAGGTTGGTACGATGACGGTTCGGGTCACCAGCGACGGTGGGACGGCGAGCAGTGGACGAATGTCTGGCAAGAGGAGGCATCGGTGAACAGTCCGCCGCGCTGATCGACCACACCAAGTCGGAGTCCGTCGCGGTAGGTCGACCACGCCCAGCGCAATACGGGCAGAGCTACGTCATGTTGCAGGTGGTGCTGAAGGAGAAGCTATTCGGTACCGGATCTGGCAACCTCACCGAGCTAGAAAAGTCCATCAACGCGCAGGCCGCCCTCGGCTATCGACTGCACACCATCACGACGTCAGCCTCAGGCAGTAAGGGCCTCGGGGGCGGCGACCGCATCCAGGCCACGCTGGTCTTCGAGCGACTCGGGATCAGCTGACGTCTATCGGCACCCGATCAGGCGCGTCTAAAGGCCGGCCCATCCCGTGAATAGCGTCCGGAACCTCACGCCCTTCGTCTCCACATCTGAATGACGTTGTCCGCGGCCTCTGCCTCGACCACAATCCGCTCCTGTTCCCGCTCTGCGGCCTGGCGCGCCCGGACTTTCCCTGCCACGTCGAGCAGGTCCCACATCTGTTCGCCGGTTACTGACACCCCGCGGGCGCCGGTGCGCCGGGTTCGGCCACGGATGAGGGCGTAGTGGGTGCGGAACACGGGTGCTCCGATCTGTGCCTGTGCGTCGTGGAAGAACACCACGTTGGAGACGGGCCCGGTGCCGTCGTCGAGCGAGAGGAAGACGACGCGTTTGCCGCTTCGCATCGGGGGAGTGTGGGTGGCGCGGCGGACCCCGGCGACCAAGACCTCGGTGCCGCCCGGCAGGTTCACAAGCTCTGACGCCGGGGTGACTCCGAGCTCTTTGAAGAGCAGGTAGAACCGGGTCATTTGGTGCTGGCTGACGGCGAGGCCGAGGTCTCGGAGTTCCACGTCTGTTTGGGTGCGGCCGCGGAGGTCGAGGGCAGTGACCGATCGGTAGAAGTCGGGCAGTGGCAGTTCAATGTCGAAGGCGAGCTGGTCGGGGCCGACGGGGAGGGC
Organism: Cryobacterium sp. M25; assembly: GCF_002929635.1. Classification (NCBI taxonomy): domain Bacteria; kingdom Bacillati; phylum Actinomycetota; class Actinomycetes; order Micrococcales; family Microbacteriaceae; genus Cryobacterium; species Cryobacterium sp. M25. Next base: position 127,804 of record NZ_PJJU01000056.1, on the reverse strand, counting down.
CCTGCCGCCGAGGCCTTGGATGTGGGCGAGGAGGTCGCCGCGGCGGGCGCGGTCGTAGCCGATGAACGAGTCGAGGGCGCCGACCCGGGCCAACGCTTCGAACGTGCGGCGGCGTGGCCGTACGCGATCGCGGAAGTCCTGCAGGGACGAGAACGGTTGGTGCTCGGCGATGCGCTGCCGCTCCACCGCGCTGGATCCGGCGAGTTCGGGCAGGGCCAGGCGGATGGCGAGCTGCCCGTCGTCCAGCTGCTCCACCCGGTAGTCCAATGCGGATTTCTGGACGTCGAGGCCGAGGACGGGGACGCCGAGGTTGCGGGCTTCGGCGACGATCAGGTCCTTGGGCCACATGCCGGGGTCGTGGGTGAGGAGTCCGGCGAAGAACGTCGCTGGGTGGTGCGTTTTCAGCCAGGCGCTCTCGTACGTGGTGCGGGCGAACGCGGCCCCGTGTGCCTTGGCGAACCCGAAACTGCCGAACCCGGACAGCACCTTCCACGCCCGATCGACAACCGGCGCCGGGAACCCCCGGACCGCGGCCTGCTTCCGCACGTACGCTTCGATCTCGGCGAGGTCGCCGGATTTTCCGAGGTGCCGGCGGAACACATCGGCCTTACCCATCCCGCAACCGGTCAGCTCGTCGAACAGACGCATCACCTGCTCGTGGAAGACGACGACGCCGTTGGTTTCGGCCAGGAACGGTTTGAACCGCGGATGCATATGGTCGGGTGCGACTTCCCCGTGCCGCGCCTTCAAATACTGGAGGGGCATGTTCGCCTGCATCGGTCCGGGGCGGAACAAGCTGATCTCCACAGTCAGGTCATTGAAGACTCCCGGTTGGAGCTTCCCGATCAGTTCCATCTGCCCGGGGGATTCGAGCTGGAAGACGCCGAGGGTGCGGGTGGTGCGGAGCATTTCGTAGGTGGGTTCGTCGTTGAGGGGGACCCGGTCCAGGTCGATGGTCTCGCCGGTGAGGCGCCGGTGCTCCTCGATCGCGTAGGCCATCGCCGACTGCATCCGGACGCCGAGGATGTCGAGCTTGATCAGGCCCATGGGGTCCATGTCGTGTTTGTCGTACTGGGACATGGGCAGCCCCATCCCCGACCGTTGCACGGGCGTCCGGTCAAGGAGAGACGTGTCGGAGAGGATGACGCCGCACGGGTGCACGCTGATGTGCCGGGGGAGCCGGTCGAGCTTCGCGGTCAGGTCCACCAGCTGGTCCAACTGCTGCGACTCGCGCACCTGCGCGGCGAGATCCGCGAGCTCCGGTTTCTCCTCGAGGGCTCGGCGGAAGTCGCGGGCGTTGAACCGCCACATCTGCTTGGCGATAGCCGAGACCTGCTCCTGGGGCATGCCGAGGGCGAGCCCGGCGTCGCGGACGGCGCCTCGCCCCCGGTACGCGTTGGTCATCGACATCAGCGACACCCGGTCGGCGCCAAAGACCTGGAACACTTCCCGGTAGATGTCATGGCGCCGCGCGGATTCAACGTCAAGGTCGATGTCGGGGAGAGTCTGGCGTTCGGGGGAGAGGAACCGTTCCCAGATCAGGCCGTTCTCGATCGGCTCGACCGACGAGGTGCGGAGCGCGTAGTTGAGAACGGACCCGACGCCGGAACCACGCGCCTGCACCCGGACGCCCATGCCCCGGATCAGGTCCGCGACACGGGCGACAGTCAAGAAGTACGCCGCGAACCCGAGGTGTTCGACCGTCTCCATCTCATGTGCCAGCTCCAAATGTGCGGCTCGGGCGAGGGTGGTGCCGGCGTAGCGGTCGTCGATGCCGTGCCGGGCCCGCCGCCACAGCTCCGCGACGGGGTCGCCGACCACTCCGATGATCGAGGCTTCCGGCATCCGTGGTGTGCCGAGTCCGATGTCCGCGGCCGGGTCGAGGGCGCACTGGTCCGCCAGCTCGCGTGTGGTCCGCAGCAGGTCGTCGAGAGCGTCGGGGTTCCGGGCGCCGGCGTCGACAACCATGCGCGCGACCTGGCGCATGTGCGTCCCGTCTTTAAGCCAGGCCTGGCCGTTCGCCTGCGGTTCCTCGAGTTGGGCGAGCGGGGTGAGGAGCCGGGTGGCGTCGGCGAGGTCTGCGGTCGTCGCGTCGCCCGGCTCGCCGTAGCGGACGGCGTTGGAGAGGATGGCGGGGGTCCCGGTGTCCTCGGCGAGTCCTAGCATCCGGGTGGCCGCGGCCACGGAACCGCGTTGCCCGGTCGGTGCCAGGTGGCAGACGACCTCGAGGGTGACCGAGCCAATAGGCATGACGCGGAGCCACGCACGCAACCCTGCAACTGACTCCGGGCTGTCCCGGCGTTGCGCGGCGAGCCCCACGTCAGAGAGCGGCCCGAGGAGCACGGTGAGGGCACGGCCCTCCGCCCAGGTGGCGAGACGTCGCCGGTCAATGCTCGGCACCCGACCTGCCTCGTGCGCGGAACTCACGGCCCGGCAGAGTGCCGCGTACCCGCGGCCGTCCCCGCCGTGGGCGAGCAGGGTCACCCGGCCAAGCGGCCGGTGCTCATCATCGTGGACGGCCAGGTCCGCGCCGAGGCCTGGCCGGATCCCGGCGGCCGCGCACGCCCGCACATGTTTGACCGCCCCGTACAGCCCATCCCGGTCGGTCAGGGCGAGGAAGTCCGCGCCGGCACCTGCCGCCTGGTCGACGAGGACCTCGGGCATGGTCACGCCATAGTGCGGGGAGTATGCGGAGGCAACGTGGAGGTGCGGGAAGCTCTGTCGCATCCGTACCTCCAACCCTTGCTATCGAACGTTTATTCGATATGGGGAGTGTAGGTCTGGGCTCTGACACTGACAAGTGTCTATCTGCTGCATCGCGGGTTCAGAACCTCTGAACTCGCCGACACGGTGACGCCCTACCTAGCCAGAGCGCAACCGTGTTGTCGATGTCAGCAGTTTTGCTCGACCCCATCGGTGTTGCCGGTCTGTAGGACGACATGGTCATGCCGCAACTGGCTGCTGGCAGCGAGGAAGCTTGTCTACTCGTCGAGTAGCGCGATGTTCGGGGACCGAGGGAGGTTTCTTTCTCTCTACCCGGGCTGGTCTACAGCTCTGAAAGGGGGCTGGAGGCAGATGCCCGGCCACCCTTATGCTGTGGTCAGCTACGCGCACCTGTGGTGGCGGGGAAGGACACACTGTGACAGATCATACGACCACACCACAACCATCCGGGTGGTACCCCGATCCGAAGTCCGAGACGTCCAACCAACTGCGCTGGTGGAATGGAACCGACTGGACCGAGCATGTGAAACGCGATATCCCTGCGGCCCCGCGCCTCAAGAGAAGGTTCCTCAGGACCACAGCTTCCAGTGTCAAGCGGCCAGTGCCCCGGTGGCGATTCGTTTGGAGCTACATCTGTCTAGGCGTCGCGGTAGCTGCAACCGCCTACCTCATCTACAGCTATTCGGTCCATATCCCTAAGCTGCTGAAGTCGAACCCGGCGGACCCGGGTTGGGCGTCGCTCGGATTCTTTCTGACCCCGATCATCATCGGTCCGTTCATGGTCATACCAATGATCGCCTCGATCATCCTGAGGTGGACATGGCTGAACATCACCGGCCTTGCCGTCATGCTGATGCTGCTTCCGGTTCCGTACGTGTTTGAAGCGGTTGGGGTAACGAGATAATAGTGTTCAGTCTCTGCGGGGCGTGAGGGTCGGGGTGAGTGGCGAGCCGACGACGGGGGAGCTGGGACCGCCAGTGAGAACTCTTTCTGGAGCCTTGATGCCTGCCCCCCCACATGTCTACGCGTTGCCTCGTTAAACCTGAACATTGACTCGGAACGACTCGAGGAACGTATCGACCTGATCGTCGCGGAGCTCGAGCAGCTGCAACCGGAGGCAGTGTGCTTCCAGAAGGTGGTGGCTAACTCCCTGGCCGAGTGTGTTCCGTCGCGGATCGCGGCAGCCTTGGGGTGGCGCGGTGTGGCCGCTGGCACTTTCAACGAGGGGCTTGGCCAAGAAAACGAGGGAACGCAAATGAGCAAAGTCATCCGAGCAGTGATCGTCGGGGTGGGCGTCACAGTCCTCCTGGTCGGCGCGCTGATTGCCGTGGTCGTCATCTCCGGCGATCCATCCCGCACCGATCGAGAGAGCAGCGGCTGCGCTGAAACCGGCGCCTGGGTGGACGGTCACGCAAACCAGCACAGAGCCCCCACGTCGGATCTGCCTGGGTGGCGTGGCGTGCCCGTCGATCCTCCGAATGTGGAGCATCCCCGCACAGCTGAGCGCGGCGGAGTTCCTGGCGCTCGTCGATCGCGCCGGGTGGGAGTTCCCCGTCACGGGTGACTGCGAGCCGCAAGCAAACATCTTCGGCGGGCAGACCCTCTGCGAGGCCCGCGGCACCGACGGCGGGTTCGACATTGTCATCGCCCAGATGGTTGACCGTGACGGCGGCCCGCTGGTGTGGCTGTACGTGGAGGCTGCCCGCTGAGTACGTCATCATGATCCATCCCTCCACGGAAAGCGGCTACCAGCCCTGACACCAGAAAGTGAGCATCGCCATGAGCCTCGTCCAGACCATCGTCGTCAAACCGGCTAAGCACTTCGACACCATCGCCGCGGCGGCGCTCGCGTCCGGGCTCGCCATGGCGCACGCTGACCTCAGCTGCGACCCCTGGCACAGCTGGCTCAGCGGCAGCTTCACCAAGAGCGTGCGGCGGGTCAAGCGCCCCATCGAGCTCGAGCGCATCCGGGCCCTCGGGCTCGAGAACGCAGAAGTCACCGTCGGCGATGCTGTAGCTCTCGCCTTCGTGCCGGCGCGCTACGAAGACAACCCATGAGAGATCAGCCGGCTATAAGTCTCCGGCCTCGACCTCGCCCACGACGCTGACCGGTTCACGCTCAGCCCTCGCCTCGGCGCCGTGACCCCGCACATCGAGATCAACGCTGACGTGGCGATGTCCACCGGCAAGACTTCTGCCCAGGTGGCGCACGCGCTGGGTGCCTGGTTGCTCGCGCAACCCCTCAGCACCCGCCTGCCCTGGGCCAGCGACCCGGGGATCCACATCGGCGAGGTCGGCTTCGCTGCGTACGCCGCAGAGGAGTCCGACGACGCCTCGATCATTACGATCCTCGACCACGGGCTCACCGAGATCGCGCCGGGCACGGCGACGGTGCGGGTGTATCTCGATCTGCTCGTCTGAGGCTCGCTCTCGGACCGGTGAGCACGTTCAGCACGCTAGGACGGCCATTTGAGGGTGAAAACATGCCCTCAGGCGAAACGTACCGGCGATCGAGCGCCCAATACGGTCCGCGGCCGCAACACGTCGACGCCACTAAAATCCCTGATGAGGGTGGTAATCGCTCACTCAGAAGGCCTGCGCGCCGAGAGGGCGTACCGACGATCTGTACCGCCGAAAAAAGACGTATTTGCACGTTGACCAGGGGAAACGGTCCAATGTACCGTATGTACCGCCATTCTGGAGGTTTCCTTACATGTGCGTGTGCGCAGGCGCGCATGTGTAGGGTTTCCCGGATTACGCGGTACATACGGTACATCTCTCTTCTTCTCTCTTACTTATTAGCTAGAAATCAAGAGAAAAAAGCCAAAAGCCGCTGATTTAGCGGACCGGCGATGGAAAACCAGCCGCAGATCGCCGGTACGTTTCCAACGGCCCTGAGCTGTATAAATCGACCCTCATCAGGCAATCCATCCCAGCGAGCCCGGACCGGCGATTTATTTCATCGCCGGTACATCGCCCAAAAACGCTGGCTAAATCCGAACAAGTACACAGAGACTAGGAAGTGAGCGCCATGCGAAACACCGAGCAAACCCTCAACACCGCCATCGGCGAGCTGCGCTGCATCAACCCCGACCGGCCAGCCTCACTCGACGAACTCACCGCCTTGAGCGCCGTGCGCAACTGCATCGACGAAATGCTGCGTGCCTGCGTAAACGAGCTGCGCACCGATCCGCAGACCGCCCGCGACTGGCCGACGATCGCCTACGCGCTCGGATCGTCGTCGGTGAACGCCACTCGGCAGAAGTATGGGTCAGGGATTGCCCCTGCCGATGAGCACGTCCTGAACTTCTGGGACACCTTCGCCGAGGACTTCGTCTGGGGCTTCCTGCCCATGACGTTTCTCTACGCCCTGTACGAGCAGTGGATGACCGTTGAGTTCCCCGACGAAGAAGCCCTCCTGGGGAAAGCGTTCACCCGGCGGCTGAAGAAGGTCGCAACCACATCCGGTGAATGGGCCTATGTCCGAACCCGCACCGGGTCGCTGATGGACGAGGCTGAGCCTCTGACGCAGAGGGTAGGCCGCTGGGCTCTCAACGAAGCCGGGGGAGGCCAGTACGGACTCCGCCGCACTGCCACGCTGATCCGGCACTCGTCCGCCGTGGCCTGACTCGTCGCTGACAACCACACATCCGGCTCACCCCACACATCTCAAACAAGACGTGCGTCTGATCCGCGATCACCGCACCGACGATAGATTTGACACCAAAGGGAGAAATGCCATGTCACGAGAGACGAACCCCGCGGCCAGGCGTCAACTGCCGATCCCTACCGCTACGCCGGTCAACAACACGGCTACCCCGGCTGCCCAAGCCCAAGCTGGCACAGTCGCCGCGCTCGGGCACGATGTCGCGCAGCGCGTGCTGCAACTCCGAGACGATGACCTCCGTGAGCGCGAGCACCTCGCCCGCATCCTCATCCACACTGTGCTGGAGCTTTCGAGCGAACACCTCGCGGAGCTGGTCAGAGAGCCGGCGCACATAGGGACCCCTCGCTGGGACGCATTTCTTCAGGCTCTCGTCGCGTGGCGCTGCCAAGGTGCCCGCCCCAGGATCCAGACGCCCCCGTGGGCAAAAGAGACCCGCATCGACGAGGCATGGGCCCCGTTTGGAGGCTCCATCCGAGACGACGGCTGGTACACGCTGTCGGTGCTCTCAACCCCAGCCGCGTTCCTACATCGGGGAATCGTGCTCGATCGCAAGAATCTGGAGGAACTCTAGTGGCAATCGTCCGCAGCAGCCTGACTCGTCGCTGACAACCGCGAATCCGGCCCCCGCACATCCCAAACGGGCAAGTTTGCTGCATGCGCAACAGTCACCAACCCCTCCGCACCGCCCTCGCGGAGCTGAACAACCTGAGCACCAGCGATCCCGCCACCCTCGCTGAGCTGGCCGCGCTGAGCACCGCCCGCGACTGCATCGACGAGCTGCTGCGCACCTGTATCGCCGAGCTTCGTGCTGATCCCGAGAACGCCACACCTTGGCCGGCCATCGCCGCAGCGCTCAGCTCAGCGTCGGCCTCCGCTGCCCAGAAGCGCTACGGCGGCAAGCCCCCAGCTGCCACAGCAGCCTGGCTGGCCAACGCCCAGGCCGACAGCCAGATCCTCGCGTTCTGGCAAGCCTTCGCTGAGCTGTTTCGCTGGGTCTTCCTGCCGGTCGATTTGCTGCACGCGCTCTACGCCGACTGGTTGAGCGACGAGTTCCCGGCTGACGGGCCGCTCTTGAAGAAGGCGTTCACCCGCCGTATCAAGACGGTCGCTACTGCCTCGGGCGAGTGGCTCTACACCCGCTCGCGCCCTGGCTCGATGATGGACGCGGCTGAGCCGCTCACGGCCCGTGCGCACGGCTGGAGCAAGAACGCATCCGACGTCGCGCTGTATGGCCTGCGCCGGAGCGAGCCCGCGGCCCCGGCACGGATTGTGGACGAGTAACGTGATGCTGCAACCGCCCACTGACGACCGCGGCTCCCGACATGGAAGGTGATGATGAACGCCAAACGGCCCGATCCAAAGCCGCTGGAGCCACGGCAAGCCGCCGCTCGCCTCAGCATCGCGACCAAAGATCTCCCCAACCTCGGACGGCCGTGGACCCGCGCCGACGTACAGGCGCTGCAAGCCGAAAAGCCCGCCTGGCTCACCGAGGCACGACGCCGACTCGGCGCCGCAGTGAAAGCCCGCAGGCGCGCCGAATACGAAAAAGTCCTGAAACTCAGTCGCCGAATCCAGGACGCCGGCTGGGTTACCGCGAACGACGGCACCAATGAAGCAATTCCCCTGTACGACTCGCTCGCGCTCCGTGCCCATCACGAGTGGGGCGTCAAGCTTGACCTAGCGGAGGAAGCCGTCGACACCCTGCTGCCTCAGACCAGCGGGATGATCTTGGACGACAAGGCGACTGAACCCTAAGAGGCTCATCAAGGCTGAGAACGCCGCCGATCAGCAAGGCGCCCCATTGTCTCGAAGAGTGGAGGCGCAGCGACGACCGCTGAGATAGGGGTCGCGGAGACGACCGCTGGGCTACTGGGGACCTTTGAACCCTTCGATCGGTTGCACCGCCAGCAGAGCGTCTGAAGGTTTTCCGGCGTGCTGAGACCACCTTTGGACACCGGCATGATGTGGTCGACCTCGAGCAAGAGGTGTGGCTCGGCGGCCACCGAGACCCTGCACTGCAAGCAGGCGTAGCGGTCGCGCTGCTTGATCTCGCCCCGGAGTCGCACCGTCATCAGCGCACGCTGCCCGGCGGCCGACTTCGTCCAGCGGATCTTCTGGACGAGCGTCGCGGACAGCGCATCAAGGGTGGGAGTGTCGAATTCGATATTCGACGCCTGACCGCTGTTGCCTCCTGCGGAGGTGTACTGGAACTTGTAACGCGGGTACGGCACCTCGATGGGCGACAGGTGGGCGCCGATCTGGTTCCAGAACTCGTCGGCGTAACGCTTGAGGATGAACTTCGGCGGGTTGATTCTCGCGGTGATCTCTGCCTCGCGACCCTTGACGTTGGAGACCGCCTCCTCCAGGCGAGAGATGTCCGCGGCGATACGCTGAACCTCAGCCAGGGTCTCCTGGTCGGCCTTGATGGAGAAGTACTTCATGACGTACTTGATCGGCTCGACGCTGGCGTTGCGCACGACCTGGAGCGATGTGTTGTGCACTTGCGGCGCGTAGACGGAGACGTTGCGGTCGCGCCGGTTCTTCCACGCCGAGTTGTTCTCGAACGTCGCCAGGTGCGCATACTGGCCCCCAGAGGACGCTCCCAGCTCGAATGAGCCTTGCGAGCGGATCTCGGCTACATAGTTCACGACCTCGTTGTGCTCGGCGACAACGACGGCGATCTCGGATCGCAGCGTATGGAACTTCTCGGAATTGAAATAGCGAGCTTTGCGGACTTTCCAGATGATCGGGCTGGCGATCAGAACCAGGGCGAGCCCGACCAAGGCGGCAACACCGCTTCCGGTAGTCACGCCGAGGACGAGGGGTGCTGCAATGAGCAACATGATGTAGATCGGTATGGGCATGATGCCATCTTTCTGTGATGTGACGTCGACAAGCTCATTCTGGCGGCATCATCCGACACAAACTTCTCGTATCCCAGCAGAAACGGGTCAACACCTGACCGACATTGCTGTTCCGGCGGTTCCGATTGCCGTCCACACGCACCAAGCGACAAAGCACCACCCCGCCAGCCAATACGCTGAGCGGGCACCGACACATCCCTTGGGGGGAACCAGCCATGACCAAATTCCGATGCACCATGCTCACCGCCACCGCAGCGCTCACACTCGCCGCACTCCTCACCGGGTGCAGTATCGCCGCCGGTGACGTCACCGCGCTCATCCCGAGCGCTGGTACAGCGACGGCAACCCCGACTCCCACGCCAGCCCCCGACGCTCTCGTCGGCGACGTCGTCACGGCGGACACGCCCCTCGCGGACGGTCAGCGCACGTACGCGATGGCAGACGGATCACTCGTCGTCATCTCGTCAACCGGCCCGGTTCCGGATGCTGTGCTCGCGGACGCCAAGGTCGGCGCCATGGTGTTTGCAACTACAGACCTGGACGGTGCTGCGCAAAACAAGTCAATGATCCAGCAGCAGGATTCTCTTGCAGAAAAGCTGGGAGGTACCAAGTCCATCATGATTCAGCAGACGATGGGGTTCACCAGAGACGATCCGCAGGGCGGCGAGCCTAGCCCGGTCTACGTCATGCTGATTGCCGGAAAATACGTGGATAGCTCCATCTCACATGACCCCGCCGCCGTAACTCAGACAGCCAATGACTACATCGCGAGTCACGGCGGAGTCGACGCCGGCTGGAAGATCCTGAACCTGTTCTAGGCGCTGTCCTGGCTGCCCACGGTGGGTACCTCGACGATCCCGCCCACCAGCAACACGCCTTGCCTGCCAGGCACCACACACTCAGCAACATCCCTTGGGGGGAACCAGTCATGAACACCATCCGACGCACCATCCTCACCGCCAGCGCAGCGCTCCTCTTCGCAGCACTCCTGACCGGGTGCAGTCCCGCCAGCGGTGACCTGGCCGGACTCATCCCCACTGCTGACCAGGGGGTGGGCAGCAAGACGGCAACTCCCACGCCGACCGCGATCCCCGGCGACCGCGACGGCAACGGCAGCCTGTCCGAGTTCGAGAAGCAGATCCTGGCCCAGAACGCCCCGCGCGACTACACGATGCCGGGCGGCAGCGTCGTCCAGATCGACCCGACGCAGCCGCTGCCTGCTGCTGTAGCGGCGCACATCGCCGGAGTCGCGACGCCGATCGTCGCGCAGCTCACTACAGCAGACGAAAAAGCCAGTGTGATCCGCGCGCAACTGGCCGCGCTGATCGCTGAGCAGACTGCGGCGACCGGCCGGGGGATCGTGATCTTCCACCACGTGTGGAGCGCCGGCGCCAACTGGGGCCCTGCCGAGTATTGGTGGGTGGGCGACTTTCCGGGCAAAACCTGGCCGGTCCTGGCAAGCGATGACCGGGAGACGAACCTCGCCGCGGTGACGGCGGCCGCCGCCGCCCGAAACTACGAGCTAATCGTCATCGACTGAAGCTGGTCGCCTCGGCTCGTCAGAGGTGCCATGCAAGATCGAGATACAGCGCTGACGCTGCACCAGCTAACTATCCGGGGGGATCGCACTATGGGGACCACGAGCACATGCTGACGTTGATGCACGCCTCGAAAGAGGAAATCACCCGAGCGCACCACGCGTATCTCAATGGGATCAGCGATGCGCAGGGCCGCATCCGCGAGCACCTCTGGGAAACCGGCGGTCCCGAGGCAGATGGCAGCATCGAGAGCCTCCGGGGCATCGGCCAGTGGTTCCTGGCGCACCTCCCGGAAACCGCCGAGCCGTTGGCTACATCGTGGATTCCGGCCTGGTGGGATCCCCAATCTCCGCCCGCTGGAGACGGCGTCGACACGCACGCCCCTTTCACCCGGCAACAGCTGCGCCTCATCGACGAGGTCCACGCCTACGTCGCCGAAGTCGTCATGACTCATGTTCCTGGAGCTGAATGGGTCGTGTACAAGGGCTGCAAGAAGGACGTGCGCAATGGAGACACCGTCATCCAGCTGAACAAGCGTCGCCAGTTCTATCCGTTGTCCCTTGTCTACAAGGCGGCTCTCAACGAGGTGCTGCTCGACAAGCCGGTGGAGGCGGCGCTCTTCTACGACGTCGTGCGGCAATACATCAGCGACGCGGATTGACAACGAGGTCCCGGCGCTGAGCCCGCGCTGCCGATCGGCTTACGGACACCCTCATTTGAGCATCGTGGGCTGCCGCCCGCCGCCCATCGACCAAGCCCGTTGATAAAGTCATCAACGCATTGCCTCAAGCAATTTGCTACCGTCACAGCATGAGCGCAACCGCAGTTCTGGCCTGGGCAGGGATCCTCGCGCTGTGGTCGGCCCTCGTCGTTTCATGCACTGTGCTCTTGGGTCGCGGCGCTTACATGACCGTGTACTTCGCAGCATCGGAAGAGGCACTCGCAGAAGCCCGGACCGGCAACCTGTTGATCCTCGGCAGCTCACTTGGCCTGTTCCTCGCCGCGCTGTGGGCGCGACGAATGCGCGCGCCGCTATGGGCGTGCATCCTGGTCGCTGTTCCGGCGGCGCTTGTTGGGGGGCTGACACTTCTTGCTGGCCGCACACTCTTTCCAGAGCTCAGTTACCTTCTCGCGGTGCCCATTGCTGCTGCGGCCCTCATCAGCGTCCTGATCCTTGCCCGGCCGATCCGCCGCCACCCAGTGACGATTGAACGTGCGTCACCCAGGTCCGACGAGGCCTGACCGTGCAGCCATCGCAGTCACCTGGCCGGACGCTCCAGCCGAGAGTTACCTGAACACCTGATTCATTGCGGAATCACGTGACTTCTGGAGGTATCAGGTTCACAGCCCGCGTGGAGGGTTCGATGGATCTCGATATGCCACTTGTCTCTGTCTCCGGTCGAACCGAGGCGCCGGAGTCTGACACCCCTCGTACGATGTGTGTGATCAACCTCTCGAAAGCAGCGCGAAGGAGTCCGAATGCCCGACGCAATGATCCAGGTGCGAGTCGACGCCGACCTCTTTGAGGCCGCGAAATCAGCCGGCGCTGTCGCCGGCCGCAGCGCGGCGCACCAGATCCGCCACTGGGCCCGGATCGGGCGCGAGTTCGAGAACGCTGAGGACCTCACAAGACAGCCGACAAGCTAGAAAAGCTCGGCACCTGATCGCGACACCGGGCCCTCCAACCGAAAGTTACCTGAACACCTGATTCATTGCGAAATCGCGTGTCTTGTGGAGGTATCAGCTTCACAGCCCGCATAGAGAATTCGATGGGTCTCGCTTCCGCGACAATCTGGTCACGCACGCTCTGGTCGCTCGGGTCGCGCAGTTGTGGCACCGCACACGTCTGCTAACCATTGCAGGAGCTAATCACCACTGTTCTCGCTCTAATTCGTGTTTAGCGACAACAAGCACCATCTAGATGCGGTAAAGTTGTGGTTATGAACGCTGCGATCACCAACACCGCTTGGCCTCCACACGGGGTGGAGACTCTGCCCTGGCGTCAGCAGGTACGCGGCGGCACGCGTGAAGACCGGGTGCTGAGTTCGGTCGACGCGACAATCCCGCCACTGATCCAGACGCTCGACTACATGCCGCCTCTGGCAGTGTTGCTGCAAACCGAGAAAGCCCTTCTCGCCGTCGCGCAGGCTGACACGGACGCGGAAGGCCATGCTGCTGCATTGAGCCGTTTCATGGTGCGTACGGAATCTGTGGCCTCCTCGAAAATCGAGCGCATCTCTGCATCTGCGCTGGACTACGCCCAAGCGGTTGCAGGCAACCGGGGCAATGCCTCGGCGATGAGCATGGTCGCCGCCTCGGCTGCGCTTCATGAACTCATCACCACCGTTGAGCAGCACAAGTGTTTTGAGCTGGAGCACATCATCGACGCGCACCGCGCGCTGATGAAGGATGACCCCGACGAGGCGAGCTACGCAGGTCGTCTGCGGGACATGCAGAACTGGATCGGCGGAAGCGACTACTCACCGCGGGGTGCCCTCCACGTGCCGCCGGCGCCGGCGCGAGTCGCTGAGCTGATGACTGACCTGGTGGCGTACCTCAACCGCGACGACGTTCCAGTGATGGTGCAGGCCGCGATCGGCCACGCCCAGTTCGAGTCGATCCACGCCTTCACTGATGGCAACGGTCGTATCGGACGTGCGCTGGTATCCGCTGTACTGCGTCGCCGCGGCGTCACCCGTAATGCCGTTGTGCCTCTGGCCAGTGGTCTCCTCGCCCGCCGCGACGACTACTTCGCATCGCTCGGCGCGTACCGCCTGGGCGACCCTGCGCCGCTGGTTGACTTGTTCGCGCGCTCAGCGCGTGCTGCTGCCGAGTGCTCGCGCGGCACCATCGCTCGCCTGAAGGCGATGCCGGATCTTTGGGCAGCAGAGCTGCGCCCTCGCGCTGGATCTGCGGCCGCCGCACTGATTCCGGCGTTCTATGACCACCCCGTGATGAGTGCAGCCGAGATCGAGGCACGGTCCGGGTCCGTGGCTTCTCAGGCATACCGGGCCATCGACCAGCTCACCCTGGCTGGGTACATCCAGGAAATCACCGGGCGCAAGAAGAACCGAGTGTGGGCTGCGTCCGAGGCGCTGGCCGAGCTGGATGATCTTGACCGCCGCATCCAGGCCGCGATGATGGCGTGAAGTGGAGACTCGCGGACGCAACGCGCACCGAGGTTTTGTCTAACGGTGTCGAACTGCGGCATGCACTCGAGGAAAACATCTAGCCGGTTACGAGCTCGCTGTCTTGGCGAGAAAAGAAACTACTTCGCGGCGGGTGTCTGAGAAAGCTTGACGATCCACTTTGGCGTCTCCACGCCGACGCGGCGGTCTGCGTTCACTCGAACGCGCGCGGCTACGGCCTGAGCTTTCGGGCTAGGTCGGCTGTCGCTCTGACGTTGCTGAATCTCGTTGATCGTCATGGTGTGCCTCCTGTTCCTGTACTAATTATGCGCGGGGGAGCCTGAAAAAACCACGTATGGCACCAAAGATTCGAGCGCGGATGCCCGTTGGTATAGGCGCATCATCGTCGTCAGCGGACGGTGCTTCGCTGGCAGGTGCTTCGTAGGCAGGACCAGCGGATACTCCCGTGGGCCCCTTGTTCAGGAACCACTGCGTTGCCGCTTCGATAAACGCTCGTTCTGTCTTGGTCTTCGATTCGAGCGCGTCGAGCACTTCGAGACCGGTTATCTGCGTGGTCTCCTCCGCCGCCAGGGTCAGGTTTAATGCGTACTCGGCGCGCTTCCACCATTGCTCCTTGCGGGCGTTCTTCGTCGTCGCGATGTAAGCGATAACGGCAGCGACGACGGCCAGGCACCCTGCGAACCCGGGAGACTGTGCGAAATCCGGGAACCAGAAGAGTTACGTGCCGCAGAAGTCGCGCAGATTGTCGAGTACCGGGCCCATCCGCCCAGCATGCCAGAGACAGAGAACGAGCCGGACGTAAATCCGCAATGACGCGCTGCCAGCCCCCTTTTTCTGCGCAGCCTCATGTCGGTTCAAGGGGGTGGTTTTTTACCCCCGATAATCGCACTTATCCCTACTATCGGCGTCAGACCGAGGCGTTGTAGGTCCGGTGGCTCGGTTAGCGCCAAAGGCGCCGCTGAACGACCGGCTGACCCCGGCACATGCGTACCGCAAGACACCCCTGTTTCTCATGAAATCAACGCCCGTAGGGTCGCTGAGACAAATCTGTCAGCAGCAATGCGAGACACACGAGATGCGACACTCTGGGAATCGCTGCCGGAGCCTCCCGACGTCGAGTGGCAAAGTCCCGTCGTTCGACCGTTAGATGGACAGCCAAGGTGACTGATGACGGTGGTCGCGTCGGCCTGGGCGAGATACCCGATATCGGGACCGCGCTGATCAGGCGACCTTCACCTGGCATTATCTCGGGCGGATATGTGCCACACCCCATGCTGGGAGGCCAAGGCTGTGCGCCTACGAATTGAGATTGTCCTCGACGTCCCATGAATAGACGTTGGTCGGACAATAGCCCTTGTGCATGAAGAAATCGATGACAAACTCGTGCCCGGATTCGCATCGAAAATAGACAAGGACGGTCGCCTCTCGGACTGCTGCCGCCCCCGGGTATCCATCACTTGGAGCATTCCTGCGGATGGCCTTGCCTGTTCTGATGTCGACATCAACGCTAGAGTCCGTGTCCGGACCACCGGGCGTCGTAACTCGGACTGACACGGGATTGACCTTGACAGTCGCGCATCGGGCGCATTGTAAGAACGCGATTTCAGGTAGGGAGTCGGGCGAGGGGCTTGCGTAAAGCAAGGGCACCATCTGGCCAATGGACATGCCCTCCGTTTTCGCCTCAACGTCGAGAGATATTCTCGGGTACGTCCCGCGCTGCTGGTTTGCTGTCATTCCTACTCCTTTGGTGGATTGCCGCGATTACGACGTTGCAGAGTTGCCGACACGCCCCTGGACTGCCGTTTCGAGAAGCCGCTCGGCCTCGATCTTTGGAAGGACTGCCGGCTCAGCCATCGGCCCAGATTCCGAAGTCTCCGACGTTGAGGATCGTTCGTGCCGCAGGAACGTTGCGGGTAATTGAGGGGATGGCTTTGCCGATCCAGTCGACGTTTGCGTGCCAGACGCCTGCCACGACCACGTGACGGAGTCGCGGATAGAGGGATCTCGCTCAACGAAACCTCACGATTTCAGACCCCGCTCAACCAGGTTGTGCATTGCCTGATCTTGAGCGAGGAAAATGCCAGCGATGTTCTCCGCCAAATTTTTTTGTTGGACGCCGGTGAGCTCTTCCCAGCGTGGCCGCTGCCCACTAGTCGCAGCCGATTGCTGTTCTGCCAGACACCGAGCTGTCTCGTCGACGAGTTTGACTCGATACAGGGGCCACACTTCGCGCCAGTTTGCTGCACTCATTTACTTCCTCTTGACCCGGATGAGCTGCGTGACAATTCACAGGCAGGAACTCCGCTATGCCCAATTTTATTCAGCGAGACCTTCGACTAGTAGTCAACTCATCTCTGAGCACAATCGGGCCTAGGTGAAGCTGATCAGACGCGCCCTATGTCGAGAACAGTCACCCAAACAATGCTCGACTTTGGCCATGCGAACTTCACGAGTTGGAACTTCACGAATTGGGCGTCCGTCAAAAGGCCAGCGCTTGCTACTTGGGACGCGCGCCGTGATTCCGCTCGCAGCCGCAGCACGTCACCGAGCAGATGAACTCGGCATGACTATGAGCGACTACGCAGTGTCGCTGATAACTCAGGACATCAATCGGCCGCAATTCGCTCCACATCTCGCAGACCAGAGCGACGACAAGGCTCGCATCCCCGCCGCCTAACTCGAAAGTGTCCGCCGCTGTCGCGATGGGCTTTTCTCGCCTTTCTCATGCGCCGGCATTAGGTACTCACGACCAATCGTCCGACTCGACGATCTCGATCACGTCGTGGACGTCGCCGCCGTGGCGGAGCCACTGCACCGGGGTCTGGGGGCCCTCGGCGACGAGGCTCGACTGAACCGTGGCGAAGAAGCCGGCCGCGCTTTGCCAAGTCCATCTCGGGGTAATGACCTGGAGGATCTCGGTGAGCCCGGGCAGAAGCTTGTCCGGCGATCCAACACTGAACTGCCATGTCGGGAAACGGAGCCGGCCTGATATTTCGATCGCATACAGGCGCCCCTCCGCGACGGCAGCGCGAACGGTTTCCTCGTTCCAGTCCAGGAAACCTGTGACGACCTCCATCGAGCCGGTTTCGAAAAGGCCCAACAGCCATCCCTCAGTTACACCAACCTGTAGGCGTCCTCGGTCCACGGCTGCCGACGTCTCGGCCCACTCTTCAGCGCTGAATGCGCCCGATTCGATCAGGAAGCGGACCTCGTTCCCGGACAGCCTCTCGAGTGAGATGGGCCTCATCGCGAGCAGCATGTCCGTGAGTGCTTCCAGGAAGTATTCCGGGTCATTCGCCAGTCGAGCCACGGCTTCTGCGAGGCGCCGGATGGCGTCCTCCGAGACATGTACCGCCCCCGGTCCCGAGCCAGTTCCGTTAGTGGAATCGGCGGGTGCTGGGGAGTGCGATTCCGTCATGATTCGAATGTTTGCATCCCCCGCGGGGGAAGGCAAGACTGATTGGCTTAGGAAAGCACACCCCGGCGAATTGGACCTGATGAGTGCTATATGACCCGATCAAAGTCGTATTCGAGTTCACATTCGCCATCAGCACCTACATTCGCCTGGTCAACGCAGGTGGGGCTAGAAGCACGAGGCAATCACTCGTTTACGAGTGGAACTGAGGACGGGCAACGTCTTCAGTTGGCTGGCGTGCAACCGATGAAATTGCTCGGAAAATTGGCAAAATTTCGTGCTTCTTGAGCGTTGCGCGACCACTTAGTTGCCAGTTCGTGGATGTCAGCTGCCCAGAGTCGGCCCCTCAGCGCTCTGCTCGTCCTCGACCTCGACGAGCTCCGCGCGGAAGCGCTGCAACCTTCCCGCGCGCATGGAATTCTCGCCGTCATCCTCGACGGCGCGGTGAAGGACAAACGGATCACGGCGAACCCGGCACGCGAACTCAAACTGCCCCGTAGGACCAGCGGCCGGCGCGCATACCTCTCGCACCAGCAGGTCGAGCGGCTGGCGGTGGAATCGAAATACCCTGATTTTGTTCGCTTTCTGTCGTACACCGGTCTCAGGTGGGGAGAGGCGACCGGGCTCAGGGTTAGGCACATCGACCAGGCTACGCGGCGCTTCCGGATCGAGGAAAACGCCGTCAGTGTGAACGGCTTGGTCGTGGTCGGCACTCCGAAGACCCACGAGTGCCGCTCGGTCGTCTATCCGGCGTTCCTGGACAGCGCGATCGCAGACGCGAGCCGGGGCAAGAGCGCCGACGCGCTTCTCTGGGGTGATGGCGTGATTCACCTGACCCAGGGCCACGCGCACAAGGGCTGGTTCATGGGCGCCGTGATGCGTGTGATTGCCGCGGAGGAGAAAGCAGCAGCAGAGGCCAAGCGCCTCAAACGGGAGGAGCCTCCGATCATGCCGCGGGTGACGCCGCACGACCTGCGGCACACGGCGGCATCACTAGCGATCAGCGCGGGTGCGAACGTGAAGGCGGTGCAGCGGATGCTCGGCCATGCTTCAGCCGCGATGACTCTCGATCGCTACACCGACCTGTTCGAGGACGACCTGGACGGCGTCGCTGAGGCACTCGACGTCGCGCGCCGCGAACGGCTCCAGCAGTAACGCAGCGGTAACGGAAAGTCTGCGAGCACCTGTTTTCTACTGTGAGCAAACGGGCGCTATATCCTCGTAAACCAGTCGATTCGGGGGTGTCGGGCGATGGACACTGACACGCAATATGGGTTCAAATCCCACCGGTACCGCCACAGGGTTGTTCTTAGAACTTATTGATTCTGGTCCTAGAACTAGTCTTAAAACGAATGGCCTCCGAGATTTCGGAGGCCATTCGTCGTTTCCGGCGTGGATTATCCTCGCGGGGAGAGATTTCCTGAACAGGATCCCCCGAAGGCAACGAGGGTCCCGGTCAAGTCACGTGAACGCCGACTGAAGCAACCTGCTTCGGCGTTGACTTGGTTCAGGCGCGCGCTACCGTGCGTGAGTGCGGGCGAAGGCGGATGCCGCGGCGACCTGCTCCGGCGCCGGCCGCACCCCGGTGTAGCGCTCGAACTGTTCCGCTGCCTGCAGAGCGATGACCTCGGCCCCCGTGATCACGGTCTTGCCTGCCGCGCGCGCGGCCAGGATGAGCGGAGTCTCCGCGGGCAACGCCACCACGTCGAACACGCAGGTCGCGTCGGCGATCGCCTCGGCGGAATAGGACAGGTCGTTCGCCTCGGCACCGCCGGTCATGCCGATTGGGGTGACGTTCACGAGCAGAGGTGCTGTGAGACCGGTCGGCTCGGCCGCCCAGCGGTAGCCGAGCTCGGTGGCGAGAGTCCGGCCTCGGGCCTCGTTCCGGGCGATTAGGGTGCCATGCTCGAACCCGGAATCGCGGAAGGCCGCGGCGACGGCCTTCGCCATTCCGCCGCTGCCGCGGAGCAGGAACGGAGTGGTCGGGTCGAGGGCGCGCGCGCGGATCAGATCGGCGGCGGCGATGTAATCCGTGTTCGAGGCCCGCAGGCAACCGTTGTCGTTGACGATCGTATTGATCGACGCGATGGCGCTCGCCGAGTCATCCAACTCGTCGACCAGGGCGATGACATCTTCCTTGAAGGGCATCGACACGGAGCAGCCACGGATGCCCAACGCACGCACGCCGCCGATCGCGGCGGCAAGATTCGTCGTGGTGAACGCCTTGTAGATGAAATCGAGCCCCAGATCGGCGTACAGGTAATTGTGGAAACGCGTGCCGAAATTGCTGGGCCGGGCGGCCAGGGAGATGCATAGGCGGGTGTCTTTGTTGAGCAGGGGCTGCAGTGTCATGCGGTCAAGTTTAGGAGCGGAAGCGCCAGCGGAAGCCCGGGTGGGAGGAGCGGGACCCAGTCAGCCGGCGGTGGACTCCCGCACGATCAGCTCCGGTTGGAACTCGATCTGCTCGTGCACGAAATCGTCGCCGCCGGCCGCTTCGCGCAGCAGCAGGTCGACGGCCGTGTGGCCGATCAGGGCGCTCGGCTGGCAGATCGAGGAGAGCGGCACGATGGCTGCCGCCGCGAAAGCGATGTCGTCGTAGCCGATGAGCGCCACTTCTTCGGGGACCCGCACATCGCCCAGCATGCTCAGGGCCTGCAGCACGCCGATGGCGAGCAGGTCGTTCGCCGCGAACACGGCGTCCGGCCGGTCGACCGGGTCGCGGGCGCGCAACTGCTCGCCTACGAAACGCCCCTGCAGCACCGAGAGGGACTCCGTGCTGATCACCTCGAGCGACACGTTCGGATGCTCCCGCACGGCCTGGCGCGCGCCCTCCAGCCGGTCGGCAACCTGACGGATGCTCTGCGGCCCACCCACGAACGCGATCCGGGTGCGCCCAATCGAGGCCAGGTGCTCCGCGGCGAGGTGCCCGCCGGCCACGTCGTCGACGGCCACGGAGGAGAAGCTGTGGTCGGCCGTCTGCCGGTCGACGAGAACGGTGGGGGTGCCGCGGGCGCGCAGCCGCACGAGCCGGTCCCCGACCTCGCCGAGCGGTGAGATCAAGACGCCGTGCACACGCTGCTCTTCGAACAGGTCGAGGTAGGCACTCTCCCGGTCGATGTTCTCGTCGCTGTTGCCGAGGAGCAGGGTGAGACCCTCTTCGGCGGCCCGGTCCTCGGCGCCGCGCGCGACATCCGTGAAGAACGGGTTGGCGACGTTGAGCACGACGAGTCCGATGCTGCGGCTGCGGCCGGCCCGCAGTTGCCGGGCAGCGTCGTTGCGCACGAAGCCGAGGGCGGAGATTGCCGTCTGCACCCGCTCCACGGTTGCCGGGGAAACCTTGCCCGGCCGGTTGAGCACATTGGAGACGGTGCCGACCGACACCCCGGCGCGAGCCGCGACTTCGCGCACACTCACCGTTGCCATCGTCACCCTTTCGCCCTGCGCTTTGCTGCCCCTAGGTGAAGTGTAGATCACCGCGCCGCAGATTGAAACGAATCAATACACGAGACCCATTCGAAGTCTCGGTCGAATCTCATTTGGGGAATTGCACTTTTTCTGCTGTTGACGGATGCCCCAACCTCACCCTATATTCGGTGAATACACGTTCTCTGAAACGATTCACCCTTGCCGGTGCCGTTGAGGCATTCGGACCGGTCGTCGCCCTCGCAGTCGGGAACATCGAAATCCTCCCCGGTTTGATCCATGCCCTGGTCGGCGAGAATGGGTCCGGCAAGTCCACCCTCGTGAAAATCCTGGCCGGGCTCTACCGCCTCCAGGCCGGTGAGTTCCAGGTCGACGGGCAGCCGGTGTCGTTCCGCGCCCGAGAATCGTGTCGCAGGTGAGCACCGACCCGTACGGTCCGTCAGTGGGCAGCGGCAAACACAACGAATCGGCTGTGTGCTCCGGCGTGAGCCGAGCGAACCGTTCGCTCGCCGCGGTGGGGTCCGCGCGGTGATGCGTGATCAGGATCGGGTCGATCGCGCGAGGCGGCCGCTCAGGCCCAGAGGCCGATGCTGAGCTGGAGGTGCGCGTGGCTGCCGAGCACCGCCTGCCCCATCGGGGCGATGGGAACCGGCAGCTGCCATTGCCCGTCGCTGGACTTGCCCGGTGCCCAGTCGAGCTGGTTGGGCAGCTCTGCCTGTTCGGCGATTCGACCGGCGAGGGTGCTGCTCCACTCCCAGGTCACGCTTCTGGCCGCGCCCTTGTCGTTCACCTCGACGTCGACGATGAGCGTGTCCTGCCAGTCCGCGATCTGCTCGAGGTGGTCCCCGAAACCGAGGATGCCGCCCGTCTCCTTGAGTGAGATGATCTTGAGGTCGAGGGCGTAGCGGCACTTACGCACGTTCTTCGGCTGCAGGAAGATTGTCATCAACGGGACCGGTGACAGGGGCCCGGCGATGCCCTTCTCCGTGGCGTTCAGATCGATCGGGCAATAATGATCGGCCGTCTGCTCATGAATAAGCACGGGCACGCCACGGATGGCCAGCCTCGCCTCGCCCTGCCAGATGCGGTCCCTGCGATCGAGCTCCACCCCGTGCAGGGCGACCTCCACCCACAACCCGCCGGACAGGAAGCGGGAAAGGTTCTGGTACGTTTCCTCGGAGTTGACCAGGCCGTATCGACCCGAGTGGGAGCGATGGATGTAGGCCCGCGCACCCCCGTACACGTACGCGTTGCGGATCGCGACGAGACCATCGCTCTGCACGCCCATGACCGCGGACGACAGCCCGGCGGCCACGGAATAGTCCCGTGAATTCGTGCCGACGATGCTGAGGATGCGGGAGGGAGGGAAGGAGCCCACCATGCGCCGGGGGTCCCACCGGCCCGTTTTCGGGTCGGTTTCCCGGGCAGGGTCGTGGGTGGCCGGCAGCATGTACTCCTGCATGTGCCGGGGGAGAAGATATTGCTGCCCAGTGGCCTGAACCGGTCCATGAGCCAGCTCCCGATCGGCCCGCCGAGCTCGGCGGAGATTCCTCCATGCGGGGTCCCGATCGTGCAGAGTTTCGACACCGCTTCGGCGGGGTCGGCCAGTTCGCGCTGCAGGACGGTGCGGCAGATCAGCCCGCCCATGGAGTGGGCCACGAGGTAGACGGGTGGTCCGCCGCGCGTCTTGGCTTGCACCAGATCGATGAAATCGACGAGACCCCTGGCCGCGCGGCCGATGTCGTACGATTGCGGCTCGACCCCGAATGTGTCCGATGCGGCGTCGTAGAACCGGTAGATCCAGACGGAGTCCGGTTCCAGCGAGCGTGGATCGGCATTGATCAGGACGTTCTGCTGTCAGTAAAGCCTCACACATAAATGACGGGGTAGCGCTCGCTCATCGCGTCTTCATTCGCGCGTCACGTGTCACGACAGGAGGTCTTGGTGGCACGATTGGAGGCGTTCGACAAGCGGATGACGTTCCTGAACCGATTTCCGCGCTTACCCCACGCCGAAACCCGTCGATAGAGAGTTGAGAGGTGCAAGACGATGGACACAGAGCCGCGCGAAACCGCAAACACGACCATCAGCCTACTCTTGCGCCACGTGCGTGAGCGCGGTGGGGAGGGAGCCGTCATCGAGGTGCTCGCCCGGGCGGGCGTACAGCAGGATGCAAAGACTCTCCAGAACACGTCCGCGTGGGTCAGCTACGCCACCCGAATCCGGCTGTTCGAGGCCGCAACCGCGGTGCTCGGTGACCCGAACACCATGTTCACCGTGGGCACCGGTGCGGTCCGCGGTGACGTCCAGCCCGTGCTGGTGCAGCTCCTGAGTGTGTTCGCCTCACCTGGAGCAATTTTTCGCCAGCTGCCACGCATGGTGCCGAAGTTCACCACAACGTCGACGATGGATGCAGTCCGGGTCGGACAGACCAGCGCGACCGTGCGCTACCGCCTCCACGACGGCTATCGTCCGTCCCGACTCGACTGCCAATACGCCCAGGGACTGTTTTCGTCCGTGCCGGCCATTTTCGGACTCGCCCTTGCCCACATCAGCCACCCGCAGTGCCAATCGGACGGCTACCCGGCGTGCGAATACGTGCTGACCTGGTCAACGCGGGTGCGTTGGTGGTCGTGGCGCACGCGGAGTCGCTGGGTCGACGCATCCCTCGGCGTACTGCGCGACAAGGTGCGGGAGGTGCAACTGGCCGCGGCTGACCTCGTTAGCAGCGACGATGTCGACGAGGTGCTCGCCCGAATCGTCGATCGCGCCGCCTCCGCCGTGCTCGCGCCGTCGTACCTCCTCATCGTCGAACCTGCCGGGGGCGGCGCGCCGCTGGTCCGCCACCGAGGGCTTGGCGACGAACGTGGCGCCGATCTCGTGGCACGGATGCTGCGCGGCGAGCAACTGGGCGAGCGCGCGCTGGTCGTCGACATCGCATCCAATCGCAGGATCCACGGGCATCTGGCCGCCGTGTTCACGGAGGGACACACCGCGATGCTAGGAGATCGGGCCCTGCTCGAGGCCTACGCCGGACACGCGGCCGCGGCCCTGGACCTGTTCACGGCGCTCGAGGAATCCCGCCGGGAGGGAGTTCGCACGGCCGCACTGCTCAACCTCGCCCACCAACTGGCGATCAGCGACAGCGTCGAGGCGATCGCGGAAGTCATCGCGTCGGCACTGGCGGCGATCGTCGGCAGTGACGCGGCATCCGTTCTCCTCTGGGACGCCGACCTTGGTGAGCTTCGCCCTGCCTCAGCCGTCGGTTTCGAGCCTGCCGATCGCGAATTCTTCATGCGTACGACGCTGACTGTGGAGCAGACGCCGGAGCTTCTCGGCGTTCTCAGGCGGCAGGAACGCGTTCTGATCACGGCTGACGACGCCAGCCCGGCCCTGGCGGAGCTGCTCCGTGCCATCGGTTCACACAACGTGGTCGCCGTCCCCCTTCTCGCCGGGGATATGTTGATGGGCGTCGCGACGGCCTGCTGGGTTGCCCCCGTCGCGGCCGAGGTCCTGGCGGAGGCCATCACCCTGATCGAAGGTGTCAGCCACCAGGGAGAAACGGCCATGCAAAGGGCCCGGCTGCTCGAGACCGTGAGGCACCAATCCCAGCACGATGCCTTGACGGGCTTGCCCAACCGAGCGCTGTTCGCGCTGCTGCTCGACACCGCCTTGGCAGAGTGCCAGCCTCACAGCCGAACGGCGGTGCTGTTCTGCGACCTCGACAACTTCAAACGCGTCAATGACCGGCTGGGCCATCGCGCCGGGGACGAGCTGCTGCGGCAGGTCGCGGCTCGCCTGCGCGCCGAGGTTCGAACCAATGACACTATCGGCCGCCTCGGCGGCGACGAGTTCGCGGTGCTTGTCACCGATCTCGACGGCGAAGATTCGGCCATCGAGCTGGCCCACCGAGTAGTCGGCTGCCTGAATCCCCCTTTCCACCTGGCCGGCCAGCACGTGCGCATCTCCGCCAGTGTGGGTGTTGCCTCGCACAGTGGACAGGGGGGTCGCGGCGAGCAGCTCCTCGACGCGGCCGACGCCGGGATGTACGACGCAAAGAGAACGGGACGGAATCAGATCGCCGTCGCCCGCACCGAGGTGCCGGGCAGCGCATCATCGAACCCGGAATCACCGGGGGACACCGACACGTCACTGCTGGTCGAGCTGGCCCGTGCTGTCGAGGCAAACGAGATGAGGCTCTACTACCAACCTGTCGTGGACATCTCCCGTTTCGGCGAGGAGACGGTGGTGGGCGCGGAAGCCCTCATCCGCTGGGCGCATCCGCGACTGGGCGTTTTGGCCCCGGGCGCCTTCTTGCCGCTGGCGCAGGAACGCGGCCTCATCACCGAGATGGATCTGTGGGTGATCGCGACCGCGTGCCGGGACGTGGTCGAGTGGCCGCAGTTGGGCGCTCGGCCTCTAGGCGTCGCGGTCAACCTCGACGCCGCCACCCTTCTGGACTACCGACTCGTGTCGACGGTTCGCACGGCTCTCAACCGCAACGACCTCGCACCGGAGCGGCTCACCCTCGAGGTGGTGGAGAGCAGATCACTGGTCGACCTCCCCGGCATCGTCGAGCGCCTCGTGGAACTGCGCCGCCTGGGCATCCGCATCTCCCTGGACGATTTCGGCACCGGCTTCTCGACCCTGGCCTGGCTCAACACCCTTCCCGTCGACCAGATCAAGATCGACCGCAGCTTCATTCAGGACCTTCCCAACGCCTCCTCCGTCTCCCTCGTGCAGGGAATCCTGGCGCTGGCGTCGAAGCTCGACGTGGAGGTGATCGCCGAGGGGGTGGAGACCACGGAACAGCTCGACAGTCTCCGCACCAGCGGCGCCGTGCTCGCCCAGGGCTACCTGTTGGGCCGCCCGAGCGCGACCTGGGACCCGATGGCTGGAAGCGCGGTTGCGGCGGCCCGACGCGGGGCATAGCGCACGAGTCCGGGCGTGCTCGCCTCAGATCGCGGCCTGGCCGCCGTCGGCCGGCAGGACGGCCAACTGGTTCATCCGTTCGGGGACACATCGCTCGCGATGACCCTGGCACCCTCGATGGCGAAACGGATGGCCGGGGCCCGGCCGATCCCGGACCCCGCACCGGTCACGATGGCCGTCTGGCCCTGCAAACGGTACGGGGCGAATGCGGGTGCCATGGAGTCCGAACGAGCTGGCGCTGATCGCCCTGCGGCTCTCCCGGAAGCGCGAATTCGATGCCTGCAGCAGGGCGGACGTCGCATCCGCCGCCAGGGCCAGCCGGCGCACCCTGTTCCGTCACGTCACGTCACGTCTAGGTCCGATGGCGGCACACGCCTTGTCGGCGGTGGCCGACGCGGCCCCGTTCTGGTGGGTCGAATTCAGCGTTGGCGAACAGCAGGCGCTCGTCGGTCAGGTGATCGATCGGATCGGCCGTGCTCTGGGCGACTGAATGCAGTTGGCAGGCTCAGGCCAGCATGCTGCGCAGCATCCACGCCGTCTTCTCGTGCACGTCGAGGCGACGCACGAGCAGATCGGTGGAGACCTGGTCGGGCGCACCCTCGGCGAGGGGCAGCACCTCCCGGATGGTGCGAGCCGTGGCCTCGTGGGCGGCGACCAGACGACGGAGCATCTCCGGGGCATCCGGCAGGTCGGTGTCCTCGCGCACGACGGCGAGCTCGGTGAACTCACGGTAGGTGCCCGGCGCCGGGGTGCCCAGTGCACGGATGCGCTCGGCGATGTCGTCGACGGCCAGGGCCAGCTCGGTGTACTCGTCCATGAACATGGTGTGCAGAGAGTGGAACATGGGGCCAACGACGTTCCAGTGGTAGCTGTGAGTCTTGAGGTACAGGGTGTACGAGTCCGCCAGCACCCGGGACAGGCCGTGAACGATCTTCTCGAGCTGCTGATCCGGGATACCGATGTCGATTATCTGACTCACTGGTGACTCCTTAGGTCGTGTGGGTATTCACGCTACACACCCGGGGTGTGACGCCGCCGTGAGGACCGGTGGCCAACCGGAGTGACCGCGAACCCGGTCAGTCGATCCGGGCTACGGTGACCGCGATCTCGGTCACGACCGGGTTGCCGTTCTGGTCGAGCTGATCCGTGACCGCATCGTGCACGCGGCGGCTCACGTCGGTGGCCGCGAAGGGTGCGGCGACGCCGATCTTGACCGCGATCTTCAGGCCGCCCTCCTTCTCGGAGACGGAGACGGAGACGGAGCTGGTCGACTGCGGCTTGCCGGTCACGGCTTCGACGGTGGTTGCGATCACCGAGGCGACCACGGTTGCCACGAGCGGGGCTGCCGAATACAGCGCATCCACGCCGGGGACTGCCAGCACCGCCCCGTCGAGTTGAGCGGTCAGCTGGGCCGGCGTCCCGGGGTCGGGCGGCGGCGCTCCAGGTGCAAGGGCGTCACTCATCGCTGCTCGCTTTCGCCGGCGGGGGTACGGGTTGGTACAGGTCGCGGATGGTGATGTCGACGGCCTCGACGGCGAGTTCCGTGTGCTGGCTAAGTGCGGTGTAAAGCGCCTCCCGGAGCTGCTCGGCGAGCGGTGGAATGTTCTTGCCCTCCAGAACCGTGGCATCCACGCGCACGCTGACGGGTGCGCCGGGCTCGCTGACCTCGCCGTCGAGGCGGCACCGGCCGACGATGATGTTCGGCACGCCGTCACCGGCGGCACGCAGAATGCCGCGCACCGCACCTTCGGTCACGCTCAGGCGAGCGGTGGGGGAGGGGTGGCTGATCGGGATGTCCCGGCCCGCGCGCGCCTCCAGATTGATGTGCTGCAGAATCGAGTTGACCCAGCTGTCCTCGCGCTCGGATTCGCGCTCCACGTCCTTCCGGAGCAGGGCGCGCTGCGTGCGCCGGAGCCGCTGCATGCCGCGCAGGGCGATCTCGCACTCGGGGAAGCCGTCGATGCTCGGGTCGGCCGGGGTGCGGTCCCGGTCGAGGTAGTCGCTCAGTTCTTCGAAGGTGTGGCCCGCGAGCTCGTCGGAGGGGTTCATCATCGCCATTCCTCCATCTCTTGGAGCAGAGTCTTCCGAGCTCGGGCGAGAAGCCCACGAACCGTTGAAACGGGAACTTCCAGTTCCTCCGCGATCTCGCCGTAGCTGCATTCCGCGAGTTCTCGCAGCATCCAGCAACGGCGCTGGTCCTCCGGCAGATCGCCGAGGACACGCGTCAGAGCTTCGGTTTGAGACTCCACCTCCGCCAGTCTATGGGGGGAGTGGCTCTCCGGTGCCGGGGCGTCGGTGAGATCGACGTTGAGGTGCGGACGCCGGGCACGCAGCCGGTCGACGCTTTTCCGGCTCACGATCCGCATCAACCAGCTCCTGACGGCGGCGCCGTTGTCGAGGGTGGGCAGCTGCTGCCAGGCGGTGATGAAGGACTCCTGAACGACGTCGTCCATCTCGTCATTTGATCCCAGGACCCGGCTGGCATACACCCGCATCAGCGGGCCGTAGCGACGCACGAGCACCTCGAACGCCCGAATGTCCCCGTCGGCGGCGCGGTCGGCCAGGGTCTGGTCGGTGAATGACTCAAGCGGAGATGCGAGCGGTGCCCGGATGGGGGTCGTTGGCATCATTCCTCCACCCTCTCACCCGCCGTGTCCAAAAATTATTTGACAAATCCGTGTGACAAATATGCCACAACACACGTCGTATTACTGACAGCCTCTGTCAGCCGCAGACCGGAAGGATTCCCGATGTTCCACTCACCCGCCGTCGACGACAGCATATCCGCCGGTGCCGTCATGCCCACGTTCGATTCGTTGCTCGTCGGTCCGGCCGATGATGATGATGGCGCCGGGGACTCGACGGCTGCGACCGCATACGTCTGGGGCACGCGCGCCTGGCTGCCACCGACGCAACACCACTGGAAAGGGAAGACGCTATGAGTGCATCCGACAAGATCGAAAACGCCGCCCAGGACCTCAAGGGCAAGGCCACTGAGGCCGTGGGCAAGGCCACCAAGGATGATTCCAAGGTTGCCGACGGCAAGGCGGAGCAGTCTTCGGCGAGTGTGAAGAAGGCCGGCGAAAACGTCAAGGACGCTTTCAAGCACTAAGTTCTTCACGCATGGAGCGTCAGATCCAGTCGTTGCGCTTGAACAGCACGTAGAGCAGTGCCGAGAGCCCCACGATCAGCGCGGCCGAGCTGTAATAGCCCAACGGCTGGGCGAAGCCGGGGTAGGGCACGTTCTGCCCGTAGAAGCCCGTGATGGCTGTGGGCACGGCGATGATGGCCGCGTAACCAGTCACCTTCTTCGTGATCACGTTGAGCCGGTTGCCTTGAATCGCCAGATTCGCCTCAAGGATGGCGGTGGCCTGGTCACGCAGGCTCTCCGTCCATTCCATGACGCGCAGCACATGGTCGTACACGTCCTGGAAGTAGGGACCCATCTCGTCCCGCAGCAGGTGCAGATCGCGCCGCAGCAGCGTGTTCACGACCTCGCGCATAGGAAGGATGACCCGGCGTATCGTCACGAGACTCTTGCGCAGTTCGAAGGAGGCCCGCTGCACCGCTTCCTGCTTGGTGCCGGGCAGGAAGAGTTGGTCCTCGAGTTCTTCGACTTGTTCGTCCAGTGCTTCAACGGCGTCGAAATAGCCGTCGACGAGGTGGTCGAGCAGCCCGTGCAGGAGGAAGGCCACTCCGTTCCGGGCCAGATCGGAGGCCGAATCCCAGTGGGCCACGACGGCCTCCAGGTCGAAACCTTCAGTGTGAACGGTCACCAAGGCCCGGTCGGTGATGAACACCGCGATCTCGTGCGTGGTGACCTGAGCGGTCGCCACGCCGAATTCGGCCGAGTACGCGGACAGGAACAGGTGGTCGGGGTAGCGGTCGAGCTTGGGCCTCTGCCGCAGCGTCAGGGCGTCTTCGACCGCCAGCTCGTGCAGGCCCAGTTCGCCCGCGAGGCTGACGAGATCCTCTTCGCCGGGATCGGCGAGGTCCACCCAGACGACGGCGCCGGACAGGGCGAGGTGCTCAGACACCTCGGCGAGCGGGAAATCCTCGTCGACGAGAGAGCCGTCGCGGTAGCAGCGGGTACGGGGTGTGGGCACACTCCAGTCAAGCCCGATCTCGACCGATCGAATAGGTCAGCGCGCGGGGGGCTCCCAGGCGGCGACGGATGTGACGGTGTCGAGCACCTGCGTGCGTCCGGCATCCGTCAGCTCGATGCGGAGGCTCGGTGAGTCCAGCGTCATGGCCACGGTGAGTCGCGCGACGGCGTCCGTACCGGTCCAGAGGAGTTCGAGTCGGTCGTCGCCGATGGCCGTCCAGGAGAAGTCGCCGTCGAAGGCCGGGTGCGTGCTGCGGATGCGGGTCAGGCCGAGCTGGGCCCGGGTCACGTCGGTCGCGAGGGCACGTTCGACCTCCTCCGCCGTGTAAACGTGGCGGTTGACGTCGCGGCCATTGCCGGTGCGCTCGAAGAGTTCGGTGTCGTCGAGGCCGCCGAGCAGTCCAACGTAGTACACCTGCGGTCGGCCGGGCAGGAAGTGCTGCACGGCGCGGGCCAGAAGATAGGGCACTTCCTCGCCGCCGAGGACGCTGTAGAACGTCGCGTTGATCTGGTGCGGCAGCGTGAACCACTCGGGCACGACGGATGCGATGGAGGAGTGGCCGTGTGTGGCACGCTCCGCCCGCGCGAAGATGTCGATCATCTCGGCCTGGGTCAGCAGGCCCGGCTTGTCGCCGATCGGGCCCGCGTCGATGACGCCGATACCGTCGTGAGTGTCGAGCACGGTGATGGCGTTCGCGGGGCGGATCTTGAGCCAGTCCGCGAGGCGATCAACGGTTCCGGTGCCGAGCGAATGTAGAAGCAGAGGCGCCAGCGCGAAGTCGTAGACGCGGTCGACCAGCGGGGCGATCGCGAGCTGCTGGCTGTAGTGCGCGTGCACCTCGACCAGCACCTCGAGGCTCTCCTCGTGGGCTATGGCCACGACCGTGCGGGCGAACTCGAGAGTCTGCTCGGTCATGAAGCTGTCGGTTCCGGGGGTCTTCACGGCGTAGCCGACGGCGTCGAGCCGCACCGTTGTGACGCCGCCGGCGGCCAGCGTCTGCAACACCCGACGCAGATAGGCGAGGGCCGCGGGGTGGTGCACGTCCAGGTCGACCTGGGTGGGCATGAAGGTCGTCCAGACGAGGTGACGGCTGCCGTCGGCGCCCTGGTAGGCGGTGAAGGGGAGTCCGGGTCGCGGCCGGTAGAACGCCGTGATGTCCTTCTCGGTGCCGCCGTTCGGGAACACGGTGTCGAAGGTGAGGAACATGCCCTCGGAGGTGGAGGCGGTGCCACGGGCCAGCCAGTCGATGAACTCGACCGACGAGGAGGAGACGTGGTTGACGATGAGGTCCGCGGTGAGCCCGCGCGTGCCGGCGAGGCTGCGCATGTCGTCCCAGGTGCCCAGTCGGGCATCGACCGCGGCGTGGTCGATCGGGTCGAAGCCGGCATCCGCGCCGTCGAAGGGAACGTAGAACGGCAGCACGTGCACGCTGCCGAAGGCCCTCAGCGGGCCGTCGAGCAGCGTCTGCAGATTGTGGATGGTGCCGCCCAGGCGGTCGGCGTAGACGAGCAGCTCGATTGTGGTCATGTTCAACTCCGGTTCGACTCGGCGCGGCAGCGAACAGCACCGATTCAGAAGTTACGGCACCCGGTGGGCCAGGGCAATTCCGGCTGTCCTTCAGGCTGTCCTTCCGGCGGCTCCCCCTCGGTGGTCGAGCGTGCGAGACCCTGGAGACCCAACCCGGCCAGGGAACCCGTGACGTTGGTCGAACCGGTCGAGCCCAGGGCCCAGTACCCCCTTACTCGTCGTCCCGGGTTGCGTTCTTCCGTTCGATGGTGTCCGTCATGCGGGTGCGGGTGCGGGTGCGGGTGTCGGTGCGGCTGTCGGTGTCGGTGTCGGTGTGGGTGCGGGATTTGGTTGTGTTTCGCCCTGTGTGGGGCCCGGTTTCGAGCCGGGGTGGTGCCATGATCTGTGCGGCTCCGCGCAGCATGCGGATGGCCCGTCACTCCGCGCGGGTAAAGCACGCTCCGGTGCGCCCCGGGCGATGATGCGTCCGCCATCGTTGATCACGGCCTTCTGTTGGCCGCCGTTGCTGATCAGATCTCTGACGGCGAGCGCGTCGGGCCTGGACCGGTCGGCGACCTCGGCCGCTGCCGCCACCCGAACCGCGTCCACCCGTCTCCCGTGGACCCCGACTGCCGCGGTCACCTGCAGCAGGTCGTAGTCGTCGTCGTCGAAGCCGCGCACCGCCGAACACCGCCGAACACCGCAGAGACTCCCCACGCCCCACCGCGAGGGTCTGCCACTCAGCGACCGCGCGGGCCGCCGCGGACGGGCCGGGCACGGCAACCGCTTCGAAGCTTTCCCAGAGGTTGATCACAATCAAAAGGTTACCAAAATTAGAACAAAGAAACGAGGTTTTTTCCTGTTGTGGATAAGTGCTATTCGAAATCTATGTTCAATTTGACCGGTACGCTTCGATGAACGAATCCTGACGGCTGCGGGCGATGATGGATCACGAATTGGGGGTTTCGGGGCGGTTGTTCCTGGTGCCGACGTAGACGAGCAGTGGACCGCTACGCGGGATCACCGTGCGTTCCGGACCAGTGTGCCCGAACGCCCTGCTCCGAGTCCGAGGCCGTGCGGCAACGCCGCTGAACGAATTCGACGGAGATTTGGGCCAAAATGGCCCTAGACACTGCTGAACAGCTGTTTTTCAGGAAAACCTCCGTCGAATTGGTTCGACAGCTGACCCGGCGCTCCGCCTGTGCCGACAGGCATCCCCGGGGTGTGGTCAGCTCTGGCCCCTCCGGGAGCTACGCAACCGATCGATCAGGACCCTCTCGTGTGGTGCCGCGGAGCGTCCTGGTCGGCAAGATTCGTCCAGTGCTTCTCGGAGCCGCACTCGTCGCACAGGAACCAGATCTCTTCATCCGCCAGGGTGTCGATTGCCACGGCTCGGGTTCGCATGAGTCCGGCGCAATCGGCCTGCTGGCACTGGGGATTGAAGTCCATGTATGGAGCGCTCTCTCTCGGCGTGGCAGTTTGCCGTCTGTGTTGACCGTGCCGGTGACGTTACTCCGATTCGGCGTGTGCGACCAGAGCTGAGGTGGCGGAGCCACTTTTGCGGGTGCTATGCGCCGAGGCGTCGTGCCCGGAAGCCGAACACCATTGCCTCAATGCTTGGAGCGAGCAGCACGAGGACGGCTCGGGAGGCCGGCCAATGCTGCTGCCCCCAGCGGGACCGGTTCCTCGCCGCCGCGCTCGTAACCCGGCAGCTCAGCAGGGCATCACCCAGGAGTGCGGCGTCGACAAGAAACACCGGCAGGAAGGCCACGGAAATCCAGGAGGTCGTGAGGGCGCGGCGCCCCTCGCGGCGCCTGCTCTGCCTGGGTGCCGACGCTCGTTCCTGGAGCGGCCATGGTCGCTCCTTCGCCGCCGTCAGACTGCCCGTCCGTGCCGCACCGGGCAAGCGGGGGTGGCCTGTCAGGGCATCCGTTCGTGCGCATTCCATGATAATTTCGCCTGACCATGTCTGACCTGCCTGCCGAATCCTCCCGGCCTGCCGAGCCGCTCGGGCCGCAGAGACCTCTCTCGCGGGTCGAGGTTGCCGACATCGCGGTTCGCCTGTTCCAGGAGCACGGCTATGAGGCGACGAGCACCGTGGACATCGCCGAGGCGGCCGGGGTCTCGCGCAGCACCTTCTTCCGGCAGTTCCGGTCCAAGGACGACGTGATCTTCGCCGACCACGACGAGCTGGTCGCCCGCATCGACGAGCACTTCGCTGCGACGCATTCGGATCCCTGGCTGGCCGTGTGTGAGGCCGCCGCCATGGTCTTCGAGCGGTTCCGCGAGCGACTGGAGATCGTGCGCATCCGGGACCGGGTCCTGCGGGAGACCCCCGTGCTGCGGGACCGGGAAACCGTTATGGCGATCCGGTATGAACGGATGTTCGCCAGCTACCTGCGCAGTACCGTGCCGGGTGTGCCGCCCCTGACTGCCATCCGCTTCGCGGCCGCCGTGACGGCCACCCACAACTTCGTGCTGCGGCGCTTGATCCGGGCGACGGACAGCGTCGGCCCGTATTCGCTGGCCGCCGAACTCACCGAGGTGCGACGGCTTTTCCACCTGGATGCCGCGGAGCCAGGTCCCGAGGTGCGACCCGCGGGCGACGTGGTCGTCGCCGTCTTCCCGGCCGCCACGGATCCCACCGAACTGGCTCGCGCCATCGAGGAGCGACTGCGCGCCCAGACGCGCTCCCGCTGAGACTCAGTATCACTTGACCTGAGACTGAGTGTCAGGTAGAACTTGAACCTGGGTATTTTCTGACCGGTGCACGAGGGCATTCATGCCCTGGTGTCAGACGACATCAGCCGATCAGGCCTGCCCGACTTCGCTGTCCTCCACGAAAGGGAAACCGTGCCCGACTACGACGTATCCAGGCCCCTCGACACCGACTACTACGGCGTATTCGCCGACGTGCCTGAAACTGACCGGGCCTTCTGGGACCGCGCTCGCAGTTTTGCCACCGAGTCGCTGGACGAGTTGACGACCGCGTGGGACAAAGCCGAGTACCCGCTGCACCTGGCCCGTAGACTCGGCGAGCTCGACCTTCTCACCGACGGTGTCGTCGGCCCCGGACTGAGTCCCATGTCGCCGCTCGCGGCCGGGCTCGTCAACATGGAGATCTCCCGCGGCGATGGCTCGATGGGTACCGTGGTCGCCGTGCAGGGCGGGCTGGCCCTGCGCAGCATCGCCCTGTTCGGCAGCCCGGAGCAGCAGGAACGCTGGCTGGTGCCGCTGGCCCGCGCCGAGAAACTCGGCGCCTTCGCCCTGACCGAACCGGACCACGGCTCCGACTCGGTCGGCCTGGAGACCACCGCACAGCGCGACGGCGACGAATGGGTGCTCAACGGCGAGAAGAAGTGGATCGGCAACGGCTCGGTCGGCG
The DNA here is from genome assembly GCF_002929635.1 of Cryobacterium sp. M25. Classification (NCBI taxonomy): domain Bacteria; kingdom Bacillati; phylum Actinomycetota; class Actinomycetes; order Micrococcales; family Microbacteriaceae; genus Cryobacterium; species Cryobacterium sp. M25. Next base: position 93,095 of record NZ_PJJU01000056.1, on the reverse strand, counting down.
ACGTGACGGTGGTCTGGGCTCGTGATGACGACGGCAATGTGCGCGGCTTCATAGTGGAACAGGACACCCCCGGGTATCACGGAGAGACGATCACCGGGAAGGGGTCCCTGCGCGCCATCCACCAGGCTCGGATCACCCTCACGGATGTGCGGATCCCGCTGGACGCCGTGCTGCCGGGCACCCACACGTTCAAGGACGCCTCCACGGTGCTCTTCGCGACCCGGCTCGGAGTAGCCTGGTCGGCCCTCGGCCACGCCACGGCGGTGTTCGAGGCGGCTCTGAACTACTCGACCCAGCGCATCCAGTTCGGTAAGCCGCTCGCCGGTTTCCAGCTCGTGCAGGAGCGCCTGACCATGATGCTGTCCCGGCTCACGTCGATGCAGCTGCACTGCTTGCGCCTGGCTGAGCTCGACGGCGCCGGAACGCTGCGCCCGATCCAGGCGTCGCTGGCGAAGTATCACAACACCAGGGCGGCGCGGGAGATTGCGTCGATGGCCCGTGACATGCTCGGTGGCAACGGCATCCTGCTCGAAAACCACGTCATCCAGCACCTCGCCGACATCGAGTCGCTGCACACCTACGAGGGCACCGAAAGCGTGCAGTCGCTCCTGATCGGGCGGGACCTCACCGGGATCAGCGCCTTCCGCTGACCCGATTGCTCGGCTCAGGACTCGGTCGACCTGTGGTCGACGGATCTCGCCGCTCGCGGGTCGGGCGGGTTTCGGTCAGGTGGATGAACTGACCAATACTCGACATTGTGGAGACATTCGGCGTCTGCCAACGTACGCTGTGACACAATCACTCAGCCCGGCCGCACCGGAACGAGTCAGAGAACACGGGCAGCGCTGCGCGCAACCGTCGTGGGGGACTCGGCCCGTGCGCCTGAACCAGGAACGCAGATCGATGACCGACAAACACCTCACCGACGATCAGCTGTTGCTCGAAACGGATTACACCAGCTACGCCAGCTCGTGCCGCGACCCGCACATCACCCCGACGAACGACCTCGTGGAATGCCGACGGCAGAGCGGCCACGACGACACGCACGCCACCAGGTCCGGCCTGCGCGCCATCCGCTGGGCCGTGCCGGAGCCACACGCGGCCTAGCCGAGCACGCCTGACCCCGGCCCGCCCTGTCACACCGTTCCCCGAACGAATTCGACGGAGATTATTCCCGAATCAATGCCAGAAACTCCGAAAAGGTCGTTTCAGAGCAGAATCTCCGTCGAATTGGTTCACCTCCGGAGACGCTGCTCAACCTGTGATGAACAGCCTCCCCGCCCGGAGCCTACTGCAACGTGCCCGCGAAGGGGGGTGAGTGCCCGATCCTCGCACTCCTCTGAGTGCGTCGCCCGGCCAAACGAGGGGTGGACCCCGCTACCCCGTAGGCTGAACGGGGCACGCTTGACCGAAATTCGACGTGCTCACGCTTGATGAGCTGAGCTCGACGAAAAAAGGCCGAATATGACGCAGAACATTTCCGAACTTCCCCGCATCCGCGCGATGATCCGAAGCGACGGAACGGGAGAGCTCGTCATCGACGGTGTCAGCTCGCGCATCACCGCCGCCGACGAGGCCGGCGTGCGCGAGGAAATCATCAACCGGGTCACGGATGCCGCGCGCGCGATCGATCGCGCGGTGCGCCTGACCGCGGAAGACGAGCAGGGCAAGTCGCCGTTGATCGTTCACCCGAACGGGGACGTAGAAGACGATGGGGCCTTCATCCCGACCTCCTTGGAACCGGGACCGGCATCGGAGCCGGTGTCGACCGCGCCTGCTGCCGTCTCCGCCGCTGTCTCCGCCGCTGTCTCCGAAACCGAGGACGTCGAACTGATCGCGCTGGTCGTGCCCGCGGAACAGCAGAATTCGGGTCTCGACACCGCCGAACTCCAGGCCGCCGGGCTCGATGACGCTGGGCTTGGCACGGCTGCGCTCGACACGGCAACGCTGAAGGAAGCCAAGCGCGATGCCGACATGCGCGATGCCGATGCCGAGGTCATCCAGCAGATCGAACCGGCCCCGTCGGCACGGGCCCATGTCCCGCCCCTCACCGCATTCGATGGCCTCGTGCTCGATCTCGACGCCGACACCGACGATGAGGACGATCAGGAGCAGGACCTCGCGGCCTCGCCCTTCTCCGCTCCCCGGGCAGCCACGAACCTCGTCGGCCCGGCACCGGTGCCGGGCGGCACGTTCGCCGAGGTGCCCGCCGACGACCCCTCGATCGCCCCCGCGGCGCTCGCCGGTGGTGGTCCGAACCTCGCGGACTTCATGAATTCCCGTCCGCCGCTCGTGGCGGGGCCTGCCCTTCTGGGCTGGCAGGGCACGGTGCGGCGCCTCACCGGCGGACTCGTCTCCCCGGCCCCCGGAACCGGCGAGATGTCGCACCGCGCGGCGGTCGCGTCCGTGCAGCGCAGCCTGGTCGGCCCGCGCACGATCGTCGTGCTGAACCCGAAGGGCGGCGCGCACAAGACCACCGCGACCCTGCTCATCGCCGCGACCTTCGGCATCCATCGCGGCGGGTACACCCTCGCCTGGGACAACAACGAGACCATGGGCACCCTCGGCGTGCGGGCGCAGACCGCCGCCCACACCAACACCGCGGTTGACCTGCTCCGCGACCTCGACAACTTCGCCTATTCAAGCTCCGCCCGGGTCGGCGACCTCGACAACTACGTGCGCAACCAGGGTGACGCCCGGTTCGACGCGCTTGCCTCCGACCTCGACCCTGCCGGGGCAGCCAGTATCGACGACGTGGCGTTCGGCAAACTGCATGCCGCGCTCAGCCGTTTCTACCGGGTGCTGATCATCGACACCGGCAACAATATGCGGGCGTCCAACTGGGAGGCGGCCGTCGACGCGGCCGACCAACTCGTCGTCGTCTCCACCATCCGAGAGGACACCGCGTATGGCGCGGCCTCGCTGCTCGACGGCCTGCGTCAGAAGGGCCACGCCGACAAGGTCGCGCAGGCGGTCACAATCCTGGCGTCACCGGCCAAGACGGCCGATCGTCAGCTCTCCGTGCGGCTACACGACCACTTCAGCAAGCTGACCCGCACCGTCGTGGACGTGCCGTATGACTCCGCCCTCGTGGCCGGGGGATCGCTGAACTACGACGCGCTCGCGCCGCGCACCCGTGAAGCGTGGCTCGTTGCCACGGCCGCGATCGCCGAAGGTCTCTGACCCGGCGGCGTCCCGGTGTTGAGCCCGCCCGGCTGACAGTGTGCCAGCCGGGATTCAGGCGGCACTGATCTCGGTCGGGCATACTGGCGAAGGCCCGAACGGATGCCCATCGACTCAGATGCCCCGCAAATCAGTGTGTGCATTGAATCCTGCCGAACAGATCAGTGGTCGAAAAGATCATTGTGAATAGATCACTGTCGAAGAGAAAGATCAGCGTGCGTAAACTTCCTGCCCTCATCTCCATTGCCACGGTTGCCGTGCTCGCCCTCGCCGGGTGCAGCGGGTCCCCCTCCGACAACACCGGAGCGGCGGGAATCGCCTGCGTCGATTCCGGCACGGCGTCGGAGGCCGTGAAGGTCTCCGGCAAGGCCGGCGCCGAGCCCAAAGTGAAGTTCGAGTCGCCGCTGACCACGAAGGCCACCGAGGTCTCCGTCGTGACCGAGGGCAAGGGTGACGCCGTCAAGACCGACGACATCGTCGAACTGGGGTTCTCCGTCTACAACGCGAACACTGGCGAGAAGATGAACGCCGGCGGCTTCGGTGATGACCTCGGCGCTCCCATCACCCTGGCCAAGGACTCGAGTGTATTCCCGGCGCTGATGAAGGGTGTCGCGTGCGCGAACTACGGATCGCGCGTCGCGGTCGTGGCCCCGCCGGCTGACGCGTTCGGCGAGACGGGCAACGAGGAGCTCAAGGTCGGGGCCGAAGACAACATCATCTTCGTCATCGACGTCAAAAGTGAGATCCCCCCTCGCGCGAACGGCGAGGACCAGAAGCCGGAGGACGGCTTTCCGACTGTCAAGCTGGCCGAGGACGGCGCTCCGACCGTGACGATCCCGGCAACCGACGCTCCGACCGAGTTGAAGACCTCGGTTCTCAAGAAGGGTGACGGTGCCACAGTCGCCGAAGCGGACACCGTGGTCATGCACTACTCGGGCGTCGTCTGGTCCACCGGTGAGGTGTTCGACCAGACCTGGGGCAAGAGTGGTCCGACCCCGATCTCCCTGGCCGCCGTCGTTCCCGGCTTCGCCCAGGGTCTCGTCGGCCAGACGGTCGGCTCCCAGGTGATGATCGCGATTCCGCCGGAACTCGGCTACGGCGCCGAGGGCCAGCCCGACGCCGGCATCTCGGGTACCGACACGATCGTCTTCGTCGTCGACATCCTCGCCGCCGGCTAGCCGGCCGTTCGGCTGCGCTCGAACCGACCGGTTTTCTGGGACAGACGGCCGTCGTGCCGGGCGCCGCCGCAGTGCCGGTGCGGTATAGCACCGACGAGCACGGCACCCTTCTGCACCTGGCCGAGGTCGCGTCCGGACCGGTCGACATGGAGTTCCACGCTGATCTGGTCGGCCGGGCGCATCCGTGCGTTCAGGTGTGGCGCTTGTCCGAGTCGGTCAAGGTCCATAAAATGTTGATTTCGTGGCTCCGCTCGTTCCCGCTCGTTTCCGCTCGTTTCCCTCGTTTTTCCCCCGACCAGGCAGGGATGTCCCATGACCATCATTGAGGCCAGAGGCCTGACCAAGGTGTACCGCTCCAAATCCGGGCCGGTGCATGCGCTCGCCGGGCTGGACCTGTCCGTGCCGCGCGGGACCGTCAAGGCGCTGCTCGGCCCGAACGGCGCCGGTAAGACGACCGTCGTCAAGATGCTGACCACCCTGATCCGGCCGGACTCCGGCACCGCGTTCGTCGACGGCATCGACGTCGTCGCCGACCCCAAGGGCGCACGGCGCATTATCGGCGTTTCTGGACAGTACGCGGCCGTCGACGAGAACCTGACCGGGTTCGAGAACCTCGAGATGGTCGGTCGGCTGTACCACCTGGGTGGCGCCGAGTCCCGGCGCCGGGCCCAGGAGCTGATCGACCTCTTCGAGCTGACCGCGGCCGGCAACCGCCCGGTCAAGGGCTTCTCCGGCGGGATGCGCCGCCGGATCGACCTGGCCGGGGCGCTGGTGATCAACCCGAAGGTGCTGTTCCTCGACGAGCCCACCACAGGGCTGGACCCGCGCAGCCGGATCGCGCTCTGGGCTGTCATCAAGCGCCTGGTCGCCGACGGCACCACCGTGCTCCTCACCACCCAGTACCTCGAGGAGGCCGACCAGCTCGCGGACGACATCGTCGTCATCGACGACGGCCGGGTGATCGCAGAGGGCACGTCCGACCACCTCAAGGCACAGATCGGCGGCCACCGCCTCGAGGTGGCCCTGGTAGAGGCCGGCGACGGCGTGGCGGCCCGGGATATCCTCGCCCGTTACGGCGCGGGAGAACCGGCGATCACCAGCGACGGCCGCGGCCTCGAGGTCGCGGTGGTCGACGGGCCGCGGGCGCTGCAGCAGGTGCTGGCGGCGCTGGGTGACGCGGACATCCGTCTGCACGACGCCGGCATGCGCCGGCCCACGCTCGACGACGTGTTCCTGAAACTCACCGGCCACAAGGCGGACAAGGCCGCCGACCAGGCGGACGACGTGGAATTGGAGAAGTCGGAATGAGCTCCGCTGCCACCCTCCCCTCCTGGAATCCGCTTTCGCTCTGGTACTCCGACGGCTGGACCGTCACCAAGCGCAACCTGATCAAGATCAAGCGCTCACCCGACATGCTCGTGTTCGCGGTGATCCAGCCGATCATGTTCGTGCTGCTGTTCAGCCAGGTTTACGCCGGGTCGATCTCCGTGGAAGGCACCGACTACGTCCAGTTCCTCATGGCGGGGATCTTCGCTCAAACCGTCGTGTTCGGGTCGACCTTCTCGGGCGCGGCGATGGCGCAGGACCTCAAGGAAGGGATCATCGACCGCTTCCGCAGCCTGCCCATGACCTCCTCCGCCGTGCTGATTGGACGCACCAATAGTGACCTGGTGTTGAACACGATCTCCATGGTGATCATGATGCTGACCGGGCTGCTCGTGGGCTGGCGGGTGAACTCTTCGGTGCCGGAATTCCTCGCCGGCGTGGGACTGCTGCTGCTGTTCAGCTACTCTTTCAGCTGGGTGATGGCGCTGCTCGGCATGAGCGTGAAGACTCCCGAGGTCATCAACAACGCGTCCTTCCTGATCCTCTTCCCGCTGACCTTCATCTCGAACGCCTTCGTGCCCAGCGACACCTTGCCGACCCCGCTGCGCGTCTTCGCTGAGTGGAACCCGGTTTCGTCGCTGGTGCAGGCGGCACGGGAGCTGTTCGGCAACGAGGGCACAGCTCCGGTGCCCGACATCTGGACCATGCAGAACCCGATTGCCACGGTGCTGATCGGCACCACGGTCATGCTGGTCGTGTTCGTTCCGCTCTGCGTGCGCAAGTTCGCGTCCATCAGTTCCCGCTAGCAGGAGTCAGTGAATCCCCTGGAGAGTGCCCATGAGTGACCCGGTGCCGTTCCGCACCGACCGGCGCACAGGAGCGTTGCGCGCGCCCCGCAACACCGCGCCCGGCGGGGCCGGCCCCTGGGACGTGAAGCGCGTTCATCCGTCGCTCTACGGGCCTGCCAACGTGGACTGGGAGCTGATCGGGGTTCCGGCCCAGCGGTTCGTCGCCCTCGACGGGGCCGGCGACCCGGACACGGCGCCGGCCTACATCGAGGCCGTCGAGGCCCTCTACGCCATCGCCTACGCGGTCAAGTTCGCGGCCAAGCGTGCGCTCGGCCGCGAGATGGTCATCGCACCGCTCGAAGGCCTCTGGTACGCCGACGATGCCTCCGTCTTCACCGCCGGCGCGAAGGCGGAGTGGAAATGGACGCTGCTGATGAGCCAGCCGGACTGGGTGACGGATGCCTTCATCGCCGAGGCCATCACCGGCGCGCTCGCGAAGAAGAAGCTGTCCGCGCTCGCCCGGGTGCGGGTGGAGAGGCTTGACGAGGGGCTGTCGGCGCAGCTGCTGCATGTCGGGCCCTACGCCGGCGAGGCATCCGCGCTCGCCCGCCTGCACGGGGAGTTCCTGGCAAGCAACGGGCTGCGGGTGAACGGCCGGCACCACGAGATCTACCTCGGCGACCCGCGCCGCGCCGCGCCCGCGAAGCTGAAGACGGTGCTGAGACAGCCGGTCGCGCCGGTCTGACCCGCGCCGGCCGGGCGGCGCCGCCTACTCCTGACGCCGGCCGAGGTCGGCCTGGATCAGGAGGGCGAACTCCCGCAGCAGCACGGGGTCGACCTCGGCGGGGCCCCGGGGTTCCGAGTCGAACACGCACAGAACGCCGATCCGCTCGCCGGAGTCGGCCTCGATCGGGAAACCCGCGTAGAAGCGGGTCTGCTCCTGGCCCAGACGGGGCGGGCGGGCGGTGAACCGGTCGTCCAGGAGCACGTCAGAAACCACGAACGCTCCGGCCCCGCTCACGGCGAGGGCCGTGATCGACCCGGCCAACGAGTAGACGCGTGGAGTGAAGCCCACGCTCACCAGGTCCCAGAGCCGGTCGCCGTCGATGAGCGTCAGGGCGGCCGACCGGGTGCCGTAGGCGCTTCTGGCCAGGGCGACGATGTGGTCGCAGCGCACCTCGGTGTCGGCGGCGAGGATGCCCAGCCTGGCGACCGCCCGGCGGGGGTCAGGCGAGAGCGGCTCGGCACCCCACGCTTCCGCGCGGCCATCGGCCGTTCCTCGGGAAGCACCCAGGTACTCGGCATCGAGCGGTGGCGCCATCTCGTCTGCGAGGAGATTGGCCCACTGCACGTACTGCGCGGCCGTGCGCACCCGCCCCGGCGTTGAGGCGAGGGTTGCGGCCATGGGCACAAAGCAGCTCCGCTCCTGCCCCGCGCAGATCGCCGCGCTGGCCTCGTCCAGGCTGCGGGCGTGCTTCTCGGCCACGGAGCCCAGCCCGGAGTCGAAGGCCGCGATAGACCGGATCGGCTGCACGCCGAGCACGAAGATCCTGGTGCTGAGCGAGGACTCGTGCCGGATCCGGTCGAGCAGGGCGGACAGCTCGCGCTGCCAGACCAGGGCTGACAGGAGGGTGACGGCGTCGGTCGTGCCGAGGCTCACGACGACCGCGTCATATCGCCAGAGTCCCAGCCCGTCGAGTTCGGCCTGCGATGTGCGGATGGTGACCAGCGGGTTCGGGATGACGTCGACATCCGTGCCCCGCCCGGTGCGAGTCGACAACGCCCGCGCCAGAGATCCGGGCAGGGCCACGTTGTGGCTGAGCACGCCCCAGCCGACGGCCGGTCCGCTGCCGAAGAGGAGCACGCGGTCGCTGTCGGTTCCCGGGGAATGCGCCTGAGGAGTGTCCCGGGGCCGCGGGATGTCGTCGTAGTCGCGCGTCACGGCCGCCGACCAGGCTCGCATCAGGGGTACCAGCACCCAGCGCAGGAGTTGCGGCACGGAGGGCTACCGGCCGCCGCGGCGCTTGCCCGCCCGGGGGCTGGGGGTGTTGCGGGTGCGGCCCGGGGCGCTCGTCGCCTTCTTCGCCACGGCCGGCTTGGATTTCGCCGCCGCGACCCGCACGGCCTTCGCCGCCGCCTTGGCCTTGTCGGTCTTCTTCTCTTTTTTGACCTTTTCGGTGCCGGCGGGCAGCGAGTCGACCCGCGAGCTGTCCTTCGTGCGGCCGCGCACGATGCCGATGAACTCCTCGACGTCTTCCGTGGTCTCACGGGAGAGCCAGGCCAGGGACACCTGGCTCTCGGCGACATCCTCGACCGGGCGCGAGACGACATCCTTTCGGCCGTATAGTCGGGCGATCGAATGGGGGACGATCAGGATGCCGACCCCGGCCGCGACCTGCGCCATCGCGTCGTCGAGGTCGCGCATGGCCGGGAGCGGGCGGCGGGTGCCGTCCCTGATCTCGGTGGCCACGAGGCGCCACTCGGGCACGTCCTCGGGGTCCTGCAGCAGGTGCTCTTCGGCCAGGTCGGCCACCAGCACGCTGTCGGCGTCGGCGATGAAGTGGTCTTTGGCCGCGACGACCACCGGGATCTCCCGGTAGAGGGCGATCAGGCTGAGATCGGTCTCATCGACGGGCAGGCGCACCAGGCTGACCTGGGCGCGGCCGTCACGCAGCACCGCGTCCTGTTCGGACGGGTCGGTGCGGAAGACCTCGAGTGGCTGGTCGGGGCGTCGATCGGCCCAGGTGCGGGTCCACTTGGTGGGGGTCACACCGGCGACGAAGGCAAGGGAAAAGGTCACCGGCATCCTTTCTCGTGATGGCACTGCGAACGTAGATCCGTGGGGAGCGGCTGTCTCTCAGGCTATGCGGGTGCTCTCAGGCTATACGCTTGACTGATGAGCGAGAAGAAGACCCAGACCATGAAGCCCGCCACGGCGGCCCAAAAGCTCGGGATTCTGCTCGAAGCAGCCCCGGAAGAATTCCAGAGCGCGCCCGTGTCGCGCACCGAGCTGGCCGCGCTCGAAGCGAAGCCGCCTGCCTGGCTGGTCGAACTGCGGGCGAACGGCCCGCATCCCAAGCAGGTCGTCGCCGCCAAGCTTGGCGTCTCGATCTCCGGCCTCGTGCGCGGCGCCGTGACGGAGCCGCTCACCTCCGCCGAGATCCAGGCTCTGCTGCAGCAGCCGCCGGCCTGGCTCGTGACCGAGCGTGCCACCCAGTATGAGGTGCGCGAGGAGCAGATCCGGGTCAAGGACCGCGACGCCGAGCGCGCCCGCAAGATCGCCCACGTCGCCCGCCAGGCAGCCCAGAACGAGAAGGCCGGTCGCGGCCGCTAGCGCCGCCGTCCCGCGCGCACGTCGCTCCCTCCGCGTCGTCTCACCAATTCGACGGAGATTTTGCCCGTAGGGCGTCGATTCCGGCCTTTTTGGCCAACTCGGGCCAAAATCTCCGTCGAATTCGTTCGGGGCGGGAGACGCTGCTGTGTCGGGTGTCGGGCCTCCTAGGCGTCGTACTGCGCGCGCAGGAACGTGACGATCTCGCCCAGTTCGGCTTGCGAAATGGAATGGCCCATGCCCTCGTAGATGCGCTCGGTAAGTGTGGAGTGTTCGGGAAGCCAGGCCCGGGTGCGGTCGACGGCATCCTGCGGGATGACCGGGTCGGCCGTGCCGCGACCCCAGAAGACCGGCAGGCGCCGCTCACGCAGGCGCTCGTCACCGGTGTGCTCGCTGCGCCCCACGAAACCGGACAGCTGCACCGCGAACGCGAACCGGTCGGGTGCCTGCCGTAGCAGCTGCAGCGCCATAGCCCCGCCCTGCGAGAAGCCGAGTAGTCCGACGGACGCGGGCTGCTCGGGAAGGCCGTCCAGCCATTCGAGCACCCCGGCGGCGGCAGCATCCAGTGCGTCGGCGCTCGGCGAGCCCGGGTTGACCTTGGCGCCGGCGGCCCCGATCGGGAACCAGGCCCAGCCCGGACCGGTCGGGAGCGGGGCGCGCAGCGCGGCGATCACCGGATGCAGCGGCAGGTGCGGCGCCAGCGAGAAGAGATCCCCCTCGTGCGAACCGTAGCCATGCAGAATCAGCAGAAGCGGTCGCCCGGCACGGTCGGCGCCAGACGCGCTCCACAGCACGGCATCCGGGTCGATGGGCTCGGCGCACGCGGCGGCGGCGCCGGTGGTGCTGCTCTCGGTGGTGTCGTCGCTCCCGGTGGAGGCGTCGCCGCCGGGATTGGTGTCGTTCGGGCCCATGGTGGTCCTCCTGTTCGAGGTCGACACCGGGAAACGCCGACGGGTCAATCTTTCCACTCCCGGGGACGCGGCAAAATCGGTCGGCATCCGTCGTACCCCATGCAGAACTCCGGCGATCCGCTGCGAGAAGCCGGAAAGATGCCCGTACTTCCGGGAACCGTGCCACCGCTCCGCCGAATTGCAGGAGCCATGCACACCACCGGCCGGCACTTCCCCACGTGGCGGCGGCATCCGCGGGCACCCCGTGGCCAACTCAGGAGATTCCGGCAGCGGCGGGCGCGCCCCCGCAGAGTTCCGCATGTTACGGCGTCGTTTCGCGGGGCGACCGCGCCAGCCACCCGTTTCTCCTGAGTCAGCCTCACCTCACTCGCCCCGCCTGGCCTGCCCTGGCCGGCCCGAGCATCCGTCGCCACCTGCTCGACCGGCGACGGATGTCCCGATCAGCTGGTCCGCCGCCTCGCCCCGCGCCGCCGGAGTGAGGCCCGCGAGGTGGCCGGTCGCCCACCAGAGACGGCCGGCGAACCCGAGTCCGGTGTTGTGGGTGACTGCGCCGGCCCGGGCCACCCGGTCGATGAACCCGGCGAGGGGAGCAAGGCCGAAGGAGATCCCCACGGGGGTGATGCGCATGGCCGCGCCGTTGGTCGTGCCGAAGCGCCCGGACTCGAGGGATGACACGCCGGATCGCAGGCGCTCAAGCGTCGTCGTCGAGGGTCCGAGCAGATCGAGGGAGCCGCGCGCCCGCGCCCGTTCCACTTAGTCGAGAAGCCGCTTCGCGAAGACGCCGGGGTCGCCCTGGCCGTGACAATCGATCAGGAGCGGGCCAGCAGACTGGCCTGCTCCGCGTCATCCGTGATCGACCCGGCGGGCATCCCGACGGCGATCGGCTGGTGCGGTCCGGGGTCCCGAAACCCCTCACTGGCGCCGTAGTCGGCCTCGATCTAAGCCCGGGACAGGTCCTGCGTCGGCATCCCGAGTGCATCGCCGAGCGCCAGCCGGTGAAGGCGCCGAGCGCGCGGTCGTGGCGCGCCGCCGCAGTTCTCTGCCTCACCATGCGTAGACCGTCGCCGCACGCGCGCCGGACCGCGCCCGTTCCGTCCGACCCGCAGCGGGGTGCCCATGGCGTATCCGGGCGCAGGGTACGACAGAATAGCCTCATGAGCGTGCGCACCCCTGACCCCGATCCGGACTGGACGCCTGGCCCCGAGGGCGCGGGGCCGCCCCACACCAACCCGGGCTGGCTGAGCGACGTCGAGCTGGCCGAAGTGCGGCGCCGACTTCCGATCCTTTACATCGAGGCGGTGCCCGTGCGCGTCGACGGCCTCGGCCAGGTCGTGGAGGTCGGCGTGCTCCTGCGCGCCCGGTCGACCGGCGAGATGACTCGGATGCTCGTGTCCGGCCGCGTGCTCTACGGCGAGACCCTGCGCGACGCCCTCTTCCGGCATCTCGAGAAGGATCTCGGCCCGATGGCCTTCCCGCAGCTGCCGATGAGCCCGGTGCCGTTCACGGTGGCCGAATACTTCCCGATGCCGGGCATCACCGCGTTCACGGATGACCGCCAGCACGCCGTTTCGATGGCCTACGTCGTTCCCGTCACCGGCACCTGCGACCCGCGCCAGGACGCCCTCGAACTGACCTGGATGACCCCCAAGGAGGCTGCCTCCGACGCGGTGGCAGCCGAGATGGAGGGCGGGCGCGGGGCGCTGCTGCGCATGGCGCTCGCCTCGGTCGGCGAGCTGCGTTAAGCCGCCTGATGGCGGCCCGATCCTGCGGGCCGCCGCTGCGAGCTACTCGGTCGTGACGAGTGACAGACGACGTGCGAGCGAGCGCGGTCGCACCAGGCGCACTTCGTGGAGCTGTTCGCCGAGCACTTCCTGATCCTGCTCGTGGCCGTCGGGGGCGTAGCCGTTGCGCTTGTAGAACGAGTGCGCGCGGGGGTTGTTTTCGGCGACCCACAGGTAGGACGGGCCCTCGTCGACGACCGCGTCGAAGAGCTGCTGGCCGATGCCGGTGCCGTGGTAGGCGTCGAGCAGGTAGATGAAGTAGAGCTCCATCGGGGCCGGCTTGTCGGCGTCGCGGGACGGCCCGCTGCCGGCGAATCCGACGATCTCGCCGTCGACGAGGGCCGCAACCTGGCGGTGGTTCGGTCCCTGGGCGCTGAACCGGCGCCACATGGCGGCCAGGCGTGCGGGCTGCAGCTGCTCGAGGGCGGCCTCGCTGAGCAACTGGTCGTAGGTTTCGTGCCAGCAGGTGGCATGCACGCGGCCGAGGCTGTCGGCATCCGCTTCTGCGACGGGACGAAGTACTGCTGTGGTGGCCATGACCCGAGACTAGCTCAGCCGCAGGCACCCGATTGACGCTGCCGGGTTCTGCCCGTGGTCGCTGCGCCGACGGCTCCCGTCCGACCCGCGACTTCCCGGTCTACGGCGGCTCCAGACCTCGCCGATGAGTCGGATAACAAGTGGCTAACTCCTGAGATCCGGTGGCGCCATGGTGCGGCGCCACGTGATTCCGGGGCCGAGCATCCGTCACGGGCATGTTTCTCCTGAGTTGGCCACAACGCAGAACGGGCCGGCCTCGGGAGAGGCCGGCCCGTTCACAGTGGAACTAACGTGCAGATGCTACCGAGCGACTAGCCCTGCGCGCGGCGCGGGGCCGAGCGACGAGCGCCGCCGGTGGCACCGGCGCCGCGCACGAGGCCCCCGACCTGGAGGCCGCCGGAGCGACCACCCTGGGCCGGACGGCTCTGGGCGTTGCCCGATCCCTGGCTGCGACCGGATGCCGCGGGGCGGCCCGAGCGCTCCTGGCGCGCTCCGCCGGCGGGTGCCACTGCGTCGCTGCCGCGGTGTCCGCGGTTGCCACGTGCTCCACCGGCGCGGGCGCCGGAGTCGCGCTCATCGCGGTTGACGCGCTTGCGCTGGGCATTGGCGCCCTGCGAGCGGCCGCCCTGGGACTGGCCGTGCGGCTGCTCCACGCGGGGGAGCGGCTTGACGTACGCTGCGACGTCGCCGACGAGGGCGTCCACGGCGGGGGAGGACGCGGTCACGCGCTGCGGGGTCACCTTGATGGCGGCCTTGCGCAGCAGCGCGTCGGTGTCGCGGCGCTGTTCGGGAAGAACCAGAGTCACGACGTCGCCGGCGCTGCCGGCGCGGGCGGTCCGGCCCGAGCGGTGCAGGTACGCCTTGTGCTCGGCCGGCGGGTCGACGTGGATGACGAGTTCGATGTCGTCGACGTGCACGCCGCGGGCGGCGACATCCGTGGCGACGAGAACCTTCACGTCGCCGGCGCTGAACGCGGCGAGGTTGCGGTCACGGGCCACCTGTGAAAGGTTGCCGTGCAGGTCGACGGAGGGGATCCCGGCGTCGGTGAGCGACTTGGCGAGCTTCTTGGCCTGGTGCTTGGTGCGCATGAAGAGGATGCGGCGGCCGGAACCGCTCGCGAGCTTCTCGACGAGCGCCTTCTTCGATTCGACGCCGTCGATCTCGAAGACGTGGTGCGTCATCGCGGAGACGTGGCTGTTGGCCTCGTCGACCGAGTGCATGACCTCGTTGTGCAGGAAACGGCGCACGATCTTGTCCACCCCGTTGTCGAGCGTGGCCGAGAACAGCAGGCGCTGGCCGCTGCTGGGCGTCTTGTCCATGATGCGCGTGACGACGGGCAGGAAGCCCAGGTCCGCCATGTGGTCAGCCTCGTCGAGCACGGTGATCTCGACGGCGTCCAGGCTGATGAAGCCCTGCTTCATGAGGTCCTCGAGGCGACCCGGGCAGGCCACGACGATGTCGACGCCGGCCTTGAGTGCGGAAACCTGGCGGCCCTGCGAGACGCCACCGAAGATCGTGGTTGTGTTGAGGCCGTACGCCTCGGCCAGCGGCGTGAGCGCGTTGGTGATCTGCGTGGCCAGCTCGCGGGTCGGGGCGAGGATGAGGCCGAGCGGGCGGCCCGGACGACGTCGGCCGCCGGCGAGCTTGCCGCCGAGGCGTGACACCATGGGCAGTGCGAACGCGAGGGTCTTGCCGGAGCCGGTCTTGCCGCGGCCGAGCACGTCGCGGCCGTTGAGGGTGTCGGGCAGCGTGTCCACCTGGATCGGGAACGGGCTGTCGATGCCCTGCTCGGTCAGGATGGCAACGAGAGGGGCCGGCACGCCAAGCGCACTAAAGGAAGTTTCAGACAAAATGGTGCCTTTCGGGCATCAGATTCCTCGGGCATCCGTTCCGCACGGGCGGCAACTCGGAGCCTCAGAGGTTTCACATGGCGAAGGTGCCGATGGGCACATCCGTTCGCCGTAAGAAGGTTTAATTCGAAAAATCGGGCCGGCCCTGGTGGGCTGCCGCAATAAGAAGAGGCGTTCTACGACGCAGCGAGCACAACTACGCACCCGCAAGCTTCTATCTTAGCGGATGCTGTCAAGCCCTAGGGTCGAACGCCCGCCCGACGGGAGCCGTGGGGTGGCGCTCCGCACCGGGGGTCAGCTCGCCGACGGGCACCTCCGCGGCCACGGTATTGCCGGCCTGGGGCAGCGGACAGGCCCACATCGGGTCGTACGCGCAGGACGGGTTGTAGGCGAAGTTGAAGTCGAGGATGACGCTGTCGTCGTCGGCCCCGGCGCCCAGGTCGGCGCCCTTGACCGTGTCGAGCAGGTAGCGACCGCCGCCGTAGGTTCCGCCGGGCTTGCCGGCCAGACCGTCGCGCACAGGCAGAAAGAGCCCGCCGCCGTAGCTGGAGAGCCGCCACAGGTCGATTGGTCCCAGGTAGGGCAAACGCACGGTGCCGACGAGGTCGAACTGCACCTTCCCGT
Organism: Cryobacterium sp. M25; assembly: GCF_002929635.1. NCBI lineage: Bacteria > Bacillati > Actinomycetota > Actinomycetes > Micrococcales > Microbacteriaceae > Cryobacterium > Cryobacterium sp. M25. The sequence goes on along the minus strand of NZ_PJJU01000056.1, from coordinate 77,586 downwards.
CGGTGCCGGTGTCAACCGAGATGCGCATCGGATGTTCCGCGCGGTGCACCTCGGCCTCGAACCGCCAGTCGGGGTCGTAGGCGGCGACCGGCAGCCCGGTGAAGCCGGCCCGGTCGTCGGGCATCAACGGCGACGCCGAATGCCCGCCGAACAGGTCGTCCCTGCCGCTCCGCCACAGTTCGTGGCCGGCGGCCGGGTCGTGCGCGCTGAGCTGGCGCACGCCGCCGTACAGCCCGAACACGCGCCGACGCCAGTCGGCCACCTGCAGGGCGCCGAGGGTGGTGCTCACGAGCTCGCGCCGGACTCATCGACGCCGAGGTTGAGGCTCCAGTTCGGCGCGAGGCGCTTGAGCTGGTGCAGCCGCCACTGCCAGAGCGCCCAGAAAACGGGCCAGCTGGCCAGGGTGAGCGCGCCGGTGCGGAAGATCAGCTGGTCTCGAAAAAGCGTCTTGCCGGTGCCGGCCGGGTCGGGAGACACGGCCATCCGGTGGTCCCAGAGGGTGACCGAGGCGAGCGGCCCCGATACCCCGCGGCCGGTGTCACGCAGGATGCGCACGCCATCCTTCCGGGTGGTCGCCATGGTCAGGCGGATCACCTGGTCGCCCATCGGCACCAGGCCGAGCGCAGTCAAGCTGACCGGATGCTCACCCGGCTCCCAGATGGTGGGGAAGCCATCCATCTCGAGCGATTCGACGCTCACCACGGGCGAACTTACCTCGCGGAACACGGCAGGACTCCGCAGGGCGCGCCAGGCGGCATCGGGGGAGCAGTCGAGGATCTCTTTCAGAAGAACACGCATGACCCCAGTCTGTGGTGCTGGGGCATGCAGTACAACTAAGAGGGTGGCAATTCGATACTGGCTGGGCGTTGCCTCACGCGAACACGTGCTGCGCGCCGTCGCGGTGGGGCTCGTGCAGGCCAGCCACGGGGCCCGGGTGGCGCTCGAGCAGATGGGCGAGTCCGACGGGGTGGTCTACTATTCCCCGAAGACGGACATCGACGGCGACACGCTGCGCGAGTTCACCGCGATCGGTCGCATCGCCCCCGGAATCGTGCATCAAGGCGAGTCCGCCGCCCCGAGCTCGTACCGCCCGTGGCGACGTCACATCGATTACGAAACGGATGTCGTGGCCGCCTCCATTCGCCCGCTCCTGTCGGTGCTCGAGTTCACCCGCAGCAACCCCGACTGGGGCTACCAGCTGCGCCGGGGGCTGCTCGAGATCTCCCGGCACGACTTCGAGGTGATCCGGCGGCAGATGCGCCGGGAGTAGCGCTGGTACCAGCCGTTCTTCGCCGATGATGCCGAGGCGACCCGTTTCCGCGGCGATTGTGGGTGGGATCGGCGATTTTCGAGGACGTGCCGCCGGGTGCGGCGCCGGGGTGAGGCGCATCCGTTCGGTACACTGAAGGCATGACTGGCGAGTTCTGGTGGGTGCCCTCGGCCGTCGTTTTCGGTGGGGCGGCAGCGGTCGTCGTGGTGATCGTGATGATCATGCGGCGCCGGGTCCGCGCGCGCGCGCGCGTCGACCTCGCTCTGGCCGCGGAGCGCACCCGAGCCGCCGCAATCGCCCTCGTGCGTGCGGATGACCTGATCGAGGTCGCCACCGACGAGCTCGGTTTCGCGGTCGCCCAGTTCGGGGAGAACGCCACCAGCGACTTCGCCGCCGTGCTCGACGCCTCCCGGCGGCAGGTGCGTGACGCGTTCCTGCTGCAGCAGAAGCTCGACGACAGCGTGCCCGACTCCGAGGGTGAGCGTCGCCGCTGGACCGAGGAGATCATCGTGCTCGCCGACGAGGCCGTCAAGCGCCTCGGCGCGGAGACCCGCACTTTCGACTCCCGGCGCGGCGTCGAACGGGATGCCCCGCTGCTGCTTGAGAAATTGCGTCGTCGCCTCGACCGCGTCGCCGACCGCGTCGCGGCCGGCACCGCCAGCCTCTCCCGGCTCAGCCGCACGTATGCCGCGCACGCCCTGGCCCCGATCAGCGGCAACGTCGCCCGCGCCGAAGAGGCCGTCGATGACGCCCGCCGGGCAGCGGATGCCGCGGCCGCCCGTCTCTCCCGCGAAGCCACCGACCCCGTGGGTGACCGGTTGCTCGCGGCCGAGCAGGCCCTGCACCGCGCCGGCACCCTGCTCGACGCGATCGAACAGGGCGAAGACCAGTTGCACGTCGGATTCGCCTCCCTCGCCCGAGCGCTCGACGCGGCGGACGCCGAGCTGGCCGAGGTGCGCGCGCTGCGCGACACCCACGAGGAGACCACGGCCCGCGGCGAACTGAACCGCGTTATTGCGGAGGCCGACCGGGTGGTCGGCGAGCTGCGGCAGCCGTCGCGCTTGAGCGACCCTGCCGCTGACCAGTCCCGACTGCGCACGGCAATGGACGGTCTCGACCTGATCCGTTCCGAGGCCCGCAACCGCCAGTTGCGGCTCGACAACGCCCGTGGCGCGCTGACCGGCGCTCTGTTGGCCGCGCGCAGCCAGATCACCGTGACCCGCGACTTCATCACCGCGCATCCCGGCCGCGTGGGCGCTGTGGCGCGCACCCGCCTCGCGGAGGCCGAACGCAAGCTGAGCCTGGCGGCTTCGGAGGCCGACCCGGTGTCCGCATTGGACACCGCGCGCAGCGCGATGACCCATGCCACGGATGCCGACGCGCTCGCCCGCTTCGACGTCCGGTAGCGCCGCCGCTACCCTTGGGGCGTGAACAAAGACGCGCCCCAACAGAAGTACCAGGTCCGTTTCGATGTCGGCCTGGCCGGGTTCCAGGCTCTGGCCGCCGAGGCCGACGTGGTCATCCTGGCCGACGCTTTGCCGTCGCCCGGCTCCGAGATCGTTCTCCCGACTGCCCTGCACGAGCACCAGGTCATCGCCGCGAGCCTCGCCAATCGCGCGAGCGTGGCCGAATGGGTGCTCGCCCGCCAGGCGGAGAAGGGAGACCGGTTCTCCGTGGCCGTGATCGCCGTGGGCGAGCAACGCCATGGCGGCGCCCCCCGGTTCGCGGTGGAGGACTTCCTCGCCGCCGGCGCCGTGATCGACGCCCTCGCCGCCCGCGGCATCGACCACTGCTCGCCGGAGGCGGCCGCGGCCGCCGCGGGATTCGCGGGTCTCGCGCGGGCCGTGCGGCACCTGGTCACCGCGTCCGAAACCGCCCAGGCGCTCGTCGCCGAGGGGCGGTCGGCCGAGGTGCAGGCTGCGGTAGGTCTCGAGGCCCCGGCAACGCAGGCCCCGGCGACGCAGGCCCCGGCGACGGATGCCCCGGCGCGCTCCCCGGGAATCTCCCGACTGTGGGAATTCGCCTTTCCGGGCTGAGGTTGCACCTGAAGCGGCCTCTGAGCCGAACCCCTCGTTTCATCCTCACTGTTTGAATCTCACTGAAGGAGCAACTCCCATGAAGGCAGTACTCAACGGCACCGTCATCGCCGAAGCACCGCAGGCAGATCTCCTCAAGATCGAGGGCAACTGGTACTTCCCACCGGCGAGCGTGAACTCCGAGTTCCTCGTCGAGAGCCCCACGCAGTACACCTGCTCCTGGAAGGGCGCGTGCCAGTACTTCAGCGTCAAGGACGGCGAGGCTCTGCTGCAGGATCGCGCCTTCAGTTACCCGACTCCGCCCTCGGCCTCCTTCGACCGGGTCGGCCAGGACTACAGCAACTACGTCGCCTTCTGGAAAGAAATCCAGGTCTCCGAGTAGCCCGCTCCTGGCCGGACGGCCGGCCCGAGTAATCGGTGGTCGAGCCTGTTGAGACCACAGGGCAGAGCTAGGGCTTCGCCGCCCCCGCAGCCTGTCGCCGGGCGGCGGCCGTGATCTCGCGCCGTGTCCACCGGATCAGGAACCGCTTGTCGAATCCGCGCACGCACAGCCCGCAGGCGAACGCCCGGGTGGGTTGTCGGTAACGGTAGTGCGCGTGGCCGGCCGGGCAGGTGCCGACCCACGGCGCGAGCTCGTCGGCGATCTCGCCGTCGTGCGTGCTCTTGCCGTCATAGCCGAGGTTCCGCGCGATCACCTTCCACTTCGGCCCGTGGCCGGCGCGCGGTCCGGCCAGAGCGTGCGCGACCTCGTGCAGCAGGATCTGGTGCACGTCATCGTCTTCGTAGCGCGCCGCCAGGTAGCGGGACACGGTGATGCGCCGCACGGTGAAGTTGCAGAGCCCCGCTCGCTTCTTCGCGTTGTCGAAGGCGAAGGTCCAGCTGGGATCGAGGTGCAGCGTGATCAACGCGTCCGCCCAGTGCCGCACCCGGTCGAGGTCGGCCATCAGGGTGCCACCGCCACCTGGTAAAGCCGGTCGTCGCCGGAGGAAGGGGTGCCGCGGCCATCCGTATTATTGCTCACGAACCACAGTGTGCCATCGGGCCCCGACACCACATCGCGCAGCCGCCCGAAGCTGTTCCCGAACCAGTCATCGACCTCGCCTGTGGAGGGATCGATGCGCCACAGCCGCTCGCCGCGCAGGGCCGCCATGAAGATGGTGTCGTTCACGATGGCGAGCCCGCTCGGGCTGGCCTCACTGGTGGGCCACTGCTGCTCCGGGTCGAGGTAGCCGGAGTCCGCGCTCTGTCCCCGGCCCTCGACGATCGGCCAGCCGTAGTTGCCGCCCGGGGTGATGAGGTTGAGCTCGTCCCAGGTGTTCTGTCCGAACTCGCTGGCCCAGAGTCGGCCGCTGGAGTCCCAGGCGATCCCCTGCGGGTTGCGGTGGCCGTAGGAGTAGACGAGCGTGCCGAACGGGTTGTCGTCCGGCACGGCGCCGGTCGGCGTCATCCGCAAGATCTTGCCGCCGAGGGAACCCAGGTCCTGGGCGTTCTCGGGGTTCCCGGCGTCGCCGACCGTGGCGTAGAGCAGGCCGTCCGGGCCGAAACCGAGCCGACCGCCGTTGTGGTTACCGGCCTTCGGGATGCCGCCCTGCACCGGTTCGGATGCGCCGAGGGTGTGGCTTCCGACCGTGCCGAGCAGCGGCATCCGTACGATCTTGTTGTCGTCGGCGGACGTGAAGTAGGCGTAGACCCACCCGGTTCCGCCCGGTGCGGCCGGGTCGGCCAGTGCGGCGAGGCCGAGCAGCCCGCCTTCACCGCCCGGGCTCGCCTCGGCGACCCGGCCGGCGTCGCGCAGGCTGCCGTCGGGCAGGAGTTCGCGCATGAGGGTCGTGTCGCGTTCGCTGATCAGGGTGCCGTCGTTCGGCAGGCGCAGGATCGACCAGGGGGCATCCAGCCCGGATGCGACCACGACCGGGGCGTCGACCGGCCGCACCGATGGCCCGGCGGTGCCGGTCGGACCGGGTGCAACGGTGTCGGACGGAACCGGCCGGGCGGGGGTAGAGGTCTCTGCCGCGGGTCCGGGCGCGGTCGCCGTGCACGCGCTGAGCAGCAGGAGCGCGCCCAGGGCCAGCACCCCGGCCGCGCCGCTGCGTGGTGGCATCCGCCCGCTCATCTGCAACCTCCTTCGCACCGGCACGCTCGCCGGCGCTGTGTCCAGCATGCCCCGAATTCCTGCTTCGAGGTGAGTGGCCCCTTCCGTGCATAACTCCTGCAAATCGATGTCCGGATGCAGCCGGCCGGTCAATCGCAGGCCGGCCGGCACCCCGCGGCACCGAAGTGCTACTGCTGTAGGCGGGTCTGTCGCCGCTCGGCAATGAAGGACTCGACGACCGCAACGGCTACGAGCGCGCTCTCGAGGAGGGCGGGCGTGGCGCCGGCCTGCTCCCGCAGCGTCACCGAGGCCGTGAAGTCTGCCAGGGCGGCGTCGAGGTCGCCCTGTTCGAAGTGAACCTTGCCGCGGCTTTCCCGGGCGAACGCCGCGACGGCGCCCCACTCGTGCGTCTCGGACTCGAGCACACAATGGGTCAGCTCGGTCACCGCCTCGTCGAGCTTGCCTCGATACTGCTGCACCTGGGCGCGACGGATGCGACTGAACGCGAGTTCTTCCCGCGACCCGGTGAACCGGGACTGGCGCAGCGCAGTGTTCGCCATGTCCCAGGCCTCGTCCAGGCGTCCGGTCAGCCGCAAGAGCACGACCTTCTCGTTGAGGGCGGACAGACTGCGAAGCTCGCCGAGTTCTTCGAGGCGCAGCTCAGCAGCAGAGAGGTCGACTTTCTCACGCAGGGTGACGGCGTCGTAGCCAATGATGATGGGCAGGGTGTGGTCCTGAGGCGAAGGCGGCACATGCCGCGGAGTAAACGTGGACCCAACCAGCGTAGCCGGGCCGGGCCGGGCCGGTCCCCGATCCGGCCCGATCCACCGGCATCCGCCGCCATCTGCCCCGAGCTGCCGGCATCCGTCGCCCTCGTCGCCCCGCCGCGAGCCGCACACGTGGCCAACTCAGGAGATCCCAGCGCGTGAGTACATAAAGCCGCATGAACACGGATGCCCGCAGCACCTTGGCCCCGGATCTCCTGAGTTGGCCACACATCACCCGGCGCGCGACCCCCGGCGCGCGACGCCCGGCGCGTGACCCCCGGCGCGCGGCCCCCGGCGTAACCGCGGCTCAGCTGCCGAGTTGGAACACCGTGCGGCCGGGCAGCGGGGACGGGGTGGCCGTCACATCCGTCGTCACCATCGCGGTCGCCATGAAGTGCGTGAGCTCAGCACCCTCGACCACTTTCGACGGATGCGGCCCGCCCGCCAGCAGCCGCGACACCCAGCTCGTGTCGATGGGGGTGTGCGCGGCAACGAAGACGATATTGCCGAACCGGCGCCCCTTGAGCACCTGGGTCTCCGCGAGGGCGAGCACGTGTCCGAAGACGGCTGACAGCGTCGCGGCCTGTGAGCGGGCGAACGGCAGACCGGGCCCGTCGGCGACGTTCACGACGAGCACCCCGCGCGGCGACAGAAGGGGAGCGGCCAACTCGTAGAACTCGCGGCTGGTCACGTGGGCCGGGGTGCGGGCCCCGGAGAAGATGTCGACGACGACGAGGTCCACCGCGCCGTGCAGCCCGGCCGGCAGCTTGGCCAGCACCTCGCGGGCATCACCGTGCCGCACGCGCAGCTGCGCCCGCTTGTCCCAGGGCAGCTCACCGCGAACAAAATCGATCAGGTCGCTCTCCAGCTCCACGACCTGCTGGCGGGAGCCCGGCCGGGTCGCCTCCACGTATCGGGGGAGGGTCAGCGCGCCGGCGCCGAGGTGCACGGCGGTGATCGGCTCGCCCACCTCGCCGATCAGGTCGATCACGTGACCGATCCGCTGCACGTATTCGAAGAACAGCTCGCCCGGATCGTCCAGGTTCACGTTCGACTGCGGCGTGCCGTCCACGATCAGGTTGAAGCTGCCCGGGGTGAATCGGTCGGGCTCGATGACCGCATGGTGGCCGCTCAGTTTCAAGGTGATCGACGGATGTTGCGCTACAGGCCTGCTCATCCCTCAAGTCTGCGCCCTCCGCAGTCTGAACCGGAGCGGCCCGAAACCGGGTTATACCTGAGAATTTATGGCACGTCAAGAATTGAGTGGACACGGTGAGCTAACCGGCATATAGTTATTCTTTGCGCTCCCAGACTAAACTCTGCCTTCATATTGCGGTCGGCTTTGCGTGCTCAAGCCACCTTGACGCATACCTCGTTCCAGGATTTCAGAACACCGGAATTTCAGAACTCGAGGGTCTGAGGAGTTCGTACTCGGTATTCCTTACTAACAGTGACTAGACCTGACGGGGTCCACGGAGGTTATTTCCTTGGCTGCTGCGCGCAACGCAACCACCAACTCACCCAAGAACGGACGCGCCGCTGGCCGTCTTTCGTTCGCGAAGATCACCGACAATCTGACTGTTCCGGATCTGCTTGCTTTGCAGACCGAGAGCTTCGATTGGCTCGTCGGTAACGACAACTGGAAACAGCGTGTCGCAGAAGGCCAGGCGGCCGGTCGACAGGACCTGCCGACTCGCACCGGGCTCGACGAGATCTTCGAAGAGATCTCACCCATCGAGGACCTCGGCGAAACGATGCAGCTGTCGTTCACCAACCCGGAGCTCGAGCCGGAGAAGTACACCATTGACGAGTGCAAGGAAAAGGGTAAGACCTACTCCGCACCTCTCTATGTGAACGCTGAGTTCATGAACCACCTCACCGGTGAGATCAAGACCCAGACCGTGTTCATGGGTGACTTCCCGCTGATGACCCCCAAGGGCACCTTCGTGATCAACGGCACGGAGCGTGTCGTCGTATCACAGCTGGTCCGCTCCCCGGGCGTTTACTTCGACCGCCAGCAGGAGAAGACGTCCGACAAGGACATCTACTCCGCTCGCGTCATCCCGAGCCGCGGTGCCTGGCTCGAATTCGAGATCGACAAGCGCGACCAGGTCGGCGTTCGCATCGACCGCAAGCGCAAGCAGTCCGTCACCGTCTTCCTCAAGGCCCTCGGCCTCACGAGCGAAGAGATCCTCGAGGAGTTCAAGGGCTTTGCGTCGATCGAGCTCACCCTGGAGAAGGACAACATCCTCACCAAGGAAGAAGCCCTCAAGGACATCTACCGCAAACTGCGTCCGGGCGAGCAGGTTGCCGCCGAGGCCGCGCGTGCGCTCCTCGACAACTTCTTCTTCAACTCCAAGCGCTACGACCTGGCCAAGGTCGGTCGTTACAAGATCAACCGCAAGCTCGGACTCGAAGCGCCGCTCAGCGACTCCGTGCTGACGCTCAAGGACATCCTGGCCACGATCAAGTATCTGGTTGCGCTGCACGACAACCAGACCACGATCGCCGGAGTCCGCGACGGCAAGCAGACCGACATCCGCATCGACATCGACGACATCGACCACTTCGGCAACCGTCGCATCCGTGCCGTCGGCGAGCTCATCCAGAACCAGGTGCGCACCGGCCTGTCCCGCATGGAGCGCGTCGTTCGCGAGCGAATGACCACGCAGGACATCGAAGCGATCACCCCGCAGACCCTGATCAACGTGCGCCCCGTCGTCGCCGCGATCAAGGAGTTCTTCGGTACCAGCCAGCTGTCGCAGTTCATGGACCAGAACAACCCGCTCGCCGGACTGACGCACAAGCGTCGCCTGTCCGCGCTGGGTCCGGGTGGTCTGTCCCGTGACCGTGCCGGCGTCGAGGTGCGAGACGTTCACCCCTCGCACTACGGCCGCATGTGCCCCATCGAAACCCCGGAAGGCCCGAACATCGGCCTGATCGGTTCGCTCGCCTCGTTCGCACGGATCAACGCCTTCGGTTTCATTGAGACCCCGTACCGCCGCGTCGTCGATGGCAAGGTCATGAACGACCAGATCGACTACCTCACCGCCAGCGAAGAAGACGAGTTCATCGTCGCCCAGGCGAACGCCCCGCTCACCAAGGACTGGCACTTCGCCGACGCCCGTGTTCTCGCCCGCAAGAAGGGTGGAGAGGTCGACCTCTTCCCCGCGGAAGACATTGGCTACATGGATGTTTCGCCTCGCCAGATGGTGTCCGTCGCCACCTCGCTCATCCCGTTCCTCGAGCACGACGATGCGAACCGCGCCCTCATGGGTGCCAACATGCAGCGTCAGGCCGTCCCGCTCCTGATGAGCGAGAGCCCGCTCGTCGGTACCGGCATGGAGGTCTTTGCGGCCATCGACGCCGGTGACGTGCTCACCGCCGACAAGGCCGGCGTGGTGATGGAGGTTTCGGCCGATGTCGTCACCATCCAGCTCGACGAGGGTGGCACGCAGGAGTACTACCTGCGCAAGTTCGCGCGCTCCAACCAAGGCACCAGCTACAACCACCGCGTCATCGTGCAGGCCGGCGAGCGGATCGAAGTCGGCGAAGTCATCGCCGATGGCCCCGCCACCGAAAACGGAGAACTCGCTCTCGGCAAGAACCTGCTCGTCGCGTTCATGCCGTGGGAAGGCTACAACTTCGAGGACGCGATCATCCTGAGCCAGAACCTGGTCAAGGACGACACCCTCTCGTCGATTCACATCGAGGAATACGAGGTTGACGCTCGCGACACCAAGCTGGGCAAGGAAGAGATCACTCGCGATCTGCCCAACGTGTCGCCTGATCTGCTCGCCGACCTCGACGAACGCGGCATCATCCGGATCGGTGCCGAGGTTCGCCCCGGCGACATCCTCGTCGGCAAGGTCACGCCCAAGGGCGAGACCGAGCTGTCCGCCGAGGAGCGCCTGCTGCGTGCCATCTTCAACGAGAAGAGCCGCGAAGTTCGCGACACGAGCCTCAAGGTTCCCCACGGTGAGCGCGGCACCATCATCGGTGTCAAGGTCTTTGACTCGCAGGACGGCGACGACGAGCTCGGCTCGGGCGTCAACCAGCGCGTCGCGGTCTTCATCGCGCAGAAGCGCAAGATCACCGAGGGTGACAAGCTCGCCGGCCGTCACGGCAACAAGGGTGTCATCTCCCGCATCCTGCCGATCGAGGACATGCCGTTCCTCGCCGACGGAACCCCGGTCGATATCATCCTCAACCCGCTGGGCATCCCGGGCCGCATGAACTTCGGTCAGGTCCTGGAAACCCACCTGGGCTGGATCGCCAAGCAGGGCTGGCAGGTGGAAGGCAAGCCCAAGTGGGCCGGCCGTCTGCCCGAGGCCGCGCACAGCGCAGCTCCGAACACCAAGGTCGCGACCCCGGTATTCGACGGCGCGCTTGAGGTCGAGATCGAGGGTCTCCTCGACTCGACGACCCCGACTCGTGACGGCGACCGCCTGATTGACCGCACCGGTAAGACCCAGTTGTTCGACGGCCGCTCCGGCGAGCCGTTCCCCAACCCGGTTTCCGTGGGCTACATGTACATCCTGAAGCTGCACCACCTTGTCGATGACAAGATCCACGCCCGTTCCACCGGCCCCTACTCCATGATCACGCAGCAGCCGCTGGGTGGTAAGGCGCAGTTCGGCGGACAGCGTTTCGGTGAGATGGAGGTGTGGGCGCTCGAAGCATACGGAGCCGCTTATGCCCTGCAGGAACTCCTGACCATCAAGAGCGATGACATCCTCGGCCGGGTGAAGGTCTACGAGGCCATCGTCAAGGGCGAGAACATTCAGGAGCCGGGTATCCCCGAGAGCTTCAAGGTTCTGATCAAGGAAATGCAGTCGCTGTGCCTGAACGTCGAGGTGCTGTCGAGCGACGGTACCGCCGTCAGCCTGCGCGACACGGATGACGAGGTGTTCCGCGCTGCGGAAGAGCTCGGCATCAACATTTCCACCCGGTTTGAGTCGTCTTCGATCGACGACATCTAGGCCCGGCCGATGACGAACACTTCGAATACTTTCCAAGGAGAGAAATTGCTCGACGTAACCACATTTGACGAGCTTCGCATTGGCCTTGCGACCGCCGACGACATCCGTCGCTGGTCTCACGGTGAGGTCAAGAAGCCCGAAACCATCAACTACCGCACGCTCAAGCCGGAAAAAGACGGCCTGTTCGGCGAGCAGATCTTCGGCCCGTCCAGGGACTGGGAATGCTCATGCGGCAAGTACAAGCGAGTGCGCTTCAAAGGCATCGTCTGCGAGCGCTGCGGCGTCGAGGTCACGAAGTCGTCGGTGCGCCGTGAGCGCATGGGTCACATCGAGCTCGCCGCCCCGGTCACCCACATCTGGTACTTCAAGGGTGTCCCCTCGCGTCTCGGCTACCTGCTGGACATGGCTCCGAAGGACCTCGAAAAGGTCATCTACTTCGCCGCGTACATGGTCATCACGGTTGACGAAGACGGCCGCCACCAGGACATGCCCGGCCTTGAGAACGAGCTCCGCCTCGAGATCAAGACCATCGAGGGCCAGCGCGATTCCCGCATCGCCGACCGTCTGCAGCGCCTGGAAACCGACCTCGCAGCACTGGAGGCCGAAGGCGCCAAGAGCGACCAGAAGAAGCGCACCAAGGACGCCGCCGAAAAGGAGATGAGCCAGGTCCGCAAGTCTCTCGACGAGCAGATCGCTCACCTCGAGCGCGTGTGGGAAGACTTCCGCACCCTCAAGGTCGGCGACCTAAAGCCCGAAGACTCCGTCTTCCACGAGCTGCAGGACCGTTTCGGCATGTACTTCGAGGCCTACATGGGCGCCGAAGCCATCAAGAAGCGTTTGCTGGCCTTCGACCTGGTCACCGAGAGCGAAAACCTGCACCTGCAGATCGCCGAGGGCAAGGGACAGAAGAAGATCCGTGCGATCAAGCGCCTCCGCGTGGTCAACGCGTTCATCATCACCGGCAACTCGCCGGCCGCGATGGTGCTCGACGTCGTCCCCGTGATTCCGCCCGAACTGCGCCCGATGGTGCAGCTCGACGGTGGCCGCTTCGCGACCTCCGACCTCAACGACCTCTACCGTCGCGTGATCAACCGCAACAACCGCCTGCGTCGTCTGCTTGACCTCGGTGCCCCCGAGATCATTGTGAACAACGAGAAGCGGATGCTGCAGGAGGCCGTTGACGCGCTCTTCGACAACGGTCGTCGTGGCCGCCCCGTCACGGGTACCGGTAACCGCGCCCTCAAGTCACTGAGCGACATGCTCAAGGGCAAGCAGGGTCGTTTCCGTCAGAACCTGCTCGGCAAGCGCGTCGACTACTCCGGCCGTTCGGTCATCGTCGTCGGCCCGCAGCTCAAGCTGCACCAGTGTGGTCTGCCCAAGCAGATGGCACTCGAGCTGTTCAAGCCGTTCGTGATCAAGCGCCTGATCGACCTGAGCCACGCTCAGAACATCAAGGCCGCCAAGCGCATGGTCGAACGTTCACGCCCGCAGGTCTGGGACGTGCTCGAGGAGATCATCCGCGAGCGCCCCGTGCTGCTGAACCGGGCACCGACGCTTCACCGCCTCGGCATCCAGGCGTTCGAGCCTCAGCTCGTGGAGGGTAAGGCGATCCAGCTGCACCCTCTCGTCTGTGCCGCGTTCAACGCCGACTTCGACGGTGACCAGATGGCAGTTCACCTGCCGCTGTCGATGGAAGCCCAGGCCGAAGCGCGCATCCTGATGCTCGCCTCGAACAACATTCTGAAGCCGTCTGACGGTCGCCCGGTGACCCTGCCCACCCAGGACATGATCATCGGTCTGCACCACCTGACCACGCTCAAGGAAGGCGTCATCGGCGAGGGCCGGGCGTTCTCCTCGATCGCGGAGGCGATTCTCGCTTTCGACCAGAAGAAGGACGCGAACCAGGGCCTCGACCTGAACGCCAAGGTGCGCATCCGTCTGGCCGACAAGTACTTCGAAGAGGGCACGCAGCCCGAAGGCGTCGAACTCGTCAACGGCCAGGCCGTCGGAACCGTGTTGGTGACCACCACGCTCGGCCGCGCGATCTTCAACGAGGCCATGCCGGTTGACTACCCGTACTTCGAAAAGGTCGCCGACAAGGGCAGCCTCTCGGCGATCGTCAACGACCTCGCCGAACGGTACCCGAAGGTGGAAGTCGCCGCGACGCTTGACCGCGTCAAGGACGCCGGTTTTTACTGGGCCACCCGGTCCGGTGTGACCGTGGCGCTCAGCGACATCCTGACCCCGCCGAACAAGCCGCAGATCGTTGCCGGCTATGAGAAGCAGGCCGCCAAGGTGCAGTCGCAGTTCGAGAAGGGTCTCACGACCGACCTCGAGCGTCGCCAGGAGCTCATCCAGATCTGGACCAAGGCAACCGAAGACGTTGCCGCGGCCATGCAGGAGAACTTCCCGGCCGACAACACCATCAACCGCATGGTCACCTCCGGTGCCCGTGGTAACTGGCTGCAGGTGCGGAACATCGCCGGTATGCGAGGCCTGGTCAACAACCCGAAGGGTGAGATCATTCCTCGCCCGATCATCTCGAGCTACCGCGAAGGCCTGTCCGTCGCCGAGTACTTCATTGCTACTCACGGTGCTCGTAAGGGTCTGGCCGACACGGCTCTGCGTACCGCCGACTCCGGGTACCTCACGCGTCGTCTCGTGGACGTCTCGCAGGATGTCATCATCCGCGAAGACGACTGTGGCACGACCAAGGGTCTGGAACTGCCGATCGCCGAGGTCAACCCGATGGGCGATCTCGTCCGCCACCCCAACGTGGAAAACGCGGTCTACGCTCGCAGCCTGGCCACCCCGGCGGTCAACGCCAAGGGTGAGATCGTGGCTGACGCCGGCGACGACGTGGGTGACGTGCTCATCGACAAGCTGGTCGAGGCCGGTGTCGAGACCATCAAGGTGCGCTCGGTGCTGACCTGTGAGTCGGCCGTCGGAGTGTGTGCGGTCTGCTACGGCCGCTCGCTCGCCACCGGGCTACTCGTCGACATCGGTGAGGCCGTCGGTATCATCGCCGCACAGTCCATCGGTGAACCGGGTACCCAGCTCACGATGCGTACCTTCCACACCGGTGGATCGGCATCCGCCGACGACATCACCCAGGGTCTGCCTCGTGTGCAGGAACTGTTTGAGGCCCGTACCCCCAAGGGTGCGTCGCCGATCGTCGATACCGCCGGTCGCATCACCATCGAGGACACCGACCGCAGCCGGAAGGTCATCCTGACCCCCGACAACGGCGATGAGCCGATTGCCTACCCGGTGCTCAAGCGCTCCACTCTCCTCGTCGAGGATGGCCAGCATGTCGAGCTCGGCACGCAGATCATCATCGGCGCCGTCGACCCGAAGGAAGTTCTTCGCGTCAAGGGTGTTCGCGCCGTGCAGAAGCACATCGTCGGTGGCGTGCAGGATGTCTACCGGTCGCAGGGTGTGCCGATTCACGACAAGCACATCGAGGTCATCGTTCGCCAGATGCTGCGCAAGGTGACCGTCGTCGAGCACGGCGACACCGGCCTGCTCCCCGGCGAGCTCGTTGACCGGTTGAAGTACAACGACCTCAACCGCACCGCGCTCACCGAGGGCAAGAAGACGGCGTCGGCTCGTCAAGAAGTCATGGGTATCACCAAGGCTTCGTTGGCGACCGAGTCCTGGCTGTCGGCCGCTTCCTTCCAGGAGACCACCCGGGTTCTGACCCAGGCGGCCATGGAAGGCAAGAGCGACCCGCTGATGGGCCTCAAGGAGAACGTGATCATCGGTAAGTTGATCCCGGCCGGCACCGGTCTTCCCCGCTACCGCGACGTCACCGTCGAGGCAACGGATGAAGCCAAGGCTGAGCGTTACCCGAACCGCATCTTCACCGATGATGCAGCGTTCAACGAGGGTGACCTGAGCTTCGTCGACTTCGACAGCTTTTCGTCGGATGACTTCACCCCCGGCACCTACAACTAGTCACTAGCGATAGGTTCCATGGACGGCCTCCTGCCTCGGCAGGGGGCCGTCCTCCGTTAAGCCCGTTCGCCCCCGCTGGTCGAGCCTGTCGAGACCCGGGCCTGTCGAGACCCGCGATAGGCTGGTCCAGAATCTTTCTGGGGGTATCGCATGGGTGCAGGTCCGGTGTCCGCTTCGGCAATGACGCGTCGACGGATGTGGGTGCTCCTCGGCGCCGTCGGCTCCCTGCTGGTCATCGCCCTCATTGTCCTGCTCATTGTCTGGCGGGGCGGCGCGGGCGCGCCGGAGGGAGAGGCGGTCGGGCGGCCGCAGCCGCACTCGTCCCCTGCTCCCCTGGCCCTCGCGAGTGTGCCTGCTCCGACGGCCACGACGGATGGGCCGCATCCGTCGACCTGTGATGAGCTCTACAGCCCGGCGATCGTGGCCGCTTTCGGTGACCTGGTGCTCAACCCGGCCTGGGTCGCTGAGGAGAACTCGGACGTCAACCGCGGGTCCGGCGACCCGGAGTTGATCGCCCTGATCGACGCTACCGGGGAGCGCCTCACCTGCGTGTGGGCGAACGCCAACGGCGGGTCCGGCCTGGGACTCACCACGGAGCTGGTGTGGGTGACCCCGGAACAGTCGGCTCAGATTCAAAGCCGGCTGACCGCCGCAGGAATGAACTGCTACGAGGAACTCGGCGGAATGCGTTGCCTCATCGAGACAACCGAGGATGGTGAACTCGTCGGTGAGTCGCACTTTCTTCGCGACGACATCTGGCTGGCCACTAGATATGTCAATACCGGACCGGACGGCTACACGCACGACATCATCGCCAACGTGTGGGCCGACGAGTAGTCGCCGGGGATATCCGCAATCCGCGCACAAAGTAGGGTAGAAGCAACGACCGGCAGACCTGCTTTTCGGGAGCAGAGGAACAGCATGCGGTTGGTCGGGCAGCTTGGTGGGGCGCTAGTCGGTGCCATGGGTCTCCTGGTGCTGGTCAGTTGGTACGTCGGAGCGGGCGCCCTGCCGCCCGTGCTCCGCGACCTGCTGGCGATGAAGCCGATGGCAGCCCTGGGGCTCGTGCTGGTGGCGGTTGCCGTGCTGGCCGTCGATCGTCGCAGGCTGACCGTGACCCTGGGTCTGCTGGCACTGATGATTGGCGCCCTCACAATCGCGGAGTTCGTCGTCGGCCGATCACTCGGCATCGATGTGCTCCTGCCGGGAATCGACTTCGGCGGGCGGTCGGAGCGGATGGCGCCGTCCACGTCGGTGGCGCTGGTCCTGCTCGGTGCGTCCGTCATCGCCAGCCGGGCCGCTCGATCCGCCGTGATGCTCGGCTTCGCATTCGCGGCTCTGGGCGTCAGCCTGGTCGCGATCCTGGGTTATGCCTATGGCGTCTCCTCGCTGTATTCGCTGGGCGGCTACACGAGTATGGCCTGGCAGACGGCCCTGGGCGTCGGAATCCTCGCCACGGCCCTGTTGATTCAGCGCCCCGATGCCGGTCTGATCGGCCTCTTCCGAGGCGGTGGCAGTGCGGGTCGGCTCCTCCGCCAGGTCATTCCATTCCTGGTTCTGGGACCGTTCATCCTCGGTTGGCTGCGGCTGTGGGGACAGCGCCAGGGCTGGTACGACACGGCCTTCGGCGTCGCCATCCTGATCCTCGGCATGACAGTGCTCAGCTGCGTGCTGGCGTGGGTCGCTGCCCGCCGGCTGCGTGACCTCGATCGTCAGCGTGATGGCGCGATGCAGGCTCTCGCTGAGGCCAACCACACGTTGGAGGCGACGGTCGAGAACCGAACCCGCCAGCTCGCGGAGACGGCCGACACGCTGCACACCCTCATCAAGATCGCACCCGTTGGAATCGTGCAGATGGATGCCGCGGGCAGGCTCGTGTCCGCCAACGACCAGTGGCTGGCACTCAGCGGCCTCACGAAGAGTCAGTCGCGCCGCGACGGCTGGGCCACCGCGCTCCATCCGGACGACGCGGAACGGGTGCTCCTCAGTTGGGAAGCGAGCGCCGCAGCCGGCAAGCCCTACGAAACCACCCTGCGGTTCCGCACCCCTGAGGGCCACATCAACTGGGTGCAGGTGAACACCGCCCCGATGCGTGATGAGAAGGGCATCATCGGGCACCTGGCCAGCGTCACCGATGTCACCGCGCAGCGTGAGGCCGAGAACGCGGCTACGGCCGCCGCGGCCCGGTTCGAGGCTGCCTTCGCTTCCTCGCCGTTGGGAACGGCCATCGTGACGCTCGACGGACAGGTAGTGGCCGCCAACAGGCGGCTCCTGGAACTGGCGGGTCACCAGAACCCGCTCGTCAGCGCCCATATCGAGACGATCTTCATGCCGGCTGAGGACGGTGACGATGAGGAGTCGGAGAGCGCTGCCCTGGAAGGTCCGTCGACCCGACAACGCATCGACCGACGGATGCGCCACGAAGGCAATCAGGAAACCTGGGTCAAGGTCAGCATCGCCGAGATCTTCGAGGGCGACCAGGCCGGGGGTCTGCTGTACCAGCTGGAGGACATCACCGCCCGACGCCTGGCCGAGGCGCGGGTTGAGCACCTGGCATTCCACGACCCGCTGACGAACCTGCCCAACCGTCTGCTCCTGCTCGACCGGTTGAAGCAGGCGCTTCTGCAGGCGTCGCGCCAGGGTCGCGGCGTTGCGGTGCTATTCATCGACCTCGACCGGTTCAAGTTCGTCAATGACAGCCTTGGGCACCACGCCGGTGACACAGTGCTGAACGAGGTTGCCATCCGCCTCCGGCAAAGCATCCGGGCCGGCGACACGGTGTCCCGGATCGGAGGCGACGAGTTCGTCGTGATCTGCCCGGATGTCGGTGGCAGCGAGGATGTGCACCGGATCGCCGATTCGATCCAGGCGGCCATCGCGCGGCCGATCACGATCGGCGACCAGTCGGCATCCGTCGACGCCAGCATCGGGATTGCTTTCGGCCTCGGGCACGACGATGCCGAACTGCTCCTGCGCAATGCGGATCAGGCCATGTACCTGGCGAAGGACCGCGGCCGCGCCCGCTACGAGGTCTTCGACGACGACCTGCGGTACCGCATCCATCAGCGGCTCGACAGCGAGTTGGCCCTGCGCGACGCGGTGGAACTGGGCCAGATCGAATCCTGGTATCAGCCGATCGTGGATCTGCAGGACCACAAGGTGGTGGCGACCGAGGCTTTGGCACGCTGGCGGAGGCCCGAGCGCGGGCTCGTGATGCCGGGTGACTTCATTGCTCTCGCCGAGGAAGTGGGTCTGATCAAGGGAATCGGATCGACGGTGCTCGGCCAGGCGTGCCGGGCGGCCACGGGGCTGGCTCAGGGAGTGGCGGTCAGCGTCAACGTGTCCGCGCGGCAATTCGTGCAGGATGACTTCGGTGACGTCGTCAAGCGGGCCCTCGCCGAGTCGGGTCTGCCGCCGGAACAGCTCTGGCTGGAGCTGACCGAGAGCGCGGTGCTCGACGCCATCGATTCCGCGGCCCGGACCTTCCAGGAGCTGCGGAGCCTGGGCGTGCGGCTGGCCATCGACGACTTCGGCACGGGGTATTCATCTTTCACGCACCTGCGCGCGTTCACGGTTGACCTGCTCAAGATCGACCTGACGTTCATTCGCGACGTCGAGAGCTCCGATCACGATCGCGCGATCGTGGAGGGAATCCTGCGTCTGGCCGATTCCCTGAACCTGGATGTCGTCGCCGAGGGCATCGAGACGACGAGCCAGCGGGACCTGCTGAGATCCATGGGCTGCCGCTTCGGCCAAGGCTATCTGTTCTCCAAGCCCACGCCGTCCGTGCATCCCGAAGTGCAGTTCGCCCACTAGCCCTGGCGCTCTGCGGTGCCCGGGGCGGAGGGTGATGTCGCAGCCGCCCTATGAGAGTGCCACTGCTCGGCCTTATCCCGTCGGGTTCGCCCGGTCGAATTGAAGGCCGGCCTCGTAGCCCACCCAGCGTCGTTTCACCCACCGCACCTCGGCCACCTCCGGCTGTGCCAGGCTTCCGGGGATCTCGACGATGACTAGCGCTCCCGGTTTTAGACGGTGGCGGAGCGATAGGCGGCACCCGCCGAAGCCGATGTCCTCGACCGCTGCCGTGAGCGCCCCGGGATCCCGATCCAGGGATTCCGCTTCCGGATGATCGACGACGTCGAGTGCCAGCCCTCCCGCCGCGGCGGTGGGCACGCGGTCGACGGCGAACGCGGCCTCACGTTCCCGGGCGAGTTCGAGAGCTGGGCCGCGCTCGAAGAGGGTGACGAGATGCAGAACAGCCGACGAGCTGGTAGCCATCCGAACCTGGGCGCGCCGCCAGGGAAGCGTGGGCGTTGTGGCCCCACGTACTGCACGCCAGCCGGCAGTGGCGAGGTAGGCCTTCTCCTCCTCGTCTCCCCGGACCCAGTTCGGTGATTCGGTGATCACCTGTACCAGGTCCACGGTCTGCTCCGGGGTGAGCGGATCGAAACGGAAGCCGATCGTCACACCGTCCGAGGAGTTCACGATCCAGCTGCCTATTCCGGGCAGTTCGCCGACCTCAGGGATCTGAAGAGCGGTGACCGACGATGCCTTGGAGGCGAAGCCCTTCGGGTCGAGCCGCTCCGACCAGGGAATGGATATGCGTGCCCCCATCAGGCTCAGGTCGACGAGTTCACCCGGGTGAGCGCCAAAATTCTGGAAGGCTGCGGTCACCGGTGTACTCATCGGCGTGCGCTCGGCTGACCGGAGGCGTGGACGCTCAACGCACAGAGTGACGGCCAGCACCAGGCCGACCACGAAGTACAGGCACCAGAAGACGTTGATGTACAGCGCGCTCGTGTTGGCGAGTTCCGGGCTGAGGAAGATTCCTCGCACCAGGCCGACGACCGCCAGGGTCAGAAGCACCAGGTGGGGGAGCGCGATTCGCCAGTGAAAGACCTGTTCTTTCAGGCCAACGCCCTTGGGGGTGACGTTGAAGGCTTTGACTCGCAGGCCCAGCGTCTCAGCTGCCGCGGAGAGCGCGATGGCGGGGGTCAACGCCAATTCGTAGATGTTGCTCCAGGAATGGCTCCGGCGACGTCCGACGATGATGGCGAAGCACAGCATCACGCAGAGATAGGTGGGCAGCCAGAAGATAAGCAGGGCCTCCACGCTCGTGTCCAGGGCGACCACCCCGAAAAGGAGGAAGAGCAGCGGGGTAATGATGTAGATCAGCTTGAAAACCCCGAAGTACCAGTAGACGACCGCATCGGAATAGAGCCACCTCTGCATGAGTGTGAGTCCGGGCAGGGTCAGTGGGTTCCACTTGCGGGCCGTCTGGATGTTGCCGCGGCACCAGCGGTCACGCTGCTTGAGCATGTCGGCCAGGTTCTCCGGGGCCAGCCCGGCCGCAATGATGTCCGGCACGAATTCGGTCCGGTACTTGGCCCCCTGGATCAGGAGGCCCGTGGCGAGATCCTCCGTGATCACACCCACTGCAAATCCGCCCACGCTTTCCAAAGCCGAGCGGCGGAACATCGTGTTGCTCCCCACGTACATCACCGCATTGAAGTGTGATTTGCCGGCCTGCAGGGTACGCATGAAGAAGTCCTGCTCGTTCGGCAAAGCCTGACCGGAGAACAGGTTGTACTGGAACGGGTCCTCGTTGTAGAACGCCTGGGGTGCCTGGACGAAGCCCAGCTCGGGGTCCTGAAAACGACCGACGGTGCGCTCCAGGAAGTCCGGCCGGGGAACCATGTCCGCGTCCAGGGTCACGATCAGGTCCCCGTCGCTCCGCCCAAGCGCATTGTTGAGGTTGCCGGCTTTGGCGTGAGCGTGGTCAGGCCGGATGAGATGGATGGCCCCGTACTCTTCGGCAAGTTGGCGCACTTCCTCACGCGCGCCGTCATCGCAGACGAAAACGCGAACGCCGTCGGTCGGATAGCGCATGCCCACGGCGCCGGCGATGGTCATCCGGAGCATTGACACGGGCTCGTTGTAGGTGGCAATGAACACGTCGACCCGCGGGAGCTCGTCTGCTGGCGGCAACGGCACAGTGCGCCCGGCGTATGGGGTCCAGAGGGTGACATACACCGCCAGCGATTGTGCGAATCCGAGTACTTCGACCGTCAACAGCAGAATGCCGGTCGCAGTGTTCCACCAGGCGTCGGACGGGATGGTGAACATCACGCGCCACGTGAGGTAGATGATTCGCACGACAATGGTGATCACGATGGCGGTCTTGTGCCCGAAGCCGGGGCGCCGGCGGGAACCGATCCAAAGCGTTTCCATCACGACCAGAATCAAGGCCGGATAGACAAGGATCCAGTGCCAATTTTCAATCATCATGCAGCCCCTGGTCGTTCCTAGGGAAAACCTAGCAGTGCTGGTTCAGATTCGGTGAGCATCAGAATTTACGGTTTTTCGGGGGTTTTGGTGATTGCAGGAGGGCGTTCTTGCCGGGCAGGGCCGCCGGAGTCTGCAAGCCATTGGTCGAGGTGGTGGGCTTCGGTCCAGGCGGGTGGGCGTTCGTAGCCGGGCCAGCGGCATCCGACGTAGCGGGCCACGATTCCCGCGCGTTGCCTCTCGGTGGAGAGGCTCTGCGCGAGGCCAACGTTGACGCATTGTCCGTCGTCGAGAAGTGTGACTGGACTACAGGCCCGACCTCTTACTCGGCAACGCCACCAGCGTCTGCTCTGGATCTACCTCGACCGGTGGCCCAAGCCAGTACTGCGTTCCGGTGCGGCTGATCGTCCAGTGCTGGTTGTGCAGCAGCAAATGGTGGGGATGACAGAGGAGTACCCCGTCAGCGAGGTCCGTATACCCGTTGTTTTTGAGCCACTCGTTGATGTGGTGCGCTTCTGCCCACGCTGGCGGTTTCTCACAGTCGACCCAGAGACATCCGCCGTCACGGACTGCCATTGCGGCGCGCTGTTTCTCGGTGAAGAGTCGTTCGTCGCGGCCGACGTTGATGATCTGGCCGTTGTCGTCGAATTTGATGCCGCGGGTCCCGGTGTCGCAGAGCAGCCGGTCGATGGTCTCCTGCGAGATCGGGACCGGGTTGCCCTCGATCTGCCCGTGAGCGGCCCCTTCGATGGGTTCGACTGGCCCAGATTCGCCCGTTTCAGTCTGGACGGTCGTCGGCGCCGGCCCGGTCTGGCCCTGCTGCCCGGCCTGACCGGCCCGGCCACCTTTCAGCGCCTTCTCGGTCACGATCACGCGCACCGAGGGGCGGCGCCCGCCGAAGACCCGGCCCGGGTCGGCCTCGCCGGCGATCTTCAGCAGCTGCACCAGAGAGTCAGCGGCGATCTGTTCGGTCGTGCGGGGGTCGTCTTGCATCTTCTTGGCCCAGGCCGCCCGCTCCGCGTCCACGAATCGAACCCCGCCGCGGCGCGGGCCCGTGATCGAGTCGAACGTGGAGAGCACGAACTCACCGTCTTCGGGGGCAAACAGCCCGCTGAGTCGTACGTTGCCGTTGCCCAGCCGGTAGACCCGCAGGTAGCGGTCGTCGTAGGCCTGCTTCTCCCGGGCGGCGATGCCGGCCTCGTCGAGCTGGTCGCGCATCCGTCTCGCCTGTTTGAACACCTGATCGGCATTCAGCGACGACGCCTCCGCCAGGAGCGCCTCCAGCGCCACCGCGAGCTTCTCGGCGGTGACCGAGGCGTCGATCTGGCCCAGCCCTGCGCGGATCGACTCGGCCGCGTCGACGGAGAGGGTTCCGGCGGTGACGGCCCGGGCGATCGGCGCCTGCCACGGCACCTTCGCCTCGAATTCGGCGACCTCGGCGGCATCCCTGTCGGGCGTCGAGAGCGCCGCCTCGACGAGCCTGTCGGCCGCCTCCGCATCCGCCAACATCGTGCCGACTGCGACCAGCTTGTACGCGTCGCCCTTGGACGAGCCGGTCGAGTTCTGGATCAGGGCCTCCGGCGAGAGGTACCCCTGCTGCGCCGCCAGGCCCGAGTGCCCGAGCTCCGGTCGGGAACGCTCGGCGATGGTCGCCGCCATCCAGGCAGCATAGGTATCGACGAGACGGCGGATCGAAGCGATTCGCTTCTGACCGGCCAACACCTCGGCATCAGGAAGGGCCGCGAAGTCAGCGCATGACGAGCCCAGCAGGGCCACGGCATCGGCCGCCTGCCTGAGGTCTTCCGCGAGGTTGGTCATGTTAAGAGAATACCCCAGCCCGCATCTAGTGTCGAGAGTTACTCACATAAATTACAGGAATAATCGAATATATCTCTGACCAACTCTGGCCGCTCCGAAGCCGTGCAAGGCCGCCGGTTGCCTCAATGGAGACCCCGCCTATGGTGGAGGGCACAACCTCGGAGGATGTGCCGATGAGGCCAGAGAATGCGGCCGAGAACGAGAACGCCACCGGGCATGAGCCCCGACGTCGGGCCGGCCGGCAGCCGGTCGCCGGGCCTGGACCGGGCTGGCCGTCCTCGGAGCCGCACTCCTTGTGATCCTCGTGGTGGCAGTGGTCTGGCGGAGCGGTGAGGGTTTCCCGGGCCCAGGCGAGACCACCGGAACCGCCACCGTGACGCCCGCCCCGACCAACGCACCCACCGCTACAGGTTCTCCGACCACCACCACGCCCCCGGTAACCCTCAAGCCGACGCAATCCGCACCCGGGCAGACCGCGGCGCCGGGCGTTCCACGTCCGACCGCGTGCACGCAGCTCCACAGCCCGGCCATGGTTGAGGCGCTCGGCGACCTGACCCTGAACCCCGTCTGGAGCCAGGACCCGGATGCCGGCGTGTCCCACGGCACCGACGATGCCGAGCTGCGCGTCCAGATCGACGCTCTCGACCACCTGACCTGCGTCTGGGCGAGCCCGTACGGGGATCCGACACCGGGATCATCACCACCGTGGTCTGGGTGACCCCGGAACAGAGCGCCGCGGTGGAGGCCCGGCTCGTCGCAAACGGACTGGAGTGCTTCACCCAGTCGGAGGGCCGCCGGTGCGTCATCCAGACGACACGGCAGACGGCGCTTTCGGTGAGTCCCACTTTCTGAGGGGCGGCATCTGGCTCGCCACGAAGTACACGAATGCCGGCCCGCTGGGCTACACACAGAACATCATCGACAACCTTTGGATGGGCGTCCAGACCGTTTCGAGCAGGTGTCGATGTCGTGTCGATGTCGGGTCGAAGCCCCGCCCCGTTAGGATCACTGAACAGAGGCATTTTTTCGAACCGTGTCCCCCTCATTGTGGGTCTGGCCGGATTCCCTGCCCCCGAGATAGCGTTGTCCGTTACTTACTTACCGAGCCTGTTCGAGAGGATCGCGTGGCCAGCCTCACCGAAATCTTGATCCTGCACGGTCTGCTGCCGATCGAGGAGCTCGACCACCTTATGGCCGGCGACCCCGCCGATGAGAGCGCCGTCCGCGCCCTCGTCGCCAAGGGCGTCATCACCGAGGTACAGTTCGCCAAGGCTCGGGCCCAGCAAGCCAACCTGCCCTTCGTCGAGCTGATCGACTACCCGGTCGATCGCCTCGCCGTGGCTCTCGTTCCGGTGGCCGTCTGCAAACGCCACGAAGTGCTCCCGATCGCCGTCGACGACGGCCGCCTCATCCTCGCCATGGTCGACCCCGGCAACGTCTTCGCCGTCGACGACGTGCGCGAAGCATCACGGATGCGCGTCACCCAGGTTGTCGCCGAGCGCAGCGACCTGCTCGCCGCTATCACCCGCTACCACCGCGCCGACGACGAGCTCAGCGACCTCACCTCCACACTCGAGGAAGAGAACGCCGCCACCGAGAGCTCCTCTTTCGGAGTCTCGGACTCCATCGACGACGATGCCCCAATCGTGCGGTTCGTGAACCTGTTGGTCAGCCAGGCCATCCAGGACTTGGCCTCGGACATCCACATCGAACCCGGCGAGCACAGCCTGCGGGTGCGCTACCGCATCGACGGCGTGCTGCACGAGATGCAGACCGCACCCAAGAGCATCCAGAACGGTGTTATCTCCAGGCTCAAAATCATGAGCGATATCGACATCGCCGAGCGGCGCAAACCGCAGGACGGCCGCATGACCGTGCGCCATGCCGGCCGTCAGATCGACCTGCGCGTTGCGACTCTCCCCACCGTGTGGGGCGAGAAGGTCGTCATGCGAATTCTCGACAACTCGAACACGACTCTCGACGTGCGCGCGCTGGCCCTGCTCGAGCACAACTTCGAGGCCTACAAGACCTCCTACTCCAAGCCTTACGGCATGATCCTGATCACCGGTCCGACCGGTTCGGGCAAGTCGACCACGCTCTATACGACCCTGGGTGCGGTCGCTCGCCCCGAGATCAACGTGATCACGGTCGAAGACCCGGTGGAGTACCGCATGGCGGGCATCAACCAGGTGCAGGTGAACCCGAAGGCGGGTCTCAGCTTCGCGAGTGCGCTGCGTTCCATCCTGCGAAGCGACCCGGATGTCGTACTGCTGGGTGAGATCCGCGACCACGAGACCGCGCAGATCGCTATCGAGGCCTCGCTGACCGGCCACCTCGTGCTCTCTACTTTGCACACCAACGACGCGCCGAGCGCCATCACCCGGCTGACGGAAATGGGCATTGAGCCGTTCCTCGTGGGTTCCGCCCTGGACTGCGTGGTCGCCCAGCGCCTGGCGCGGCGCCTCTGCGACAAGTGCAAGACGCCATCCGTTCTGACCCCCGACTACCTGACGCGCCTCCGCTTCGCGTTCGACCCGGAGCGCCCGCTACCCACGATCTTCGAGGCGGTCGGCTGCACGCAGTGTTCGAAGACCGGTTACCGGGGGCGCATTGCCGTGCACGAGGTGATGACCGTGACCGAGGAGATCGAGCGGCTCGCCGTCGCCCGAGCATCGAGCGCCGAAATCGGCCGGGTGGCGCGCGAACAGGGCATGATCACCCTCCGCGAGGATGGCTGGGCCAAGGCCCAAATGGGTTTGACATCGATCGAAGAAATCTTGCGAGTGGTCGCATAGTGCAAAAGGGGATATCTGCATGAGCCAGCCCATCTATGAAATTCCGGTCACGCCTCCTGGGGCTGCCGGGGGCAGCTGGAGCCTCGGCGATCCCGACCGGCGCAAAGCCGCACCGCTCGCAACGCCGCTCGCCGACGCCGCGACGACCGATACGGCCACAACCAAGGTCTATTCGCTCGATGAACTCACATCGCCAGGACGTCGTCGCTCCGCTGAACCCCCGGCCATCGCTCCTCAGGTTGCCCGGGCGGAAGCACGGCTCACCCCTGAAGAGCGTGCCGCCCTCGGCAATGCAGACCCCGACCTGGTGGCGGCGCTCGAGGAGGTCGTTCTGCGCAACGCATCCGACCTTCACGTCACGGCTGGGGCACCGCCCAGCATCCGCGTGGACGGCGGTCTTCGGCCCATTGAGGGCGCGCCACGATGGATGCCGGAAAAGGTCACAAAGGCGCTCTACAGCCTGCTGCTTCCCGAGCAGCGTGAGCGGTTCGAACGTGAACAGGAACTCGACTTCGCCTACACCGCGGGCGGGGCGCGCTTCCGTGTCAACTTCTACCAGCAGCGCAACTCCATCGGCGGAGCCTTTCGTCTGATTCCCCGCGAGATCAAGCCGCTGGAGCAGCTCGGCGTGCCGGCTTCCATTGGCAAATTCGCCGGGCTCGCTCGCGGACTCGTGCTCGTGACCGGGCCAACGGGGTCAGGCAAGTCGACGACGCTCGCTGCGATCATCGACCTCGTGAACCGCACCCGTGCGGACCACATCATGACCGTCGAAGACCCGATCGAGTTTCTCCACAGGCACCAGAAATCGCTGGTCAACCAGCGGGAAGTCGGGCACGACACCCACAGCTTCGCAAACGCGTTGAAACACGTTCTGCGCCAGGACCCCGACGTGATCTTGATCGGCGAGCTCCGCGACCTGGAGACGATCTCGGTTGCGTTAACCGCTGCCGAGACCGGCCACCTCGTCTTCGCAACTTTGCACACGCAGTCGGCGGCCCAGACAATCGACCGCGTGATCGACGTCTTCCCCCCCCATCAGCAGGGTCAGGTGCGCGCTCAGCTGGCCGCTACCCTGCAGGGCGTCGTCTGTCAGACCCTGGTGAAGAAGGCCAGCGGGAGCGGCCGTGTCGTGGCAACGGAAGTGCTCGTGACGACCCCCGCCATCGGCAACCTGATCCGCGAGGGCAAGACGTACCAGATCACCTCGATGATGCAGGCCGGTCGAGGACTGGGCATGCACACGATGGACCAGCACCTGGCGGAGCTTGTCGATGCAGGCCAGATCACCCGTGAAGCGGCGCTGGAAAAGGCGCAGGAGCCTGACGCTATCGGCCAACTGATCCAACGCGCAGAGACCCCAAGTGATGAGATCGGACGCGCGATAGCCTCCGGCGGCATCGATTTCGGAGATTCCTACTCGCGGGACAAGCGCTGATGGCGTCCACCCAGGCATACGCCTATAAGGGGCGCGATTCGGCCGGGAAGATCATCAAGGGAAAGCTGGATGCCTCGAGCGAGGCAGCAGTAGCGTCCCGGCTTAATTCGATGGGCTTGTCCCCGATTTCGATCGCCGCCTCGCCAGAGGGAACCGGACTCAGCCGGGAAATCACGATCCCGGGATTCAGCAAGGGCGTTGGCCTCAAGGACCTCGCTATCATGAGCCGGCAGATGGCGACGATGATCGGTTCAGGTTTGTCCCTGCTGCGCGCGCTCAACATCCTCGCCGAGCAAACCGAAAGTGCAGCGCTCTCGAAGCTTCTCGTATTGGTGCGTGACGATGTCGAGACGGGCACATCTATCTCCGATGCGCTTGGCAAACACCAGGAGTCGTTCCCGCCGATCATGGTCAACATGGTTCGTGCCGGTGAAACGGGCGGATTCCTCGATGGCGCTCTCGAATCAATCGCAGCGAACTTCGAAAAGGAAGTCAAGCTCCGAAACACGATCAAGTCGGCGTTGACCTACCCGGTCATCGTGCTGCTCATGTCCCTCGCAGCAGTCATGATCATGCTGATATTCATCGTGCCGATTTTTGAGGACATGTTCGAGGGCGCGGGCGATGCGCTTCCCCTCCCAACGATGATTTTGGTCTACCTTTCGCGCTCGATGGCCTGGGCAGTGCCGCTTCTTGCCGTTGTCATCATTGCCTTCAGTGTTTGGTGGAAAAAGAATAAGAACACGGAACGAGTGCGAAAGTTCGTTGACCCCCTCAAGCTCAAACTGCCGGTCTTCGGACCGCTGGCAAAGAAGATCGCCGTAGCTCGGTTCGCCCGTAACTTCTCGAACATGATCGGCGCCGGCGTGCCGATCCTTCAGGCGCTAAAGATCGTCGGAGAGACCTCGGGAAACTGGGTGATCGAGAACGCCCTCAATGAGGTCGCGGAATCGGTGCGCCAGGGTCACTCCATCTCAGCGCCTCTCCTGCACCAGCCGGTATTCCCGCCCATGGTCACCCAAATGATCGCAGTCGGTGAAGACGCCGGCTCGCTGGAAGTCATGCTCGACAAGATCGCGGACTTTTATGATGACGAGGTGCAGTCGGCTACCGAGCAACTCACCGCCATGATCGAGCCCCTCATGATCGCATTCCTGGGCGTCATCATCGGGGGCATGGTCATTGCGCTCTATATGCCGATCTTCGGCATCGCGGGCGCAATCAAATAATCGTCCGGAGCGTGCTGCGTGTTCCGTAATCACCGATGTGAATATTGACCCCCATGACTGGGGGTGTATCGAATACAAATTGCCCCCTCTCGCGGGTCGTGGGGGTTTATCGCTGCCAATACAGTGGAATCCTGATCGGCTCCCGTAAGCCGGTTCCTGTGACCCTTTTCACTGATTGGATTTCATCGTGCTCACTCGCAGCCTCAATGCCCTCAACGCCCGACGTAAGAATCCCGACGCGAACGAAAAGGGCTTCACCCTGATCGAGCTCCTCGTCGTCGTCATCATCATCGGTATCCTCGCCGCCATTGCCATCCCCGTCTACCTCGGAATCCAGAACAGTGCGAAGGAAAGTGGCGTTCAGTCGGACGCGACCAACGCCAAGATCGCCGTCATTGCGTACCAGACCGACAAGAACGCCCTTCCCGCGGCAGGAAGCATCACAGGCATCGACGCCAAATACGGGCTCACGAAGGGCGACTACACGGACACGATCGTGCTGACGGTTCCTACCACCGGAACCGGCTTCTGCGTCCAGGTAAAGAGCAATACGACACCGGCCGTGAACTTCGGTGCAACTGAAGTCCAGGGTGCGAAGAAGGGCACCTGCGCAGCCGGCGTCTTCTCAGCGGCAACCCCGTAACAGGGACCAGCTCCAGCTTGAATGCCAGTGGGGGTGAGACGCCAGCACCAGGCGTCTCACCCACACTGGGCATTTGACATTCCAGACTTCCGGGCAACTCGATGAAACGAGAGGCGCGCATGTTGCATACAGCCGACCGGCGTTACCGAGCAGTGATCCTGGAGGATCGGGGGTTTGGTCTCATCGAGGTCCTGGTATCAATGATGCTTTTTGCCGTGGTGTCCGTCGCGGCTCTTCCCCTCCTCCTGCAGTCGATAACCACTACCACTACCAACGCGAAGGTTGCGGTCGCCACGCAAATCGTCTCGCAGCAGCTCGAACAGGTCAGGTCGTCGGGGTCAAGCTGCAGTGCGATCAAATCGCTGCTGGCGACGACGCCAGCGACTGAATCCAACGACCGCGGGGTCTATCTGCCGCGATGGACGGTCGACCTTCCGGTGGGCGATGTGTGCACGGCTCCCTACCTGCGAAACGTTTCCGTTCGTGTCTGGGTGACAGAGTCCGGCTCGACAAGAGTGTTGAGCGAGGCTCTAAAGCTTGTTCTTCTGGACGCGCCATGAGGTCCCGTCTGCGGTCACGATTGGCCGTCGCTGAATCAGGATTCACCCTGATTGAACTCCTCGTTGCGTCATTCGTCTCCATTCTGGTTCTGATTTTGGTTGGCAGCCTGCTTACCAATTCGATGCGAATCGAACGCGACACCCGCACAGTTGCAGAGGCCACAGATCTTGGCCAACTTGTGGCCCGGACGGTTCAGTCCGGCGTCAGGAACGCTTCGAAAGTGAGTCTCGCCAATACCGGCAACACCCAACTCCTTAGGGTTCGCACGGCGGGCAGGGAGGAAACGCCCTCATGGTTGTGCCAGGCCTGGTACTACACACCGGACGCCGGCGGTGCCCTGTACATGAAGGTGACCTCGCCTGCTGCGCCAATTCCGACTCCCACGACTACGACTCTCACCTCCTGGACCAAACTCGGCGACGGTATTAACCCCGCCGGCGCTCAGGTCTTCACTTCGGTCCTCGGACTCGTCACCCTCGATTTCACGGTGAGAGCGGGCGGAAGCCCGCCGATTCCCATCAAGTCGACCGCAACCACGCGAACCCTGGAGACGGAGAGCACGCCGTGCTTCTAAAGACTCGACCAGACCCGGGCCAACCGAAGGATCACGGCAGCGCGCTCATCGCCGTCATTGGGGTAGCAGCTATCCTGATGATTCTCGGCCTCAGTCTCGCGGCTGTCACGACGCACTCGCTAGGTACCACGAGCTCGACTCGCGCTGGAATTCAGTCAGTCGCGGCGGCAGAGAGCGGGGTGAATGCCGCCATTGTCGCCCTGCGCGGAGGAACCTGTTCGGCAAGCTATGTTTCGACGGCCACGGTACCTGGATTCGGCTACGCAACCTCATACTCCCTGAGTGCGACGGATAACTCCTGGGTCGACGGATGCCCTGCTTCTGTCGTGCAGGCAAAGCGCCTCAAGGTGACTTCGACCGGTTATGCGTCTTCGAAAGGAGTGGCAGGCATCACTGGCGGCGACAAGAGCATCGTTGAAGCGACCTTCACCTACGTTCCGGCAGTGCTGCCAGGAGTGCCGTCGACGGGAGCTGCGATCTACATGTACGGGGGCGTGGTCTTCGCGAACAACGGCAATCTGGTTGTCTCGCAAAGCGGTACGGCCGCCATTCAGATTAAGAACGGCAGCCTCTCCTGTTCGAACAATACGGTGATCCAGGGTGACGTCACGGTTCTCGGGGGCGACCTGGACATCAATGCGTGCACCATTCGAGGCAACGCTTGGACTTCGGGCGCTGCCTCGCTTGGGCACATAACAGGGAATCTCACCGCGACAAACACCGCCGTACCGACCGGCAGTTCATCGCTGCCCGGCGTCGACGGCGCATACACGCGGAATGGTGCGCTGCCTCCGGTTCCAGGTTGGGTGGATTTCACCTACCTTGCGTCGAATTGGGTGGATTCATCCGGAAACCCGTACACGCCGTACACACCCACGCCTGACGGGTCGGGCGTATGTGAACTGACGCCCTCCGTGTTGGCCGCCGCGTCAGCCAACCGGCCCCCGGCGAGAGCTGCCTACAACGCCCCGATTATCATCAACGGCCTCGGCTGCTCGGGGGGAGTGACGGCCACGGGAACGGTTAATCTGACCACTAGCGTCGCGGTCTTCGCACCTGAATACAACTTCAACAACAACGTCGGTTTCAAGTCCTCGACCACAGAGCAGCGCCAACTGTGGTTCATAACGCCCGATAACACCCCTAATGGTCTGCCCACATGCGGGACAGGTCAGGGCGATTTCACCATCAATAACAGTTTTGACATTGATCAGGTGAACACGGCCGTGATGGTGTACACACCGTGCAGGTTTGTCGCCAAGAACAGCTTCAAGTGGCGCGGGCAAATGTACGCGAACGGGGCGAACGACTTCAAGAACAACACTGGCTTTGAGTTTGTCGGGCTCGGACTACCCGGCGTCGACTTGAACACCGGTGTCACGACCCCGGGTGGATCGGCGGGGACCGCGGCGAAATTCAAGGAAATGCTCACGATGCGCGATCGTGCGGTTGGGTAGCATGTTAGCCGTTGCCGGAGGAGGGCTTGGGCTGCTGATCGGCTCCTTCCTCAACGTCGTTATCTTCCGCGTACCCGCTGGCCGATCAATCGTCTCCCCCCCCAGCGCCTGTGGCTCCTGCGGCGCCGGCATCCGCGCTTGGGATAATGTCCCCGTCCTTTCGTGGATTCTTCTGCGAGGTCGGTGTCGAGATTGCGCTGCGTCAATCTCCGCTCGATACCCGCTTGTCGAACTGGGCACAGCCCTGTTCTTCGCTGTTGTAACCAGTCATTTCGCCAGCCAGGTATTCGTGGGTCAGGGCGTTGCATCCGCAGTGTTCGTGCTCGCTGCTTTCCTTTTTCTG
The DNA here is from genome assembly GCF_002929635.1 of Cryobacterium sp. M25. Classification (NCBI taxonomy): domain Bacteria; kingdom Bacillati; phylum Actinomycetota; class Actinomycetes; order Micrococcales; family Microbacteriaceae; genus Cryobacterium; species Cryobacterium sp. M25. The sequence continues at coordinate 45,339 of NZ_PJJU01000056.1, read as the reverse complement.
GCGGCGGTTAGCGTCACTCTCGCCCTCATCGACCTTGACACCCGCACGCTACCGAACCGCATTGTAATGCCCAGCTACCTGACAGGATTCGTGCTGCTCGGCGGCGCTGCTGTCACTGGCGGAAACGCGAACGCCCTGTTGAGGGGAAGCATCGCCCTTGCCATCTTGTTTGCCGTCTACCTGACTCTCGCCCTCATCTCCAAAGGTGGAATGGGCTTCGGAGACGTCAAGCTGGCCGGCGTGCTCGGGTTATTTCTGGGCTATCTCGGCTGGGGGGAACTGATAGTTGGGGGTTTTGCTGCATTCTTACTTGGGGGGCTTTTCGGCATTGGTCTCCTGCTCACACGACGAGCAAGTCGCAAGAGTGGGATTCCGTTTGGCCCCTGGATGCTGGCTGGAGCTTGGATAGGCATTTTATTCGGGCGCCCTCTATGGAACGGCTACCTGTCCATCCTTGGCTTCGCGTAGGAAAGATCATCGTGTGCATCACAGAGAGCAGGATCCAGTGGCATCGAGCGTTGTAGGGATTGACATCGGCAGCCTCGCGCTTCGGGCCGTGGAATTGGTCGACCCGGCCAAGGCGAAGCCGACTTTGCTGCGGTACTTCGAGGTTCCCTTGCCCGACGGTGCCGTCAGCCGCGGGGAGGTGATGGAGCCGAATACCGTCGCGGGCGCACTCAAACAGTTGTGGTCCCAGGGCGGATTCAAGTCGAAGGACGTCGTGCTCGGGATGGGAAATCAACGTGTGCTCGCCCGCGACCTGACCGTTCCGAAGATGTCGCTGAAACGCATCCGTGAGTCATTGCCCTTTGAAGTGCAGGACATGCTTCCGGTCCCCGTTGCGGACGCCCTGCTTGACTTCTATCCCATCTCTGAGTCGACCGGGGAGAACGGGCCGGTTGTCAACGGTCTGCTCATAGCAGCCGTGAAAGAAGCTGTGTTGGGCAACGTCAAGGCCGCCCAGCTTGCCGGGCTGACAACGGTCGACGTTGACCTTATTCCCTTCGCGCTCAGCCGGGTGCTGGTGTCTCGCCCGCAAATCACGGGTACGGTAGCGCTCCTGGATCTGGGGGGAAACACCAGCAGCGTCGTGATCGTCAAGGATGGTGTTCCACAGTTCGTGAGGATCATCCCAACAGGCGGCAACGACCTCACGGAGGCTCTCCGCAATGGGCTTGCAGTGGACGTGGTGCAGGCCGAATCGATCAAACGGACCCGGGGATTAGCCACGGGCGCCGTCCTGCCGGCGGACCAACCGGCAATCGAGATCATCTATCAGGTGACGAGCGAACTGCTGACGAGCCTCCGCAACACCATCAACTACTACGGAAATACCCGACCGACTGATCAGGTGCAGCGGATTTTACTCAGCGGGGGAGGATCGCTGCTCAGTGGCTTTGCCGCTGCGTTGGCGGAATTGACGCACTTGGACGTGTCGATGGCGGATCCGTTCTCGACGGTGTCTTTGGCCCGTTCGATTGACGAGGACGCACTGCGAGGAAGTAGCTCAGCGTTCACTGTCGCGCTGGGCCTTGCGTTGGGGAGCGCGGCATGAGTGGCGACAAAAGCAAAGAGACACTGGTCATCGGCGGCGAACCGCGGGTAGACCTGCTTCCGCTCGAGGTCCGCAAGGAACGCACAGCAAAGGGCACGCGCAGGCGCCTGGCTCTCAGCGTTGTGGGCCTGCTTGCTATCGCGATTGTCGGCTCTGTCGCGGCATCGACCTTGTCTTTACAAGCTCAAACGCGCTTGGCGGACGAGCAGGCGCTTACGGCCGGCCTCTTGGTTGAGCAGTCCGAATACATAAAGGTCCGGAACGTGCAAGACCAGGTCACCCTCGTCGAGGCGGCTCAGCAGGTTGGCTCTTCAACGGAAATTGACTGGAAGAAATACCTTGAGAACGTTCAAGCGACCCTGCCCGCGGGAGTGACGATTGACGCGATAACCGTTGATTCGGCCTCGCCGCTCGCGATCTATGACCAGCCGACCCTGCCACTCCAGGGTGCGCGCGTCGCAACGGTTGGCTTCACCGCGACAAGCGCGGTTCTTCCCGACGTTCCAACCTGGCTGAACGCGCTCGCGACGTTGCCAGGGTATGCCGACGCTCTCCCGAGTTCGGCCAACCTGGACGAGGCAACCAATACCTACAAAGTGAATATCACTATGCACATCAACGATGCCGCCTTCTCGAAGCGCTTCGCGACGGAAGTGAAGTAGCCATGGACAAGAATCGGCTCTGGCTCATCGGTTCCGCGCTGATGATGGTTCTCGTCGTTGCGCTCGGCTGGGTCGTTGGCATCCAACCCCAGGTTGCTGCGATCTCAACTGCGAGCGATCAGCGTGTATCAGTTGAGCAGACGAATGCGGGCCACCGGGCGTTGCTGACAAAGCTCAAGGAGGATTTCAAGGGAATCGACAACCTCAATCAGGAGCTCGCTTCTTTGAGTAAGTCCGTTCCGTCTGGTACCAACGCGCCTGACTACGTTGATCAACTCGACGCCCTCGCGAGCGCGAACCAGGTTGCTCTGAAGGGCCTCACGATCGCCGACGCGGAGGCCTACACGCCGGTTGCGCTTGTGGCCCCCGTTGCGTCGGCGGCTGAAGCCGGGGCCCCAGCGCCCAGCCCGGCCCCAACGGCAACGCCGAGTCCGACTGCCGCGCCGGGATCCCCGCCGGTAACCAATCCGGGCATAACGGCAGCGAACTTTGCGTCGCTCTCGGTTCAGATCACTGTGTCCGGGACCTACAGCAACGTACTCAAATTCGTCAACGGACTGCAGACGGGCCCGAGACTATTCCTCGTGACTGGTTTGACCACGACTGCTGCGACGGAGAGCTCGGTGCCGGTTGACAGCACAACGGAAGCGAAGCCGTCTGCTGCATCCGGAAACGACAGGCTGGTCGACGGGTCGATCTCGGGCCTCATCTACTCGATCGTGGCCTCATCTGCCCCGACAACTGTCACCGGAAAATAGGCATGCCCTGCCCGGTCGAGCCTCCCTCGGCTGGGGGGTTCGCATTGCTACAGTTGCATCTGACAGTCACGGCCTAGGCCACAAGGAGCGCACCATGAGCGACACAACGTCCCCTGAGGGCAACCGCAACCGTAACAACGACCCGAATCCTGAACCGGTCGACTACGCCGGCCACGAGGAGCGCACGGATGCCCCCGACTACACCGGCACCGGCTCCCACTCCGCTCCGGCCGAGTCCGGCGACGCGACCGATGCTGCCGCTGAGACACCGGCGCACTACCCGGCCACCCCCGTCGGCGAGCCGATCTCCTATGACACCCCCGCGACCTCCCGCGAGCCCGCGACGCCCACCTACGTGCCCGCCGCCTCCGTGAACATCGCCCCGGTGAACACCACCGCCGAGACCCGGCGCATCGAGCCGGTCGAGAACCCGGCTGCGACCCCATCAGAGGCCCCACCCGCCGAGGCCTATGCCCCGACGAACACCACGGCGCAGCCCCCCGTCTACATCCAGGCGCCGACCGCTCCCCGCTACAAGAGCAACCGCGGCCCCGGCGTGCTGATCGCCCTGCTCTCTACCGTCATCTTCGCCGCCCTCTACGCCGTGGTCGCGTTCGTGCTGTCCGGCATCGGCAGCTTGTCCATTGCGGACACGGCCTCGAAGTTCACCGACTTCATCGTGCTGCCCATCTTCTACGTGCCGGTCATCTTCTTCTTCGTCGCGTTCGCCCTTCTGGTGCTGATCGTGAACCGCGGCGGCTGGTGGGCCTACGTGCTCTTCGGCTTCCTGGTGGCCGTGGCCGTATACTTCTCCTACATCGGTGCGGCGCTGTTGAGTGTGCAGGCCTGGAACTTCACGCCCGACCAGGCGGCGCGCTTCATCAGCCAGCAGTGGCTGAACCCGGGGGCCATCGCCGCTGCGGTCGTCGCCCGCGAGGTGCCGATCTGGGCCGGCGCCTGGATCGCCCGCAACGGCCGTGCCGTCACCGAACGCAACACTGCAGCGAAGGCCGAATACGACCGCGTCCTCGCCGCCGGACCGCAAGGCATTCGCAGCAACTAGTCGGTCGACGCCCGGCGCTCAGCGTGCCGGGCCCCAGCAGGTACGCCATCAAGGGGGAGCGATGCGAAATTACCAGAAGTACGCGACGGTCGTCGCCGTCTTCGCGGCAGTGCTCCTTGCCGCGCTCCTCGTCGCCGCCTTCGGAATGATCAGCCTGCTGACCGACACGGATGTCATCAGTGACCCCAACGCCGGACCTCTCGTCGGCCCGTTCATGACCGCCGCCGCCGTGGTGCTGGTGTTCACCCTGATGCTGCTGCTCGGGCTGCGCACCAGACCGGAGAACCAGCGGATCGCCGTCGGGTACTCCCTCGGCACCGGGGTCGCCGCGCTTGTCGTCTTCGTTCTGGTGGGCGGGGTGCTCTACGCGCTCGGCACCGGGGTGCCGGCCGACACCGCCGGGCTCCCGGGCGATAGCGTCGGGTTCGCAGCCTCCGTGCTGCTGGGCCCGTTCGCGGTGACCACCGGCATCCTCTCCTTCATCGTCACCCTGCTCTACTCGCTGGTCCTCGCCTCACGGATGCCCGAACGCGGCCCCCCGAAATGGCCGTGGGAGCAAGGCGAAGACTGAAACACCGCCGGCCTGAAAGTCGCTGACTGCGGAGCACTCCGATCGGGTACCCTTGACTTTCATGGGCGGTTCCATCGAGTTGCGGGTCAGCCAACAGGTTGACGACTGGCTCAACTGGCTGCCTCGCTGGCGCCCGGGCACGCATCGCGGCCGCTCACGCCTGTGCCGCACCTGCTTCGGGTCGCCGGTCATCGCCGCCGCCGGCCTGGCCACGGATGTCCCGCACGCCGTGCAGCACGCCCTCGCCATGCGCCTGAAGCACCTGATCGACGCCGAGGTCGACGAGTTCACCGAGACGCACCTTCCCCTGCTGCTCCGGGAGATCCGCCTGAACGAGGAGCGCAAGCAGGCCGCGTTGACCTACCGCCCCGCTGAGGGCCTCGACCCGGCCTACACCGGCCTCGACCTTGACCCGCCGGCACCGCCCGACGCCCCCTACCTCTTCACGTTCGCCGAACTCGCCCGGCCAGAGGCATCCGTGGCCCTGCCCGTTGACCCGCTTCCCTTGACCAACGAGGAGAAGGCGGCCATCCGCGCCGAGGTCACACGCGCCGACGAACACGCGGCGCTCGTCGGCGGTCGGGTCTGCGCCGAACTGTCCCGGCACCGTGAACGGATGCGCAGCGCTGTCACCGAATTCGTCGAACCCTGGGTGATCGCTCTCCTCGCCGACCTCGACACCGCGCTCGATTCCCCGCTCTGGCCGCACGGCCCCTGAACAACACCTGAACGAACCCCTTGGGCCGCGTGATCCATTTGACCCAGCGGTCACCCCCGGGATATCCTCTGAAGGTGTGCGCTTTGTCGTGCGCTTGAGTCATGCCACCGCGATCTTGTCGTGCCGCACCTTAGGCGCCTTGATGTGGCACTCACACAGGGTGTGCTCTCCGAGCAGCCCCCACGGCATACCCACTACGGCTCGCGAAACCCATTCCGCGTGTTTCGGTGGGTCCAGATGAACTCGATTGGGCCGGAAACGGAGCGATTCGAATGCTAACCATCAATGAGCTGTCACCGTGCAGCACAAACAAGGAGTAATTAGTGCCCACCATTCAGCAGTTGGTACGAAAGGGCCGCAGCCCCAAGGTCACCAAGACCAAGGCGCCCGCCCTGAAGTCCAACCCCCAGCAGCGCGGCGTGTGCACCCGTGTTTACACGACCACGCCGAAGAAGCCGAACTCGGCCCTCCGCAAGGTCGCCCGCGTCAAGCTGTCGAACGGTACCGAGGTCACCGCCTACATTCCCGGCGAGGGTCACAACCTGCAGGAGCACTCGATGGTGCTCGTCCGCGGTGGTCGTGTGAAGGACCTCCCCGGTGTTCGATACAAGATCGTTCGCGGCGCACTGGACACCCAGGCCGTCAAGAACCGCAAGCAGGCTCGTAGCCGCTACGGCGCCAAGATGGAGAAGAAGTAATGCCTCGTAAAGGCCCAGCGCCCAAGCGTCCCGTTATCGCTGACCCGGTATACGGCGCCCCCATCGTCTCCCAGCTCGTCAACAAGATCCTCCTCGACGGCAAAAAGGGCCTCGCCGAGCGCATCGTTTACGATGCACTCGAAGGCGTCGTTGCCAAGAACGGTGCGGATGCCGTCGTCACCTTGAAGAAGGCACTCGACAACGTGCGCCCGACCCTTGAGGTGCGTTCGCGCCGCGTCGGTGGTTCCACCTACCAGGTGCCCGTCGAAGTCAAGCCGCACCGCGCCAACACCCTGGCTCTGCGCTGGTTGACCAGCTACGCCAAGGCTCGTCGCGAGAAGACGATGACCGAGCGTCTCACCAACGAAATCCTCGACGCATCCAACGGCCTCGGCGCCGCTGTGAAGCGCCGCGAGGACACGCACAAGATGGCCGAGGCGAACAAGGCCTTCGCTCACTACCGCTGGTAGTCGCGCTCCGGAATCCGGGCTTGTCGAGAGCAGATCTCGATGGGCCCGGCGACCGGATGCTCTGTTTCGCCCCAAGATCCACAAGCAAACTTCCGGAGGACCCCCGTGGCACTTGACGTGCTCACCGACCTGAGTAAGGTCCGCAACATCGGCATCATGGCTCACATTGATGCCGGCAAGACCACCGTCACTGAGCGCATCCTGTACTACACGGGTGTCAATCACAAGATCGGCGAGACGCACGACGGCGCCTCGACCATGGACTGGATGGCGCAGGAGCAGGAACGTGGCATCACCATCACGTCTGCCGCGACGACCTGTTTCTGGGCCGCAAACCAGATCAACATCATCGACACCCCCGGCCACGTCGACTTCACCGTTGAGGTGGAGCGTTCGCTCCGCGTCCTCGACGGCGCCGTCGCAGTGTTCGACGGCAAGGAGGGCGTTGAGCCCCAGTCGGAGACCGTCTGGCGCCAGGCCGACAAGTACGACGTGCCCCGCATTTGCTTCGTCAACAAGATGGACAAGCTCGGCGCCGACTTCTTCTACACGGTCGACACCATCGTCAAGCGCCTCGGCGCGAAGCCGCTCGTCATCCAGCTGCCCATCGGCGCCGAGAACACCTTCGAAGGTGTTGTCGACCTCGTCGAAATGCGTGCACTGACCTGGCGCGGCGACTCCAAGGGTGACGTCGAGATGGGCTCCAAGTACGCCATCGAAGAGATTCCGGCCGACCTTGCCGAGCAGGCCGCGGAATACCGCAAGCTGCTCCTCGAAACCGTCGCCGAGACCGACGACGACCTCATGGAGAAGTACTTCTCCGGCGAAGAGCTCACCGTCTCCGAGATCAAGCACGCGATTCGGGGGCTCACGGTCTCTAGCGAGATCTATCCGGTCCTCTGCGGTTCCGCGTTCAAGAACCGCGGCGTTCAGCCGATGCTTGACGCAGTCGTCGACTACCTCCCCACCCCGCTCGACGTGCCGGCCATTGAGGCCCACGACGCGCGCGACGAGGAAAAGGTCATCATGCGTCACCCCGACGCGACGGAGCCGTTCACGGCCCTCGCGTTCAAGGTCGCCGTTCACCCGTTCTTCGGTCGTCTGACCTACGTTCGCGTGTACTCCGGTCACCTTGACTCCGGCGCCCAGGTCGTCAACTCGACCAAGGGCAAGAAGGAGCGCATCGGCAAGATCTTCCAGATGCACGCCAACAAGGAGAACCCGGTGGCCTTCGTGACCGCCGGTCACATCTACGCGGTCATCGGCCTCAAGGACACCACCACAGGCGACACCCTGTGCGACCCGAACGCGCAGGTCGTGCTCGAGTCGATGACGTTCCCTGACCCGGTCATCGAGGTTGCGATCGAGCCGAAGACGAAGCAGGATCAGGAGAAGCTGGGTCTTGCGATCCAGAAATTGGCCGAAGAAGACCCGACCTTCCGCACCGAGCAAAACCAGGAAACTGGTCAGACGGTCATCAAGGGAATGGGTGAACTTCACCTGGACATCCTGGTCGACCGGATGCGTCGCGAATTCAACGTCGAAGCCAACGTCGGTAAGCCTCAGGTCGCCTACCGCGAGACCATCCGCAGGGCGGTCGAGCGTCACGACTACACGCACAAGAAGCAGACCGGTGGATCCGGGCAGTTCGCGAAGATTCAGATCGCGATCGAGCCGCTCGAGATCACTGCCGAGAAGAGCTACGAGTTCGTCAACAAGGTCACGGGTGGCCGCATCCCCCGGGAGTACATCCCCTCGGTGGACGCAGGAATCCAGGATGCGCTGCACGTTGGCGTCCTGGCCGGCTACCCGATGGTGGGCGTCAAGGCAAGCCTGCTTGACGGCGCCGCGCACGACGTCGACTCCTCGGAGATGGCCTTCAAGATTGCCGGTTCGATGGGCTTCAAGGAAGCCGTTCGTAAGGCTGACCCTGTTCTGCTCGAGCCGCTGATGGCCGTCGAGGTTCGTACGCCCGAGGAATACATGGGCGACGTCATCGGCGACCTCAACTCCCGTCGTGGACAGATCCAGACCATGGAGGACGCTCAGGGAGTGAAGGTAATTCGCGCCAACGTGCCGCTGTCGGAGATGTTCGGATACATCGGTGACCTGAGGTCGAAGACCTCGGGCCGCGCGGTGTACTCGATGACCTTCGAGAGTTACGCGGAGGTCCCCCGGGCCGTGGCCGAAGAGATCATCCAGAAGAACAAGGGCGAATAGCCTGAGGCTTCCGGTCTCTCCGGGCCTTCGGGCCCAAATCGCTTCGGCCTCCCGGCCCGAGTAGCATAAGTACACAAATCCAGCAGTTTCACCGGCCGCAAACCAGCGGTCGATGGAGCCATGAGTCCTGAGGAGGACCCACAGTGGCCAAGGCCAAGTTCGAGCGGACCAAGCCGCACGTAAACATCGGAACGATCGGTCACGTTGACCACGGAAAGACCACGCTGACTGCAGCGATCTCCAAGGTCCTTGCCGACACGTACCCGTCCAAGACGAACGTTCAGCGCGACTTTGCGTCGATCGACTCTGCTCCGGAAGAACGCCAGCGCGGTATCACGATCAACATCTCGCACGTTGAGTACGAGACCGAAAAGCGTCACTATGCGCACGTCGACGCACCGGGCCACGCTGACTACATCAAGAACATGATCACCGGTGCTGCTCAGATGGACGGGGCGATCCTTGTGGTTGCCGCTACTGACGGCCCGATGGCTCAGACCCGTGAGCACGTTCTGCTCGCGAAGCAGGTCGGCGTGCCGTCCCTGCTCGTGGCCCTGAACAAGTCCGACATGGTTGACGACGAAGAGATCCTTGAGCTCGTTGAGCTCGAGGTTCGCGAACTCCTCTCCGCCCAGGGCTTCGACGGCGACAACGCTCCCGTCGTGCGCGTTTCCGCACTCAAGGCGCTTGAAGGCGACGAGAAGTGGGTCGGCAACATCCTTGAGCTCATGAAGGCTGTCGACGACTACTTCCCGGAGCCCGTCCGCGACAAGGACAAGCCCTTCCTGATGCCGATCGAGGACGTCTTCACGATCACCGGTCGTGGAACCGTCGTCACCGGCCGCGCCGAGCGTGGAACCCTCAAGATCAACTCCGAGGTCGAGGTTGTCGGCATCCGCCCGACCATCAAGACCACGGTCACGGGTATCGAGATGTTCCACAAGCAGCTCGACGAGGCATGGGCCGGCGAGAACTGTGGCCTTCTTCTTCGTGGCACCAAGCGCGAAGACGTCGAGCGCGGCCAGGTTGTCGTCAAGCCGGGTTCGGTCACGCCGCACACCGACTTCGAGGGCACCGCGTACATCCTGTCCAAGGATGAGGGCGGGCGTCACAACCCGTTCTACGCGAACTACCGCCCGCAGTTCTACTTCCGCACCACGGACGTCACCGGCGTCATCACGCTGCCTGAGGGCACCGAGATGGTCATGCCCGGCGACACCACCGACATGAACGTCGCGCTGATCCAGCCGATCGCCATGGAAGAGGGCCTCGGCTTCGCCATTCGTGAAGGTGGCCGCACCGTCGGCGCCGGAACGGTGACCAAGATCATCAAGTAGTTCCCTTCAGAAAATGGGGTCGGTCCTTCGGGGCCGGCCCTTTTTTTCGTCCCCGACTTGCGGGGCCAGTTGATCCCGAATCGTCCAGGAACTAGCCTTGAAATGAACCTCAACCGCCCCGGATCGGAGCACCCCGTGAATTTCAACGACATCAGCCGCAAAGCGCAGGAGTTCCTCAAAACAGAGAAGGGCGAGAAGATCGCCGACAAGATCCTCGACGGGGGCGCCGCCGCCGCGAACAAGGTCACCGGCAACAAGCACGCCGACAAGATCAAGGATGCCCGAGCGGCGGCGGACAAACACCTCGGTCGCGGGGACGGTCCGACCGACCGCGACGCTCGAGGCACTGGCCCCGACGGCAGGTAACCGCTGGTCGAGCTCACTTCGGTGACCGAGCGCACCGTGGCGCGGGTCGTGCGCCGGTTCGCGCGTGGCATGCCACCTGCGAACGGGCGCAGCACCCGCGCATCGGGATGCGCCCCGTTCTCCACAGGCGGGTTGCCCGGAGGGGAGTGTGCAGATCCCTGTGGCGACGCGGTGCTGGGGACGCAACAGTGCACAGTGGGCGGATGCCTGACTCACCTGAAGAGCACGTCTCACCCAACGGCCTGCTCCTCGCGGCCGATCTCCGCAGGGCCTTCGGCGTCGACCTCCGGCTCCGCCGCCAGGCGGAGAGGGGCGAACTGCACAGGCTCGCTCGCGGCCAGTACATGGACGCCGCCGAGTGGGCGGCGCTGACCCCGGACCAGCGGTATGCAGCCTGTGTGCGCGGCGCAGCAGACACGCGCCAGACGGAACATGTGATCTCCCACCGGTCCGCGGCTGTCCTGTAGGGACTCCCCACTCTCGCCGGCTGGCCGCCCGAGGTCCACTTCCTCACCGAACGCACCCGCGGCGGCCGCTCAACGCCGGGTATCCGCAAGCATGCATTGGGACTCGACACGCGGGATATCGCCGTGGTGAACGGACTCCTGGTCACCAGCGTCGAACGCACGGTCGTCGACCTCGCCGCCACTCTGGATCTGAAGTCCGCGGTCGCCATGGCCGACCGGGCCATTGCGGTGGATCGCAGGGGGCGCATTCTGCCTCTGACCACCAGAGCCAGGCTGCGTGAGACCTGGGAAGGGTTGCTTCCCTTCCGCGGGCCCGTGCGGGCGCGGGCAGTGATCGACTTCTCTTCGACGCTGTCCGGTTCCCCCAACGAGTCCGGAAGCCGCGTCAACGTGGCGCTGAACGGATTTCCGGAGCCGGTGCTGCAGCATCCGTTCGTCGTCGAAGGCAAGACCGTCTTCACGGACTTCTACTGGATCGACGAGGACTCGGTGGGGGAGGCCGACGGCAAGGGCAAATACTTCGACCCCGTGATGCGAGGCGGTCGCACCACCGCCGAGGTGGTCTACGACGAGAAACGCCGTGAGGATGGCGTGCGGCGCCAGGTGCACGCGTTCACCCGGTGGGACTTCCCGGTCGGGATGAGTCAGAGCCGGCTGCGCACTCGGCTGCTGCAGTTGGGGCTGCCGATCGGGCGCCCGCGACTCCAGTTTCGGTGAGGTGCCGGTGGTGCGCGGGTGTTGCGCCGCTGCGCTGGTGGCGTGCCCCGCGCGGAGCGGCGCAGCACCCGCGCGAGGCGTGAATGGTGGCGGCGACGCGCCCGGGGCGAGAGCCGGCCGAGCCGCGGAACGACGCGGATGTGGCGACACGCCGCCCGCGACACGCCCGGGTTGCACAATGACCCAACCCTGTGGCAGACTCTTCTAGTTCAACACTTTCGACTGCCGCGCTGCACGCGGTGTCGGGATCACTGCCAGGCAGTGCATAGCTTGTGCCGTTCGCCGTGAAAGGCGCCAGGTGCACAGTTAGGCCGCGGGTAGCAGAACATAGCTCAAACCAACAGCCGGGAAAGCTGGGTAAATCCATGCCTTCCCCCACGCGCGAGTGTGGAGAAGCGGGTTGGCTCGGCATGACCGCTCCGCGGCCCTGCCGAAATTGACAGATGAACAGTGGTGCGACAGCAGCAGTGCTACTACGGCGTCCAATGCAGCCCCTCGGGATGTACGAAGCCTTGACAAGAAAGCGAGTTCGACATGGCGGGACAGAAAATCCGCATTCGACTTAAGTCGTATGACCACGAGGTCATCGACATCTCGGCGCGCAAGATCGTCGACACAGTGACCCGCGCGGGTGCGACTGTCGTCGGCCCCGTGCCGCTTCCGACCGAGAAGAACGTGGTGTGTGTCATCCGTTCCCCTCACAAGTACAAGGACAGCCGGGAGCACTTTGAAATGCGCACCCACAAGCGTCTGATCGACATCATTGACCCGACCCCGAAGGCTGTCGACTCGCTCATGCGTCTCGACCTGCCGGCCGACGTCAACATCGAGATCAAGCTCTAGGGCCCGCGATGTCTTACTCAGATACCAAGACCACCAAGGGTCTCCTCGGCAAGAAGCTCGGCATGACGCAGGTGTGGGACGAGAACAACAAGCTCGTTCCCGTCACCGTCATCGAAATCTCGCCCAACGTTGTCACCCAGATCCGCAGCAAGGACATCGACGGTTACGCTGGCGTCCAGATCGCTGCAGGGGCCATCGATCCGCGCAAGGTCAACAAGCCTTCCGCCGGACACTTCGAAAAGGCAGGCGTCACGCCTCGCCGTCACCTCACCGAGCTCCGCACTGCGGATGCCGCTGACTACACCCTGGGCCAGGAACTCACCGTTGACGGTGTGTTCGCTGCCGGTACCAAGGTCGACGTCATGGGCACCAGCAAGGGCAAGGGTTTCGCCGGTGTTATGAAGCGTCACAACTTCAAGGGTGTTTCCTCCTCTCACGGTTCGCACCGCAACCACCGCAAGCCCGGTTCCATCGGTGCTTCCTCGACCCCGAGCCGTGTCTTCAAGGGCATGCGCATGGCCGGTCGTATGGGTGGCGAGCGCGTCACCGTGCTGAACCTCAAGGTTCACGCCGTGGATGCCGAGAAGGGCCTCCTGCTGGTCAAGGGTGCCGTTCCCGGCGCCAAGGGCCGCCTCGTATTCGTCCGCAATGCAGTGAAGGGAGCCTAGTCGTATGACTACCTCACTCGATCTCATCGACGCCAAGGGTAAGAAGGCCGGCTCCGTTGAGTTGCCCGCCGAAATCTTTGACGTTCAGACCAACGTCCCGTTGATCCACCAGGTCGTCGTCGCGCAGCTCGCTGCCGCACGTCAGGGAACTCACAAGACCAAGCGTCGTGGCGAGGTTTCCGGTTCCGGCCGCAAGCCGTTCAAGCAGAAGGGAACCGGTCGCGCTCGTCAGGGCTCGATCCGCGCCCCTCAGATGACCGGTGGTGGAATCGTCCACGGACCGACCCCGCGTAACTACGAACAGCGCACCCCCAAGAAGATGATCGCGGCAGCACTGCGTGGATCCCTTTCCGACCGCGCCCGTGGTGACCGCCTGCACGTCGTGACCGCACTCTTCAGCGCCGAGACGCCCAGCACCAAGGGCGCCATCGAGCTGCTCAGCCAGATCGCCAGCAGCAAGCACGTGCTGGTCGTCCTGGAGCGCACCGACGAACTGACACTGCGCAGCATCCGCAACCTGCCGACGGTGCACGTTCTGCCGTGGGACCAGCTGAATGCCTATGACGTTCTCGTCAGCGACGACATCGTCTTCACCAAGGGCGCGTTCGACGCGTTCGTGGCGAGCAAGACCAAGAAGGAAGAGGTGTCCGCATAATGGCTACCCCGATCAACAAGGATCCCCGCGACGTCATCCTCGCTCCGGTCGTCTCTGAGAAGAGCTATGGCCTGATCGACGAAGGCAAGTACACCTTCATCGTGGACCCGCGCTCGAACAAGACCGAAATCAAGCTCGCGATCGAAAAGATCTTCAAGGTGGAGGTCGCTTCGATCAACACCATGAACCGCATCGGCAAGACGCGTCGCACGAAGTTCGGTCAGGGCAAGCGCAAGGACACCAAGCGTGCCATCGTCACGCTCAAGTCCGGTTCCATTGACATCTTCACGGCCGTCGGCTAAGCGGCGCGGACTAGAGGAATAAGAAATGGCTATTCGTAAGTTCAAGCCCACGACTCCCGGTCGTCGCGGTTCATCTGTTGCAGACTTCGCAGAGATCACCCGCTCCACGCCGGAGAAGTCCCTGCTTCGCCCCCTGTCCAAGACCGGTGGCCGTAACAACCAGGGTCGCATCACCACCCGTCACATCGGTGGTGGACACAAGCGCCAGTACCGTCTGATCGACTTCCGTCGTAACGACAAGGACGGCGTCAACGCCAAGGTTGCTCACATCGAGTACGACCCCAACCGCACGGCGCGCATCGCGCTCCTGCACTTCATGGACGGCTCCAAGCGCTACATCATCGCCCCGAACAAGCTGAACCAGGGCGACATCGTAGAGTCGGGCGCCGGTGCTGACATCAAGCCCGGCAACAACCTGCCGCTGAAGAACATCCCGACCGGTACCATCATCCACGCGGTCGAACTGCGTCCGGGCGGTGGCGCCAAGATGGCCCGCTCCGCCGGATCATCCGTTCGCCTCGTTGCGAAGGATGGCATCTACGCCCAGCTGCGCCTGCCGTCCGGAGAAATCCGCAACGTCGACGCCCGCTGCCGCGCCACGATCGGCGAGGTCGGCAACGCCGAGCAGTCGAACATCAACTGGGGCAAGGCCGGCCGGATGCGCTGGAAAGGCGTTCGCCCGACCGTTCGTGGTGTCGCCATGAACCCGGTCGACCACCCGCACGGTGGTGGTGAGGGTAAGACGTCCGGTGGACGTCACCCCGTCAGCCCTTGGGGCCAGAAAGAAGGGCGTACCCGCCACCCGAACAAGGAAAGCGACAAGCTCATCGTTCGTCGCCGTACCGTCGGCAAGAAGCGTAAGTAGGAGTAGACGATGCCACGCAGTCTCAAGAAAGGCCCGTTCGTTGACGACCACCTGCTTCGCAAGGTTGTCAAGGCGAACGAAGCCAGCAGCAAGAACGTAATCAAGACCTGGTCGCGCCGTTCGATGATCATCCCCGGCATGCTCGGGCACACCATCGCCGTGCACGACGGACGCAAGCACATCCCGGTGTTCGTCACCGAGAGCATGGTCGGGCATAAGCTCGGCGAGTTTGCGCCCACCCGCACCTTCCGTGGACACGTGAAGGACGACAAGAAGGGCCGTCGCCGCTAACGCGGGGACGTGAAGGAGGATAAGAAATGGTGGAGTCGATCGCACGCGTGCGTCACATCCGCGTTACCCCCCAGAAGGCTCGTCGCGTTGTCAACCTGATCCGCGGCAAGCAGGCCTTCGAGGCCCTGGGAATTCTGAAGTTTGCGCCGCAGGGCGCGAGCGACCCGGTGTACAAGCTGGTTGCCTCGGCAATCGCCAACGCGCGAGTCAAGGCTGATGCAGCCAACACCTTCCTCGACGAGCAGGACCTGTTCGTCAGCCAGGCGTTCGTTGACGAGGGTACGACCCTCAAGCGTTTCCAGGCCCGTGCACAGGGTCGCGCATTCCAGATCAAGAAGCGCACGAGCCACATCACGGTTGTGCTCGCCACTCCTGAGGAGGGTACGAAGTAATGGGTCAGAAAGTAAACCCCTATGGCTTCCGTCTGGGAATCACGACCGACCACGTGTCGCGTTGGTTCTCTGACAGCACGAAGCCGGGCCAGCGTTACAGCGACTTCGTCGCTGAAGACGTCAAGATCCGCCGCCTGTTGAGCACCAGTCTCGACCGCGCCGGCGTGTCCCGCATCGAGATCGAGCGCACTCGTGACCGCGTTCGCGTCGACATCCACACCGCCCGTCCGGGCATTGTGATCGGTCGCCGCGGCGCGGAGGCCGAGCGCATTCGCTCCGACCTCGAGAAGCTCACCGCCAAGCAGATCCAGCTGAACATCCTCGAGGTGAAGAACCCCGAGGTCGACGCTCAGCTGGTCGCTCAGGGCATCGCCGAGCAGCTCTCCGCTCGCGTGGCATTCCGCCGCGCGATGCGTAAGGGCCTGCAGGGTGCCCAGCGCGCCGGTGCCAAGGGTGTTCGCATCCAGGTCTCCGGTCGCCTGGGTGGCGCCGAGATGAGCCGTTCGGAGTTCTACCGCGAAGGCCGTGTGCCCCTGCACACTCTGCGCGCGAACATCGACTACGGGTTCTATGAAGCCAAGACCACCTTCGGCCGCATCGGCGTGAAGGTCTGGATCTACAAGGGCGACATCACCAACAAGGAACTCGCTCGCGAGCAGGCCAACGCTAAGTCGACCCGCCCCGAGCGTCGTGACGACCGACCGCGTCGTGCGCCCCGCGCAGAGGCAGCGGCACCGGTTGCAGCAGGAGTTGAGGCATAACCATGTTGATTCCACGCAGAGTCAAGCACCGCAAGCAGCACCATCCGGGCCGTACCGGCCACGCAACCGGTGGTACCGAGCTGTCGTTCGGTGAGTACGGCATCCAGGCCCTCACGCCCGCCTATGTGACCAACCGTCAGATCGAGTCCGCTCGTATCGCGATCACCCGTCACATGAAACGCGGCGGCAAGGTCTGGATCAACATCTACCCGGACCGCCCGCTCACCAAGAAGCCGGCCGAAACCCGCATGGGTTCCGGTAAGGGTTCCGTCGAGTGGTGGGTTGCCAACGTCAAGCCCGGTCGCGTGCTTTTCGAACTCAGCGGTGTCACTGACATCGTCGCAAAGGAAGCGCTGACCCGCGCTATCCACAAACTGCCCTTGAAGGCACGCATCATCAAGCGCGAGGAGGGCGACGCATAATGGCGATCGGATCCAAGGAGCTCGCCTCAGTCGAGCTCGACACTTTTGAAAACGAGCGGTTGTTCGATGAGCTGAAGAAGGCGAAGGAAGAACTCTTCAACCTTCGCTTCCAGTCGGCCACCGGCCAGCTCGAGAGCCACGGCCGCCTCCGCGCGGTCAAGCGCGACATCGCTCGCATCTACACGATTCTCCGTGAGCGCGAGTTGGGCATTCGTCCGACTCCCGCACCAGTTGAGGCTCCGGCCAAGGCTGAGAAGAAGACCAAGAAGGCAAAGCCTGCAGTGGAGTCCGTTGACGACTCCGCTGCGGCCGACGCCGCCCAGACGAAGGAGGCCTAGTCATGGCGAAGACTGACGAAAAGGTCGTCGCTGCCGAGGCTGAGGCTCTCGTTCGCGGCTACCGCAAGACGCTGCGTGGTTACGTGACCAGCGACAAGATGGACAAGACCATCGTTGTCGAGGTCGAAGACCGCGTGAAGCACCCCCTGTACGGCAAGGTCATCCGCCGTACGTCCAAGCTGAAGGCTCACGACGAGGCGAACATCGCCGGCGTCGGCGACCTGGTCCTGATCAGTGAGACCCGTCCGCTCAGCGCCTCCAAGCGCTGGCGCCTGGTCGAGATCCTCGAGAAGGCCAAGTAAGCCTCGCGCTTACTTGATAGAAGGGTATAAAAAGTGCTTCAGCAAGAATCACGACTCAAGGTTGCCGACAACACGGGTGCCAAGGAGCTGTTGACCATTCGCGTGCTCGGCGGCTCCGGCCGTCGCTACGCAGGCCTCGGCGACACCATCGTCGCCACGGTCAAGGACGCGATCCCGGGCGGCAACGTCAAGAAGGGCGACGTCGTCAAGGCCGTCGTCGTTCGCGTCAAAAAGCAGACCCGTCGTTCAGACGGTTCGTACATCAAGTTCGATGAGAACGCCGCAGTGATTTTGAAGAACGAAGGTGACCCCCGCGGCACCCGAATCTTCGGACCGGTCGGTCGCGAGCTTCGCGACAAGAAGTTCATGAAGATCATCTCGCTGGCACCGGAGGTTATCTAAATCATGGCCAGACTCAAAAAGGGTGACCTCGTAGAGGTCATCACCGGCCGCACCCAGGCCCGCGGCGGAGACCGTGGCAAGCAGGGCAAGGTCATTGCCATCCTGGTGGAGAAGAACAGGGTCCTCGTTGAGGGCATCAACTTCGTCACCAAGCACGTTCGCGTGGGCCAGACCCAGCGCGGCACCAAGACCGGCGGCATCGAGACCATGGAGGCGCCGATTCACGTGTCCAACGTGGCCCTCGTCGACCCGGAGACCAAGAAGCCGACTCGCGTCGGATTCCGCCTCGAAGAAGTAACGAAGGACGGCGTCACCAAGACGGTCCGCATCCGTTACGCCAAGAAGTCAGGGAAGGACCTCTGATGACCGACACTTCAGTTGCAGCAGCAGAAGCGCCCGTTGAGGCCGTCCTGCCGCGTCTCAAGCAGAAGTACCGCGATGAGATCATGGCCCAGCTCAGCAAGGACCTCGGCTTCACCAACGTTCACCAGATTCCGAACCTGGTCAAGATCGTCGTGAACATGGGTGTTGGCGAGGCAGCACGCGACGGCAAGATCATGGATGGCGCCGTCTCCGACCTCACCAAGATCACCGGTCAGAAGCCGCAGGTCACCAAGGCCCGTAAGTCGATCGCGCAGTTCAAACTGCGTGAAGGACAGCCCATCGGCACGCACGTCACACTTCGTGGCGACCGCATGTGGGAGTTCCTCGACCGGCTCCTGAGCCTGGCGCTTCCGCGCATCCGCGACTTCCGTGGTCTGAGCGACAAGCAGTTCGATGGCAGCGGTAACTACACCTTCGGTCTCACCGAGCAGGTCATGTTCCACGAGATCGACCAGGACCGGATCGACCGTATCCGCGGTATGGATATCACGGTTGTGACGACGGCCAAGAACAACGAAGAAGGCCGCGCGCTGCTCAAGGCGCTGGGCTTCCCGTTCAAGACGGCCGAAAACGCAAAGTAAACTAACTCTTTGGCTCTTGTAGTACAAATCCGGGGCTGGACAACCGTCCAGCCCCACCACGACCAAGGTCGTCACCCGTGTAACGGATGAACGAAACCAGGCGAGAAAGGCACCACAAATGACAATGACAGATCCGGTCGCAGACATGCTGACCAGACTGCGCAACGCTAACTCGGCGTTCCACGACACCGTGTCCATGCCGCACAGCAAGCTCAAAGCGAACATCGCAGACATTCTCAAGGCCCAGGGTTACATCTCGGCGTGGGATGTCAAGGATGCAGTGGTCGGCAAGACCCTCACGCTCAACCTCAAGTTCGGTCCGAACCGCGAGCGTTCCATCGTCGGCATCAAGCGGGTTTCCAAGCCCGGCCTGCGCGTGTACGCAAAGTCGACCGAAATCCCCACCGTTCTCGGTGGTCTCGGCGTTGCCATCCTGTCCACCTCCAGCGGTCTGCTCACCGACCGCCAGGCTGAGAAGAAGGGCGTAGGCGGAGAAGTTCTCGCCTACGTGTGGTAGCCGACAATGTCACGTATTGGAAGACTTCCCATCCCGATTCCCGCGGATGTCACGGTCGCCACTGAAGGCCAGCGCGTCAACGTCAAGGGTCCGAAGGGCGAGCTCGCGCTCACCGTCGCGAACCCCATCGAGGTCAAGATCGAGGACGGCCACGTCGTCGTCACACGCCCGAACGACGAGCGCAACTCGCGTTCGCTGCACGGTCTGACTCGCACGCTGATCGCAAACCAGATCATCGGGGTGACGGTGGGTTACACCAAGTCTCTCGAGATCGTCGGTACCGGTTACCGCGTCGCCCAGAAGGGCAGCTCGATCGAGTTCGCCCTCGGCTTCTCGCACCCGGTCCTCGTCGAGGCACCTGCCGGCATCACCCTCACCGTGGAGAGCGTCAACCGCCTCACGGTCGGTGGCATCGACAAGCAGGCTGTCGGCGAGGTCGCCGCCAACATCCGTAAGATTCGCAAGCCGGAGCCCTACAAGGGCAAGGGTGTGCGTTACGCCGGCGAGATTGTTCGCCGCAAGGCCGGAAAGAGTGGTAAGTAACCATGGGTCTCGGAACTAGAGGTAAGAGCAAGGCCGCTGCCCGCGGACGCAGGCATACACGTCTTCGCAAAAAGATCGAGGGGACCGCGCTTCGTCCGCGTCTCGTCGTGACCCGTTCGGCTCGCCACGTGTTCGTGCAGGTCGTCGATGACAGCAAGGGTTTCACCCTTGCTTCGGCGTCCACGCTCGAAGACGGTCTGCGCACCTTCGATGGTGACAAGACCGCCAAGGCCCGCAAGGTCGGCGAACTCGTCGCCGAGCGTGCGAAGGCCGCCGGCATCGACGCCGTCGTATTTGACCGTGGCGGAAGCAAGTACGCAGGACGCGTTGCTGCGATCGCCGATGGAGCTCGAGAGGGTGGATTGAACCTGTGAGCACTGAAACCGCTAGCACAGCAACCAAGGGGACCGTGGTGGCCGCAGAGGCACCCGTCGAAACCGCTGCCTCAACGGCACCTGCCCAGAACGAGCCTCGTGAGGCTCGTCGTGGCGGTCGTGAGCGCAACCCGAACAAGGACCGCGGAAGCCGCGATGCCGACAAGAGCCAGTTCCTGGAGCGCGTCGTCACCATCAACCGCGTTTCCAAGGTGGTGAAGGGTGGTCGTCGCTTCAGCTTCACCGCTCTCGTCGTCGTCGGTGACGGAAACGGCCTCGTCGGCGTTGGATACGGCAAGGCCCGCGAGGTGCCGACCGCCATTTCCAAGGGCGTCGAAGAAGCGAAGAAGAACTTCTTCCGCGTTCCCCGCGTCGGTTTGACGATCCCGCACCCCGTGCAGGGTGAAGCCGCAGCCGGCGTCGTCCTGCTGCGTCCCGCCGCCGCCGGTACCGGCGTTATCGCCGGTGGCCCGGTGCGCGCCGTTCTCGAGTGCGCGGGCATCCACGATGTCCTCAGCAAGTCGCTCGGTTCGTCGAACACCATCAACATCGTTCACGCCACGGTCGAGGCCCTGCACCAGCTCGAAGAGCCGCGTGCAGTTGCGGCTCGTCGTGGCCTCGCGTACGAAGACGTCGCTCCGGCGCGCTTCCTGCGTGCCGACGCCGCCGCAGCAGCAGCTGCAGCGGCAGCAAAGGCAGGTGCCTGATGGCTCGCCTCAAAGTGACACAGATCAAGTCCAAAATTAGTGAGAAGCAGAACCAGCGCGACACGCTTCGCAGCCTGGGTCTCAAGCGCATTGGCGCAGTCACGATTCGCGAGGACAACTCGCAGAACCGTGGCTACGTCAACACCGTTGCTCACCTCGTAAAGGTCGAGGAGATTGACTAATGGCTGACGAGAAGGAAGCTGCCACGGCAGCCGCCAAGCCCGCCACTGCACAGAAGGCAGCCCCCAAGAAGGCTGCCTCCGCCAAGGTCGCAGTGAAGGCTGCTCCGACCGAGAAGCGCGAGCAGGTTCTGAAGGTTCACCACCTTCGCCCCGCCCCAGGAGCCAAGAAGTCGCGCATGCGTGTCGGTCGTGGTGAAGGATCCAAGGGTAAGACCGCCGGCCGTGGAACCAAGGGTACGAAGGCGCGCTACAACGTGCGCATCGGGTTCGAGGGTGGCCAGATGCCGCTGCACATGCGTACTCCGAAGCTGCGCGGGTTCAAGAACCCGTTCCGCGTCGAGTACCAGGTCGTCAACCTCGAGAAGCTCGCCGAGCTTTACCCGAACGGCGGCGATGTGACCATCGCCGACCTGGTCGCCAAGGGTGCCGTTCGCGACAACGAGAAGGTCAAGGTTCTCGGCAATGGTGACATTGCGGTTAAGCTGAACATTGCAGTGGATAAGGTCTCCGGCTCAGCAGAGCAGAAGATCGTCGCTGCGGGTGGCTCAATCAAGTAAGTCCGTAGACGCTGAGCGAGCTTGTCGAGGCCACCAATCGAAATCTTTCGATGCTGGTCTCGACAAGCTCGTTTTTCACGTTATTAACTGGAGGCATTGTGTTCAGCGCCATCGCGCGGATATTCCGCACACCCGACCTGCGCAGGAAAATCGGGTTCAGCCTGGGTATCGTTGCCCTGTTCCGACTGGGCTCGTTCATCCCTGCCCCCTTCGTCGACTTCGGAAACGTTCAATCGTGTCTGGCGGCGAACCAGGACGCCAGCGGCCTCTATGAGCTCGTCAACCTCTTCAGCGGCGGCGCCCTGCTGCAACTGTCGGTCTTCGCGCTCGGCATCATGCCGTACATCACGGCCTCGATCATCGTGCAGCTCCTGCGCGTGGTCATCCCACATTTTGAGACACTGCACAAGGAAGGCGCGTCCGGACAGGGCACGCTCACCCAGTACACTCGGTACCTCACCATCGCCCTCGCGATCCTTCAGTCGACGACGCTGATCACGGTGGCCCGCAGCGGAGCGCTCTACGGCACTTCCGCCAGCGCCGAGTGCTCGCAGCTGCTCACCAACGACGCCTGGTACGCCATCATGCTCATGGTCATCACCATGACCGCCGGCACCGGCCTGATCATGTGGATGGGTGAGCTCATCACCGAGCGCGGCATCGGCAACGGCATGTCACTGTTGATCTTCACCTCGATCGCAGCCCTCTTTCCGGGATCGCTCGCCTCCATCGGGCAGCAGAAGGGCCTCGACATCCTGATGATCGTGATCGCGGTCGGTCTGGTCGTGGTCGCCGCCGTGGTCTTCGTCGAGCAGTCCCAGCGTCGCATCCCGGTGCAGTACGCCAAACGGATGGTCGGACGCCGCACCTACGGCGGGAACAACACGTATATCCCGATCAAGGTGAACATGGCCGGCGTCGTGCCCGTCATTTTCGCGTCGTCACTGCTGTACCTTCCGGCCCTGATCGCGCAGTTCAACCAGCCGGCGGCCGGACAGGCGCCGGCAGCGTGGGTCACCTGGGTCACCAACAACCTCACGCAGGGCAACGATCCGCTCTACATGGCGCTGTACTTCCTCCTCATCGTCGGATTCACCTACTTCTATGTCGCGATCACCTTCAACCCCGAAGAGGTCGCCGACAACATGAAGAAGTACGGCGGATTCATCCCGGGCATACGTGCCGGTCGTCCGACCGCCGAGTACCTGGACTTCGTTCTCACCCGGGTGACGCTGCCCGGTGCCCTGTACCTGGGCCTGATCGCCCTGCTGCCGCTGATCGCGTTCTCCGCGATCGGAGCCGACCAGAACTTCCCGTTCGGTGGCGCCAGCATCCTGATCGTGGTCGGTGTCGGACTCGAGACGGTCAAACAGATCGACGCACAACTCCAGCAGCGCCACTACGAAGGGCTTCTCCGATGACCCGTTTGCTGCTGATCGGCCCGCCCGGCGCGGGCAAGGGAACTCAGGCCGAGCGCCTGTCCTCGGCCTTCGACGTTCCGGCCATCTCCACCGGTGACATCTTCCGCTTCAACGTGAAGAACGACACCGAGCTGGGTCTTCAAGTCAAGGCGTTCATGGATGCCGGTGCGTACGTGCCTGATTCCCTCACCAACGCGATCGTGTCCGATAGGTTGCAGCAGCCCGACGCCACCAAGGGATTCCTGCTGGACGGCTACCCGCGCACGCAGGAGCAGGTTCTGGAACTGGACCGGTTGCTGGAGGCCGACGGTGACGCACTCGACGCCGTCGTGCTGATCGTGGCCGACACCGAAGAGGTCGTCGCCCGACTCCTCAAGCGTGCCGCCGAGCAGGGGCGTGCGGACGACACCGCTGACGTCATCCGGCACCGCCTCTCCGTCTACGAGGAGCAGACATCTCCTCTGATCGACGTTTACTCCTCCCGCGGTCTCGTGGTCACGGTCGACGGCCTCGGCGCCGTCGACGAGGTGACCGGGCGCATCCTTGCGGCACTGACCGGGCGCGGACTCTCCGTGCCCGTCACCAGCGTGCCCGTCACCAGCGTGCCCGTCACCAGCGTGCCCGTCACCAGCGTGCCCGTCACCAGCGGAGACGCAGCCAGCGCCTCCTAACCCGGTCGTGCACGCCCAGCGTGCGCGTCCTCAGCAGTTTGCAGAGATCTTCACCATGAGCCTTCGACGATCCATCTACAAGTCGCCGGCGCAGATGCGGTTGATGATCGTGCCCGGACTGGCCACGGCCGCATCCCTGGATGCGGCCCGGGCGGCCATCCGGGTCGGTGCGACCACCCTCGAGCTCGACGCGGCCGCCGAGGCGGCCATCGTGGCTCGGGGCGGCCTGCCGAACTTCAAGCTGGAGCAGGGCTACCACCACACGGTCTGCGCGTCCGTCAACGAGGATGTCGTGCACGGCATCCCGGGGGCTCGCGTGCTCGCCGCCGGCGACATCGTGTCGATCGACAGCGGTGCCATCATCGACGGCTGGAACGGCGACGCGGCCTTCTCCTTCGTGATTCCGGACCCGGCCCGGCCCGAGGTCGTCGCCGAGCGCGAGAAACTGTCGCACGTCACGGAGCAGTCGCTGTGGCACGGGATCGCCCGGCTCGCGGTGGCGCGTCACCTCAACGAGGTCGGCGATGCCATCGAGGACTACGTCGAGTCTCAGGGGGACTACGGAATCCTCACCGACTATGTCGGTCACGGCATCGGCCGGTCCATGCACGAGGCCCCGCCCGTGTTCAACTATCGCGTGCGCCAGAAGGGTCCGGACGTGAAGCCCGGTCTCGTGATCGCGATCGAGCCCATGGTCGTCATGGGATCCATCGAGACGTTCGTGCGCGACGACGACTGGACCGTCGCCACCAGAGACGGCCTGGCCGCCGCGCACTGGGAGCACAGCGTGGCCGTGCACAAGGACGGCATCTGGGTGCTCACCGCCGCCGACGGCGGCGCTGCGGGGCTGGCGCCGCTCGGCATCACGCCCGTTCCGCTCCCGTAGCCGCACACGGCCCGAACCAGCCGCACTCGGAACGTCGGATCTCACCGTACTGCGTGGACGCCGTTCCGCACGCGAAACGTCGTGCCCGATGCCAAACCAATTCGACGGAGATTTTGGGTCAAACACCCGTTTTCGTGCCCGAAAGCGGTGTTTTGGGCAGAATCTCCGTCGAATTCGTTCGGGGCGAGTTGATCCCGGGCCCCGGACTTGAACGAGACGGCGGTTGCAGCGCGCATCCACCCCGCGCCGCGGTCAACTTCTCGCCTGTCCGAGAAATGGACCTATCGCCACTCACCCGCCACCCGCGATCGCTCCTCACCCGCGGCAATCGGGACCCGCTCGCGGAGCCGCACACGGCCCGAACCAGCCGCGCTCGGGGGAGGGGATCTGGTCTCTCCGGGACTCCGGAGGCGGGAGGATGGAGGAGAGGGCAAACCGTCCGTCGCGGCTCAGGGAAAGAGCGATTCCATGAAGATTCTCATCGTCTGCGGTGCTGGCGCCTCCAGTGCCTTTGTTGCGCATAGGGTTCGGCACACCGCCGCGGCCCGCGGTCTGGATGTCCACGTCTTCGCGGGGAGCGAATCGGATCTGCCGGCCTCCCTCGGCGCGGTCGACGTGCTTCTGGTGGGTCCCCACCTGGCACCCCGGTTTGAGAAGATCCGCCTTCAGGCCGTGCACGCCGGGGTCGGCATCGCCCTGCTGGAGGAGACCGTCTTCGCCTCGCAGAACGGCGACGAAGCGCTCGATGCCGCGATCTATGCGTACAAGACGCGTGACTGGGCTGAAACGAAGAAGTAGCCCGACCGGTGGCCTACTGGTCCATCAGGTGCACGAGCTCGTCGATGAAGGATGCGAAGTCCACCGACCGCTTGACCAGCCGCTGCACGTCGGCCCGGTCTGAGAAGACCTCCACGAACTGGTCGAAGACGGTTTGGAAGCTCTTGCGCCCGGCGGCGCTGAAAGCGACCATCGCCACCACGTTGACGCGGTTCTCGCCCCACGCCATGGGCGTGTCGTTGATCACGACGGCGATCGAGGTACGGATTGCCGTCATCGACATCGAGTGCGGCACCGCCACGTTGTCCGTGAACGCCGTCGACGACATGAGCTCGCGCTCGATCGCGCCGTCGATGTAGCTCTCGTCGATATCGCCGTGTGCGATCATCCGTTCGCCGAGAGCGCGGATCATCGCGGTCTCGTCAGCGGCGTGGAAGTTGTGCGCGAACAGAGACTCGTCGAAGAACTGCAGCAGCTCGTCCTTGAGATCGGCGCGACGGCGAAGACGACGGATGCGGCTGGCGGCCTTCCGCACGCGGTCGATGTCGGCCTCGGTCAGGAACGGCTGGATCACGATGACGGCCTCGGCCGGCGACTGCGGTTCGATGGTGGAGAGCACGAGTTTCGCGTCCAGGGCCTTCCAGTCGACGTCGCTGCGGGTGACCACCGACACAACTTCGAGCTCGTCACCGAGGACCCGCTCGATCCGTTCGCGCAGCAGCACGTGCATGTCGTAATAGTTCGGGCAGATCAGAGCGCACGTGACCAGGTCCTCGCGCCGGGACTGCTGCTGAAGGTGGGCACCGACGTGCATCGCGATGTACGCGATCTCATCGTCGTTGATCACGATCTGCTCCTGCCGCTGCAACTGGCTGGCGATGTAGACGGCGACCTCATAGATCATCGGGTAGGACGTCTTGATCGACCGGGTGAGCGGGTTGTGCGAGTACGAGCGGTCTGTCGCCCGGTTGATCAGGTTGCGCACGTGCAGCGTGAGCCTCACGATGAAGTTCTCCTCCGCGAGGTCCAGCAGGAACTCGTCCCCGGCCTGGCCGACGATCCGGCGCACGGCGTCGAGATCTTCGGGGCGGACGAAGCTCTCGATCAGAACCTGCGCCGGCTGGTCCTGCCCGGGTGTGATCACCCGGGTCTTGAGCAGGAGTGCGATGTAGCCGAGGTCACCGGCACCCAGTTCGACGTGGAAGTGGCGCACGATCAGCCCGGAGAGGGCAAGGGTCATCGCGTCGGGGGAGCCGACGGATGCCGCGGTCTCGGCCACCACGGGGGAGGTGCGCCTCGTGACCCGGTCGATGGCGATGGCGACATGGAGTAGAACGTCGTTGGTGCCGTACTCGTTGACGAAATACCCCTGCGAGTCGAGCATCGCGATCAGATCCGTCTTGAACTCTCCGAGGCTCTCGGAGGCGAACTCGCGCTGGATCGCCTCGAGTTCGAGCAGACCGCGCGAACTCTCCTCGCGGAACAGCCGGCTGAGCAGCCTCCGCCGGTCGGTCTCGGAGCCGGCGAGCGTGACCACGCTGCCGTGGCGGGTGAGCGTGAGCCCGGTGGCGGGCAGTAGCTGCCGCACCTTGGTCAGGTCGGAGTCGATCGTGGAGTCACTGACGAACAGCTCGGCGGACAGAGCGTAGACGTCGAGCCCCTCGTGGGACTCCGTGAGCCGGCGCACCAAAGTGTAAAGGCGATCCGTCGGGGTCTCGGCTTCGTCCGAGTGAATGCGCCCCCTGGCGCGGAACATGGCGAACGCCTCGAGGTCCAGCCGGTACCCGGCCGGCCCCGACTCGATGATCTCGAGCGGCCCGGCGGCCAGTTTCAGGTTCGTGACGTAGCTGCGCACGGTCCGGGGCGTGACGCCCAGGAGGTCGGCAAGCTCGCCGGCGGTAACCCAGGCCGGTGTCTGCGACAGAAAATCCAGCATCCGTGTCTGTTTGTCGCTCATCGCATGAAACTCCCAAGTAAAAAGCAAGTCTCCCACGCCGCTCCCGGCCGGATCTCTGCCACGAGATTTCCGGGGGTGCGGAAAAGTCTCTGGTGGCCCCGCACGACCACCTTGGTCAGACTTGAATAAGTCGCAACGTGACGGGGCAACTCCTCATCGCATCCCTACGAAAGGCAGAGAAATGACGACGACGTCAGCTACCAAGACCAAGAGCGGAGGAACCCGTGTGCACGTTCAGCGCTTCGGAACCTTCCTCAGCGGAATGGTCATGCCCAACATCCCTGCATTCATCGCGTGGGGATTGATCACCGCATTTTTCATTCCGACCGGTTGGACCCCGAACGCGACCTTGGAAACGCTCGTCGGACCGATGATCGTGTACTTGCTGCCGCTCCTGATCGCCAACACCGGTGGCCGGATGGTCTACGGAACGCGTGGTGCGGTCATCGCCTCGATCGCGACCATGGGTGTCATCGTGGGCAGCGAGATCCCGATGTTCATCGGCGCCATGATCGTCGGCCCGGGATCCGCGTACCTCCTGAAGAAGCTTGACAGCCTCTGGGCCGGCAAGATCAAGCCCGGGTTCGAGATGCTGGTCGACAACTTCGCGTCCGGCATCCTCGGCATGATCCTCGCGCTGGGTGCGTTCTTCGGAATCGCCCCGCTCGTGACCGGGATCAGCAATTTCCTCGAGATGATCGTCGACTGGCTCGTCTCCAACAGCCTGCTGCCCATCGCCAGCATCTTCATCGAGCCCGGCAAGATCCTGTTCCTCAACAACGCCATCAACCATGGCGTGCTCACGCCGATCGGTGTGCAGCAGGTTGCTGAAAACGGCCAGTCGGTGCTGTTCCTGCTCGAGGCGAACCCCGGCCCCGGCTTGGGCATCCTGCTCGCCTTCTCCTTCTTCGGAGTCGGCATCGCACGGGCCAGCGCACCGGGCGCCATCATCATCCACTTCTTCGGCGGCATCCACGAGATCTACTTCCCGTACGTGCTGATGAAGCCGGCACTGCTCCTCGCCGCAGTCGGCGGCGGCATGACCGGTGTCGCCATCAACGTGGCCTTCGCAACCGGCCTGCGCGCCCCAGCCTCACCCGGCAGCATCATCGCTATCCTGATCCAGACCGCCCCGGGCAGCTACGTCGGCGTCATCCTCTCCGTCATCGGCGCCGCCACGGTGTCATTCCTGATCGCAGCCGTCATCCTCCGTGCCAGCCGCAAGCGCGACCTGACCGCCGGCGATACCGGTGACATGGCCGAGGCCATCGCCAAGACCGAAGCAAACAAGGGCAAGGCCAGCACCATCCTCGGCGGCCTCGGAGCCTCCGGAACTTCGGCCACCACCGCTCGCCGTGTGAAGAACATCATCTTCGCGTGCGACGCCGGAATGGGCTCCAGCGCCATGGGCGCTTCGGTGCTGCGCAACAAGATCAAGAAGGCCGGTCTCGACGGCATCACCGTGACCAACCAGGCGATCGCGAACCTCGACGGCACGGCCGACCTGGTCATCACGCACCAGGACCTGACCGCCCGGGCCCAGTCGAAGTCTCCTGACTCGACGCATGTCTCGGTCGAGAATTTCATGAACAGCCCGAAATACGATGACGTCGTCGCCCTGATTCAGGGCCAGGCGGCCGAGGAGGTAGCGCGATGACCGACCGCATTCTGGAACTGGGCAACGTCGTGGCCGCGGGGTCGGCCACCACGAAGTTCGACGCAATCCGTGAGGCCGGCGCCCTGCTCGTAACCGCAGGCGCCGTGCGCGAAGACTACGTCGACTCGATGTTCGACCGCGAAGCCAGCGTGTCGACCTACATGGGAAATTTCCTGGCGATCCCGCACGGGACCAACGACGCCAAGGAGTCGATCGTCCGGTCGGCCCTGTCGCTCGTGCGTTACGCCGAACCGATCGATTGGAACGGCCAGCAGGTGCGTTTCGCCGTCGGGATCGCGGGGCTCAACAATGAGCACCTCGAAATCCTGCAGAAGATCGCGATCGTCTTCTCGGACGAGGACGAAGTGCAGAAATTGATTGACGCCGTCACAGCAGAGGACATCTTCATGCTCCTCGAGGAGGTAAACGCAGAATGAAGGCCATTCACTTCGGTGCAGGGAACATCGGCCGCGGATTTGTCGGCCTCCTGCTTCACGATGCCGGATACGAGGTTGTCTTCGCCGATGTGAATGTCTCCCTGATCGACGCTTTGCAGGCTGCCGGCAGCTACGCCGTGCACGAGGCAGGGGAAGTGTCGACCACCCGCGTGGTCGACACTTTCCGGGCCATCAACAGCGCCACGGATGAGGCCGCACTGATCGACGAGATCGCGACGGCCGATATCGTCACCACCGCGGTCGGCCCCACCGTCCTCCGCTTCGTGGCACCGGTCATCGCGGCCGGACTGGGGCGGCGGTCGGCCGAGTTGCCGCCCCTGGCCGTGATGGCGTGCGAGAACGCCATCAACGCCACGGATGTCCTCGCCGAACAGATCTGGGCCAACGTGCCGGAGCCGGAGCGAGCGGCTGTGGCCGAGCGCGTCGTCTTCGCCAACACGGCAGTCGACCGCATCGTGCCCGGCCAGGCCGAGGACGACGGCATCGACGTAACCGTCGAGGCCTTCTACGAGTGGGTCATCGAGCAGGGCGCCTTCAACGGCGCCGTGCCGGTCATCCCGGGTGCGACTTTCGTCGACAATCTCGCGCCCTACATCGAGCGCAAGCTGTTCACGGTGAATACCGGACACGCGACCGTCGCCTACCTCGGCGGTGTCGCCGGGGCTTCCAAGATCTCCGACGCGCTCCTGGTGCCGGCGGTGCTGGACGGCGTCCGAGCGGTGCTCGAGGAAACCTCGACCCTGCTCGTGGCCAAGCACGGCCTCGACGTGGACGCCCAGCGCGCCTACCGGGAGAAGATCCTGGTGCGCTTCGCCAACCCGTCCCTGCCCGACACGGTAGAGCGCGTCGGCCGCCAGCCGCTGCGCAAGCTCAGCCGCCACGAACGGTTCATCGGCCCTGCCGCCGAGATCGCCGAACACGGCACCCGCCCGGTCGCGCTGCTCGCAGCCGTCGAAGCCGCACTCCGGTTCGACGTCGCAGACGATGAGCAGAGCGCCCTGCTGCAACGGATGCTGCGCGCCGAGACGGCCGAATCGTTCACCGCGTCGGTGTGCGGCCTGGACGCCGCGCATCCGCTGTTCGCCGACGTGGTCCTGGTCGTGGCCGCGGTGCAGAAGGCCCTCTGAGCGGAGAATCCCGCGAGGGATTATAGGGAAGAATTGCCAAAAGGCAACTCCGTACCATAGAGTTAATCCTTGGTGTCTTGTGCGCACGTATGCGGCGTATCAGTGCACCACAATCCACGCACGACCAGCAATCAATACCCTAGCGATAGTGAGTTATGGCCAAAAAAGACGGTGTCATCGAAATCGAGGGCGCGGTAGTCGAAGCTCTTCCCAACGCGATGTTTCGCGTCGAGTTGAGCAACGGCCACAAAGTTCTTGCCCACATTTCAGGCAAGATGCGTCAGCACTACATCCGTATCCTCCCGGAGGATCGTGTGATCGTGGAGCTGAGCCCGTACGACCTGACTCGCGGCCGGATCGTTTACCGCTACAAGTAGAGAGTGCTGTAAGTAACGGCCCGAGGCGTTCCTGGGGTACGAAGACAGCGAATACAAGGACACACCATGAAGGTCAAGCCCAGCGTCAAGAAGATCTGCGACAAGTGCAAGGTCATCCGCCGTAATGGCAACGTGATGGTCATCTGCGAGAACCCTCGTCACAAGCAGCGTCAGGGCTGATCTCGACAGGCTCGATCACGGTCGAGTCGGTCGAGATGCAACTGAATACAGAAAATAGCAGTGCCGGGAACCCTTCGGGGGGACACCATCGGTTGGAGGCCGATGAACAGGCACTGTCACAGACCTCCACTCATATACAGGAGAAGCCACAATGGCACGTCTAGCCGGCGTTGATATTCCTCGCGATAAGCGCGTGGAAGTTGCACTGACTTACATCTTTGGTGTTGGCCGCACGAGGGCACTCAAGACCCTCGCCGACACTGAAATCGATGGAAACATCCGAGTCAAGGACCTGAGTGACGAGCAGCTCGTCGCACTCCGTGACTACATCGAAGGAACCTTCAAGGTTGAGGGTGACCTCCGCCGTGAGGTTGCCGCTGACATCCGCCGCAAGGTCGAGATCGGCAGCTACGAGGGCATCCGCCACCGCAAGGGCCTGCCCGTTCGTGGCCAGCGCACCAAGACCAACGCTCGCACCCGCAAGGGCCCGAAGCGCACCGTAGCCGGCAAGAAGAAGGCGCGCTAGGCCTCGGCCTGGCCCGTCTCGCCTTTAGGATTCAGGAGAAATTCATGGCAGCACCAAAGTCGGCCGTTCGGAAGCCGCGCAAGAAAGAAAAGAAGAACGTCGCTGTGGGCCAGGCCCACATCAAGAGTACCTTCAACAACACCATCGTCTCGATCACTGACACCACCGGTGCGGTCATCAGCTGGGCGTCCTCGGGTGGAGTCGGCTTCAAGGGTTCGCGCAAGTCGACCCCGTTCGCCGCGCAGCTGGCTGCCGAGTCGGCTGCCCGCCAGGCGCAGGAGCACGGCATGAAGAAGGTTGACGTCTTCGTCAAGGGACCGGGATCGGGCCGCGAGACCGCGATCCGTTCGCTCCAGGCCGCCGGCCTCGAGGTCGGTTCGATCAACGACGTCACCCCCCAGGCGCACAACGGATGCCGTCCGCCCAAGCGTCGTCGCGTCTAACCAACCGGCATCTCGCCATCGGCCGGGCCCGTCACAAGACGGGCCCGGCTGTGGCGGGTCGTGGGGCATCACCCCTCCCTCGTTCGACGATGTGCTCGATTGTCGGGCTTGTCGAGAGACACACAACTCAAAACCTCGCCACGCAAGTGTCATATAGCGGACACTTAGCCGAAAGGAATCAACAGTGCTTATTGCACAGCGCCCCACGCTCACCGAAGAGAACATCTCGGAGTTCCGATCCAGGTTCGTCATCGAACCTCTTGAGCCTGGTTTCGGTTACACCCTCGGCAACTCGATGCGCCGCACACTCCTGTCATCGATCCCCGGAGCGGCTGTCACCAGCATCCGGATCGACGGTGTGCTGCACGAGTTCAGCACCGTTCCCGGTGTCAAGGAAGACGTCACCGAGATCATCCTCAACATCAAGGGCCTCGTCATCTCCAGCGAGCACGACGAGCCCATCACCGCGTACCTGCGCAAGCAGGGTGCCGGCCAGGTCACGGCCGCCGACATCTCGGCTCCGGCCGGTGTCGAGGTGCACAACCCCGAGCTGGTCATCGCCACGCTGAACGACAAGGCCAAGTTCGAACTCGAACTGACCATCGAACGCGGCCGCGGCTACGTGTCGGCCACCCAGAACCGCAACGAGTACTCTGAGGCCGGCCAGATTCCGGTCGACTCGATCTACTCGCCCGTGCTCAAGGTGACCTACCGCGTCGAGGCAACTCGTGCCGGTGAGCGCACCGACTTCGACCGCCTCGTCGTTGACGTGGAGACCAAGTCGGCGATTTCGCCTCGCGACGCCATCGCATCCGCCGGTCGTACGCTGACCGAGTTGTTCGGTCTGGCCCGTGAGCTGAACACCGCCGCCGAGGGCATCGAAATCGGCCCCGCGCCGGTCGATGCCGTGCTGTCGACCGAGCTGTCGATTCCGATCGAAGACCTCGATCTGTCGGTTCGCTCGTACAACTGCCTCAAGCGCGAGGGCATCAACAACATCAGCGAACTGGTCGCCCTCTCGGAGACCCAGCTGATGAACATCCGCAACTTCGGACAGAAGTCGGTGGATGAGGTCAAGGACAAGCTCGTTGAGCTCGGCCTGTCCTTGAAGGACTCGGTGCCCGGATTCGACGGCGCCCACTTCTACAGCGGCTACGACGAAGAAACCATCTAAAGCAGTCGTTCAGACTGACTTTCGACTTTGATACTGGAGATAACCAATGCCTACGCCCACTAAGGGAGCCCGCCTCGGAGGCGGACCGGCCCACGAGCGCCTCATGCTCGCCAACCTGGCCGCATCCCTATTCACCCACAAGTCCATCAAGACGACCGAGACGCGCGCCAAGCGCCTGCGTCCGGTCGCCGAGCGACTGATCACCTTCGCAAAGAAGGGTGACCTGCACGCCCGTCGTCGCGTGCTCGCCACCATCGGCGACAAGACCGTCGTGCACGAGCTCTTCACCGAGATCGCACCTCAGGTTGCCCTTCGTGAGGGCGGTTACACCCGCATTACGAAGCTCGGCTTCCGCAAGGGCGACAACGCTTCGATGGTGCAGATGGAGCTCGTTCTCGAGCCCGTCACCCCGAAGGTCAAGCGCTCCTCCGCCAAGGCTGCTTCCAAGCCCGCCGCGGCAGCGCCCGTTGCCGAGGCTCCGGCCGAGGTCGTCGTCGAGGATGCTGCTGTCGAAGCTGACGTCGTCGAAGATGATGTCGCTGCCGCTGAGGAATCCAAGTAAGCACCCTGCGCTGTATCGGCTCAACTGAATCGCTGTGTTGAATTGAGAGGGGCCCGACTTCGGTCGGGCCCCTCTCTTTGTGCCCCGGCGACGGGCTAGCGCCCTCGCGGGGCCCCGGCTACGATATTGGCCATGGAACGCCTGACCGGAACCCAGAATCAGGGCCCGCGTCGGCGTGCAGCCCTGCCGCCCGACGCGCCGGGGCCCGCCCACCCTGAGATCGCCCGGTGGCGTCCGGCAACGGTGTCGGACGCCGACGACCTGTGGCAGTTCACCCGAGCGGTCGGCAAGGCAGACCATCCGTACCACCTGACGACGCGGGAGGGAATCGAGCGGGACTTCGGTCTGTCGTACTTCCATCCGGAGCGGGATTCCCTGATCGGGTTCGCCGCCGACGGCACCCTCGTGGCGATGGGGATGGTGATGGCGCCGCCGCGCGAGACGCTGGCCCGCGCGATCCTGATCGGCGGGGTGCACCCCGACTACCGCGGACGCGGAATCGGCCGCGAGCTGCTCGCGTGGCAGCTGGGCCGGGCCGAGCAGCAGCTCGCCACCGACGATCCCTCGGTTCCACGCTGGATCCTCGCCTACACCGACGAGACCGCGTACCGCAGCACCCGTCTGTTCCGGCGCCTCGGCATGGAATGCGCCCGGTACTTCCAGTCCCTCGAGCGGCGCCTCGACGAGCCGATCCCCGAGATCGACCTTCCGGTTGACATCCGCGTCATCCGGTTTACCTCGGAGCTCTCTGCGGCCGTTCACGAAGCGCGCGACTCGTCGTTCCGGGATCACTGGGCCAGCCAACCGATGAGCGACGATGCTTGGGACTCCTTCGTGACGAGTCGCAAATTCCGCCCCGACCTCTCATACCTGGCCCTCGCGGCCGGCCCCGACGGCACCCCGAAGGTCGTGGGCTTCACCCTGGCCACGGTCAACGAGGACGACTGGCTGAACCAGGGCTACACCGGCAGCCACGTCGACCTCGTCGGCGTCATCGACGGATGGCGGGGCAAACACATCGCGCGGACCCTGCTCGGCACGCATCTGCATGCCGCACGCACCGAGGGTCTGGCCCGGGCGACCCTGGTCGTCGACTCCGAAAGTCCGACCGGCGCGCTGAACCTGTACCTCGGCATGGGTTTCACGCCCACCACCCGCAGTCTCGCCTTCACCATTGAGGTCTAGTCCCACCCGGGATCCGCACCCGCCGACCCGTCGACCCGGCCTTGGTCACGGCAGCAGCGGCGGCTGGAAAGAGGGTGACCCGGCAGGGTCGGGCAGGCGATACGCCTCGAGGCCCGGCTGCGGCGGCGGCTCGGCCAGCCGCTCCAGAGCGGCCCGGATGACGTCGGCATAGATCCGACCGCCGGCCGGACCGGGATGGATGTTGTCGTTTGCGAGCACATCCGTGTGCGAGGCGATCGCCGTGCTCCAATCGGCCAGCTCGACCGTGCGGTGCCGGGCCGCGTACTCGGCCAGGCTGGCGTTGACCCCGGCCGTCCAGTCACGTTCGGCGAAGGCAGTAACCAGGATCAGCTCCCGGTCCGGGCCGATCACCGCGCGGATGGCCGCCAGCTGACTCGAACGGATCGGCCCGTTGGTGCCGAGGCCCACGACGACCACCGGCCGGAGCGTGCCGGCCTCGGCTTGGGTGGCCAGGATGTCGGGGGCAGCCCCCATGCCCCGTGAGACGGTGGCATCGATCGCGATCCCCGGGAAGCCGGCCTGCAGCTCGGGGGCCGAGGCGAGCATCACCGAGTCGCCCACGGCCGTGATCAGGTCCCCGGGCGCCGCGCGTTCAATGGCGCTGACGGCCGGCCGGGACGCGCGCCGTGCGTTCTGCACGGCCTGCCGCTGCGCAGCATCCAGTGCCTTCTGGCCGCGTTCGATCTCGCTCTGGGCGCTCGTCTGGGCGGGAGCGGTGAGCAGCGCCGCGGTCGTGCCGGTCGCCAGAAACAGCGCGGCGGCGCCGAACAGGCCGAACCAGACGAGCCTGCCGGGCATGCGGATCGTGCGCGCGCCGCTCGTGCTCTGCCGCAGGCGACGGATGCTGCCGCGCACCCCCTTCGTGCGCACGGGAAGTTCCAGCCAGCGGTACGATCCACCGGCCGCCAGCAGCGTCAGCGCGCCCGCCAGCACCCCGACTCCGATGCTCGTCAGCACGGTCGGCGACGCGGCGGCCGCCGGCCACGCCCCCTGGGCGAGCACGAGCACCGGCCAGTGCCACAGATAGATGCCGTAGGAGCGTTCACCCAGGTAGCGCAGCGGCGCGGTGTCCAGCGCCTGGCCGAAGCCTGGCCCGCGCACGGCCGCCCAGATCACGACCGCGGTCAGCAGGCTCACCAGCATCAGTCCGCCTCGATAGGTCGCCAGGCCGGTGTCGGGCAGGGCGAACGCCGCCGCCAGAACCCCGGCCAGGGCGAGCCGACCCAGCCACGGCCGCCAGCGGTCGCGCAGGGCGGCGAGGCGGGGTGCCGTGCCGCCCGGAAGGCCCGAACGGCGCAGCAGCAGCGCGAGCGCGGCACCGGTGAAGAGCCCGAAGCTGTGCGTGTCCGAGCCGTAGTACACCCGGGTGGGGTCGGCGGGGTCGTACAGTAGCCCCATCCAGACGGCAGAGGCCAAGGCCAGGCCGGCGACGAGTGCCAGGCGAAGCCGGCCGCTTCTCACCAGCAGCAGGCCGAGGAGAGCGAACGGCCAGACCAGGTAGAACTGCTCCTCCACCGCCAGCGACCACAGGTTGCGGAACAGTTCCGGCGCCGTGGCGCTGAAGTAACTCGCCGACCCGGCGATCGACACCCAGTTGTAGCCGAAGGTGATCGCGCCGAGCAGCTGCCAGCCGAGGCCCACCAGCACGTCACCGCCGATCAGCCAGGCGGCAGTGCACAGGATCAGCACCAGCGGGACCAGTGGCGGCACCAGGCGCAGCGCCCGCCGTTTCCAGAATCGACCGAGCGCGATCCGCGAGGTTTCGTCCCGTTCGGTGATGAGGAGGCCCGTGATCAGGAACCCGCTGATCACGAAGAAGACGTCGACCCCGATGAATCCGCCGGGAAGGACCGCGGGGAAGAAGTGGAACACCACGACCAGAACGACGGCGATGCCACGCAGGCCGTCGAGACCGGCCAGGCGTTTGGTGGGCACGTTCACGGAGTCCGGATGAGCGTCAGAGGGCGGGGGCGGCAGATTTTCATGACAGGTGGGGACCGAAGTCCGGGTTCTACGATAACCCGGACCGGACCGTACACTTACCCCCGTGATTCTTCCCCCGGCGCCCGACGAGACCCAAGCAGCGGGTACCACCCGGATCAGGCTCGACATCGCCTATGACGGCACCGGCATGAGCGGCTGGGCGACGCAGCCGGGCCTCCGCACCGTGCAGGGTCAGATCGAGGCCGGGCTGGCCGGCATCCTGCACAGCCACCCGCCGACCCCGATCCTGACCGTGGCCGGGAGAACGGATGCCGGTGTGCACGCGACCGGGCAGGTCGCCCACTTCGATCTGAACCCCGACCAGGCCGACGGCCTCGTGCGCATCTCCCGCGGCAAGGGGCGGCCCCCGACGCCCCTGGCGGTCATGGTGCAGCGGCGGCTCAGCGGCATCCTCGTCACCCAGCCCGAAATCGTGATCACATCCTCCGTGCTCGCCCCGCCCGGGTTCGACGCCCGGTTCTCCGCGCTTTACCGGCGCTACGAGTACCGGATCGCCGACTCCGTCGTCGGGCACGACCCGCTGCAGCGGTTCCGCACCACCTGGCACGGCTTCGCCCTCGACGTGGACGCCATGGACGCGGCTGCCGCGACGCTGATCGGCCTGCACGACTTCGCCACCTACTGCAAGCCGCGGCCCGGGGCCACCACGATCCGCACCCTGCAGGAGTTCCGCTGGTACCGCGATCCGGATGGTGTGCTCGTCGCATCCGTTCAGGCTGACGCCTTCTGCCACAGCATGGTGCGCGCGCTGGTCGGGGCCTGCGTCGCGGTGGGGGAGGGGCGGCTGTCCGGGGACCGCCTGGTCGACCTCCGGATCGAGCGGGCCCGCACCAGCGAGTTCAAGGTGATGCCCGCCCAGGGTCTCACGCTGCTTCAGGTCGGCTATCCGGCCGACGAACTGCTCGCCCTGCGGGCCCGCGAAACGCGCGCGCGCCGGGAGCTCATCGACGACACCGAGTAATGGTTGAATTGCGCTGCCGGGCCGACGGCGTTAGTGTTATTCCTTGGTGTCTGTGCGTTGCAGCCAGACACACGAACGTGAGCCCTCCATCGATCGTGTTCCCTCTCTGGGAACACACCCGGAGCGGGATTCACGAACACCTCCGTTCGAACAAGAAAGCAGCTCAATAGTGACGCGCACTTACACTCCCAAGGCAAGCGAAGTCCAGCACGACTGGGTCGTCATCGACGCCACAGATATCGTGCTCGGTCGTCTTGCCAGCCACGCCGCCATTCTCCTTCGCGGGAAGCACAAGGCAACGTTCTCTCCCCACATGGATATGGGCGACTTCGTCATCATCATCAACGCCGAGAAGATTGCCCTTACCGGCAAGAAGCTCGACCTGAAGATGGCCTACCGCCACTCCGGTTACCCGGGCGGCCTCACGGCCACCAACTACTCGGAGATGCTCGAGAAGCACCCGACCCGCGCGGTTGAGAAGGCCATCCGTGGCATGCTGCCGAAAAACACGCTCGGCCGCGCCCAGCTGGCCAAGCTCAAGGTCTACGCCGGCCCGGAGCACCCGCACGCTGCGCAGCAGCCGAAGCCGTACACCCTCGCCCAGGTCGCTCAGTAGCGCCGGCCTCCAGACTTTTCGATTCTAAGAAAAAAGGATTCACACCATCGTGGCGAAAATCGCAGATCAGATTGACCAGGCTCCGGAGAGCTACTCGACCGAGACTCCGACCGAGACTGTAACCAAGGCGCCCCGCGCCATCCTCAATGTTCCCGGCGCAGCCGTCGGACGTCGCAAGCAGGCCATCGCCCGCGTGCGCATCGTCCCCGGCTCCGGCACGATCACCGTCAACGGCCGCGAATTCGGGGACTACTTCCCGAACAAGCTGCACCAGCAGCTCATCAACGACCCGTTCAAGGTGCTCGACCTCATCGGCAGCTACGACGTCATCGCCCGCATCACCGGTGGTGGCCCCTCCGGCCAGGCCGGTGCCCTGCGTCTCGGTATCGCGCGTTCGCTGAACCAGATCGACGAAGAGAACAACCGCGCCATCCTCAAGAAGGCCGGCTTCCTCAACCGTGACGCTCGCGTCAAGGAGCGTAAGAAGGCCGGACTCAAGAAGGCCCGTAAGGCTCCTCAGTTCTCCAAGCGTTAAGTCGATTGGCACCGTAGAAAAATGCCTCGACTATTTGGCACGGACGGCGTCCGGGGTCTGGCCAACCGTGATCTCACGGCTGGCCTGGCTCTGGCCCTCGCCCAGGCCAGTGCGGCGGTCCTCACTCAGGGCCGCCGCGCGGAGTTGCGCCGCGCAGAGGGCCGTCGGCCCGTTGCGGTGCTCGCCCGGGATCCTCGGATCTCCGGTGAATTCATTTCGGCCGCGGTCGCGGCCGGACTGGCGAGCTCCGGTGTGGACGTGCTCGACGCGGGCGTCATTCCGACTCCCGCCGCGGCTTTCTTGATCGCCGATATCGGCGCAGATTTCGGCGTGATGATTTCCGCCTCGCACAACCCCGCTCCCGACAACGGCATCAAGTTCTTTGCCTTCGGGGGAACCAAACTTCCCGACGACGTTGAGGACCGCATCGAAGAGCACCTGTCGCTCGACATGCTCACGCCGATCGGCGGAGACGTCGGTCGCATCAGCCGCTTCGCGGACGCCGAGGACCGCTATGTCGTGCACCTGCTCGGAACGCTGCCGCACCGCCTGGACGGCATCCACGTCGTGCTCGACTGCGCGCACGGCGCCGCCGCCGGCGTATCGCCGCAGGTCTTCACGGATGCCGGTGCCACGCTCACGGTCATCGGAGCCGACCCCGACGGCAACAACATCAACGACGGGGTGGGCTCCACCCACCTCGACAACCTCTCCCGTGCCGTCCTCGAGGCCGGTGCCGACGTCGGAATCGCCCACGACGGCGACGCGGACCGGTGCCTGGCCGTCGACCGCGACGGCAACATCATCGACGGTGACCAGATCATGGCGATCCTCGCTGTCTCCATGGCCGAGCGCGGGGTTCTGAAGGACCGCACGCTCGTGGCCACGGTGATGAGCAATCTCGGTTTGCGTAAGGCCATGGCGGCCAACGACATCCGCATGATCGAGGCCAAGGTCGGCGACCGGTACGTGCTCGAAGAGCTCAACGTCGACGGGCTGTCCCTCGGCGGTGAACAATCCGGTCATGTGATCATGACCAAGTTCGCCACGACCGGTGACGGCATCCTGACCGGGCTGCACCTGGTCGCCGAAATGGCACGCACCGGCAAGACCCTCGCAGAGCTCGCCTCGGTGATGACGGTCTACCCGCAGATCTTGGTCAACGTGCGCGGCATCGACCATCACGGGCTGAAATCGAACGAGGTCATCGCGGAGGCTATCCGCGCCGCTGAGGCCGAGCTCGGGGACACCGGACGGGTGCTGCTGCGACCGTCGGGCACCGAGCCCATGGTGCGCGTCATGGTCGAAGCGGCCGATCAGGGCACCGCCGACCGGCTCGCGAACGAGCTGGCCGACATCGTGCGCCTGCAGCTCGCCCTCTAGAGAGTTCTCGCCGCGGCCGCACCCTCGGCCGCACCCTCGTTCTCGGCCGCGGGCCCCGCGCCCTCGTTTTCGGCCGCGCCCCGCGCGCCCGCTCCGCCCCGCGCCCCTGACGAATTCGACGGAGAGATTTTGCCCGAATCGTTCCGAAACAGCCAGAGAAACCGGCTTTTCGCCAAAATCTCCGTCGAATTGGTTCACGGCCGGAGTGCCCGGACGTCGAGGGTGCCCGGACGTCGAGGGTGCCTGTGCGGTGACACACGGCGGAGCACACTGTGCGGTGACACACGGCGGGTCACACCTTGCGCAGCAGCACCTTGGAGACGGAGTGGTTCGGATCCTTGCGCAGCACGAGGGTCGCCCGAGAGCGGGTCGGACGGATGTTGCGCAGCAGGTTCGGTTCGTTGATCTCGGTCCAGATTTCCCGGGCCCGGCTCCGCGCCTCGGCCTCGGTCAAACTCGCGTACCGGTGGAAGTACGACTTCGGATTGCTGAATGCGCCGCGCTGCAGCTTGAGAAAGCGCTCCTCGTACCAGCGGGCGATGTCCTGCGTGCGGGCGTCCACGTATACGGTGAAGTCGAAGAGGTCGCTGACGGCGAGGCCGTGGCCCGGTCCGGGCGGCTGCAGCACGTTGAGACCCTCGACGATCAGGATGTCCGGCTGCCGCACCACGATCTGGGCGTCGGGCACGATGTCATAGCTGAGGTGTGAGTAGAACGGCGACCGCACCTCGGCGGCACCGCTCTTGACCGCGGCCACGAAGCGTAGCAGGGCCCGCCGGTCGTAGGACTCGGGGAACCCTTTTCGGTCCATCAGGCCCCGGCGGGTGAGTTCGGCGTTGGGCAGCAGGAAACCGTCGGTGGTCACCAACTCGACCCGCGGGGTGTCCTCCCAGCGGGCCAGCAGCTCCCTCAGCAAGCGGCCGATGGTGGACTTGCCCACCGCGACCGATCCGGCGACCCCGATCACGAACGGCGTGCGCTGGGCGCGCTCCCCGAGGAAGTCGCTCGTGGCGCGGTGCAGCTGCCGTGCACCGGCGGCGTAGAGGTTGAGCAGGCGGCTGAGCGGCAAGTAGACATCCGTCACCTCATTGAGGTCGAGCGGCTCACCCAGCCCCCGCAACTGCACGATCTCCGTCTCCCGCAGCGGAAGCCGGGTGGTTGGCGCGAGGGCGGCCCAGTCAGCCCGGTCCAGTTCGACGAAAGGAGTGCTGTGGCCGTTGTTCCAGGGACTCGCAACCGGATCGGACATTTCACCGAGCTTACTCGGACTAATATCGCAGTCATGTGTGGAATCGTTGGTTACGTCGGAGATAACAAGAGCGTTCAGGTCCTGATGGGAGGTCTGCGGCGACTCGAGTACCGGGGGTACGACTCCGCGGGGATCGCTGTCATCGACAGCGAGGGTGCTCTCAATACCGCTAAGCGAGCGGGCAAACTGGCCGTTCTGGCCGCCGAGCTCGAGGCGAACCCGATTAATAATGGGAACACCGGGATCGGACACACTCGGTGGGCCACCCACGGGGCGCCGAATGACGTGAATGCGCACCCGCACCTGGGTGACAACGGCAAGCTGGCCCTTATTCACAACGGAATTATTGAAAACTTCTCCGTGCTCAAGGACGAACTCCTCGCCGAGGGATTCACCTTCGAGAGTGAGACCGACACCGAGGTCGCCGCGATCCTGCTCGGCCGGGAATACCAGCGCGTCGGCGACCTGGGCGAAGCGTTCCGCGCTGTCGTCTCCCGCCTCGACGGTGCCTTCACCCTGCTCGCCGTCCACCAAGACCAGCCCGGCATCGTCGTCGGCGCCCGCCGCAACTCCCCGCTCGTGATCGGCCTGGGCGACGGAGAGAACTTCCTCGGCTCCGACGTCGCCGCTTTCGTCGAGTACACCCACCGCGCGGTCGCCATCGGCCAGGACCAGATCGTCACGATCACGCCGGGCCTCGTCACCGTGACCGACTTCGACGGCAACGCCGTCGAAGTGGAAGAGTTCGACATCGCCTGGGATGCCTCCGCGTCCGAGAAGGGCGGCTGGTCCAGCTTCATGGCCAAGGAGGTCTCCGAGCAGCCGGATGCCGTGCGCAACACCCTGCGCGGGCGCATCCATGAGGGCCAGGCCGTCGTTCCCGAGCTGACCGAATTCGGAGACGACGTGCTCGCCGGCATCCGTCGCATCGTGGTCGTCGCCTGCGGCACCGCGGCGAACGCCGGCTACGTCGCCAAGTACGCCATCGAGAAGTGGACCCGGGTTCCGGTCGACATCGAACTCAGCCACGAGTTCCGTTACCGCGACCCGGTGCTGAACCCCGAGACCCTGGTCATCTCGATCAGCCAGTCCGGCGAAACCATGGACACGCTGATGGCGGTCAAGTTCGCCCGGGAAGCGGGCGCGAAGGCCATCTCGATCTGCAACACGCAGGGTGCCACCATCCCCCGCGAGTCGGACGCCGTCATCTACACCCATGCCGGCCCGGAGGTCGCCGTGGCCTCAACGAAGGGCTTCACCGCCCAGATCGCCGCCCTCTACCTCTTCGGCCTGCACCTGGCCCGGGTGCGCGGCAGCCTCAGCGAAGCCGAGTGCGCCGTGCAGATCGCCGAGCTCCAGGCCATCCCGGACAAGCTGGCGACCACGCTGCTGCAGGAGTCGACCGTGCACGAGCTGGCCACCTGGATGGCCGACACGCGTGCCGTGCTCTTCCTCGGCCGCCACGTGGGCTTCCCGATCGCGCTCGAGGGTGCGCTCAAGCTCAAGGAGCTCGCGTACATCCACGCGGAGGGCTTCGCCGCCGGTGAGCTCAAGCACGGCCCGATCGCGCTGATCGAGCCCGGCCAGCCGGTCTTCGTCGTCGTGCCGAGCCCACGCGGCTCCGCGCACCTGCACCCCAAGGTGGTCTCGAACATCCAGGAGATCCGGGCCCGCGGCGCGCGCATCATCGCGATCGCCGAAGAAGGGGATGTCGCGGTGCTGCCGTTCGCGGACACCGTCATCCGCATCCCGCTGGCCTCGCCGCTGTTCGAACCGATCCTCGCGGTCGTACCGCTGCAGATTTTCGCCATGGAACTCGCCACGGTGAAGGGCCTCGACGTCGACCAGCCGCGCAACCTGGCGAAGTCCGTCACGGTCGAGTAGCGCCAGTCCTC
Organism: Cryobacterium sp. M25; assembly: GCF_002929635.1. Taxonomy (NCBI): domain Bacteria; kingdom Bacillati; phylum Actinomycetota; class Actinomycetes; order Micrococcales; family Microbacteriaceae; genus Cryobacterium; species Cryobacterium sp. M25. Next base: position 1,586 of record NZ_PJJU01000056.1, on the reverse strand, counting down.
GAGTCGGAGTAGCCGGAGGGTGCAGCACAGGGTGCAAGGGTTGACCGGATGATCCGGGGCATCGGGGTCGACATCGTCGACCTCGCTCGCTTCGAACGGCAGGTCTTGCGCACGCCTGGGCTTATTCCCCGGCTCTTCACGAAAGCCGAGCGCGGGTTGCCGATGCACTCCTTGGCCGCGCGCTTCGCGGCCAAGGAGGCACTGATCAAAGCGCTCGGCGACAGTGCCGGCGCCAGCTGGCAGGAGATGGACGTCGTGACCGACGCGCACGGCAACCCGGGATTCGTGCTTCACGGGGCTACCGCGGCGGCACTGACGGCCCGCGGCATCGACACAGTGCACTTGACCATGACTCACGACGCCGGGGTGGCCTGTGCGTTCGTGGTCGCGGAGGGCGGGGCATGACCGGATACCGCGAGGCCGTCGTCGACCTGGGCGCGGTCTACGCCAACGTCGCGCACCTCAGGCAGGTGGCCGGCACCCCGCACCTGATGGCCGTCGTCAAGGCGAACGCCTACGGCCATGGGGCAGTGCCGGTCGCCCGCACCGCGCTCGCCGCGGGCGCTGACTGGCTCGGGGTGGCCGACGTCGACGAGGCGCTCGAGCTGCGGGCCGCCGGCATCGACGCGCCCGTCCTGGCCTGGCTGCACGATCCGGATGCCGATTTCACCGTCGCCATCACCCGGAACATCACCCTCGGGCTGTCCTCGGCACGGCAGCTGCGCCAGGTCGCCGAGGCCGCCGCCGCTCTCGGTCGCGTGGCCGACGTGCACCTCAAACTCGAGACCGGGCTCAACCGCAACGGCGTGAACGAACCGGACTGGGCCGAGACGTTCGCTCTGGCGGCCCAGCTCGAGCAGGCCGGCCGCCTGACCGTGACCGGCATTTTCAGCCACCTGTCGAATGCGTCCCCGGTCGACGACGCCGAGGCGATCGAGCGCTTCGAACGCGGTGTCGCTCTCGCCGCCGACACCGGGCTGGCCCCGTCTCTGATCCACCTGGCGTCCACCGCGGCGGCGCTGCGCGTGCCGGCCGCCCGCTTCTCGATGGTGCGGGTGGGCATCGGCATCTACGGTCTGTCGCCGTTCGCGGACCAGACGTCGCAGGATTTGGGCCTCACCCCGGCGATGACGCTGCGGGGGCGCGTCGCCGCCGTGCGCCGCGTGGCTGCGGGGGCCGGGGTGTCCTACGACTACCTGTGGCGGGCACCGGTCGACGGCTACCTCGCCCTCGTGCCACTCGGCTACGCGGACGGCGTGCCCCGCCAGGCCTCCGGAACCGCGTGGGTCGACATCTCTGGACACTCGCATCCGCTGGTCGGGCGCATCGCGATGGATCAGTTCGTCGTCAGCGTCGGCCAGGAACGCGTGACGGTCGGCGACGAGGTCGTACTGTTCGGCAACCCGGAGACCGGTGTGCCGAGCGCGACCGACTGGGCCGACGCCGCCGGCACGATCAACTACGAGATCGTTACCCGGATCGGCCGCCGGGTTACCCGCAGCTACCGGAACGCGGTCGACGGCGCGGCGGGCGGCACGCGGCCCGGCGGCGGCGTTCGGCCCGGCGGCGGCGTTCGGCCCGGCGGC